>NZ_CP127162.1:4237500-4362500 GCF_030263935.1 Paenibacillus polygoni | reverse complement strand
ATAGCTCAGCTGGGAGAGCGCCTGCCTTGCACGCAGGAGGTCAGCGGTTCGATCCCGCTTGGCTCCACCATAATAATTTCAATATTATTAATGTTGTTCTTTGAAAACTAGATAACGAAACAATTTTGCGATTTTAGAAATATCCTTTAAGCTGAACTTGTGTTGAACAAGTGAAGATTAATAGATTGCTTAGCGAAATTTTTGAATGATGAACGACTTTTGGCGAATGCCAACCGGAGTGAATCAGTCAAAAATGAGCATATGGTTAAGCTATTAAGAGCACACGGAGGATGCCTAGGCGCTAGGAGCCGATGAAGGACGTGGCGAACAACGATACTGCCTCGGGGAGCTGTACGCAAGCTTTGATCCGGGGATGTCCGAATGGGGAAACCCAGCTATCGTAATGGATAGTTATCTCCACCTGAACACATAGGGTGGTTGAAGGCATACCAGGGGAACTGAAACATCTAAGTACCCTGAGGAAGAGAAAACAATAGTGATTCCGTCAGTAGCGGCGAGCGAACGCGGATTAGCCCAAACCAATCAGCTTGCTGGTTGGGGTTGTGGGACGTCTCACATGGAGTTACAAAGGAACCGATTAGTTGAAGAGGTCTGGAAAGGCCCGCCAGAGAAGGTAAAAGCCCTGTAGTCAAAAATCTGTTCCCTCCGAGACGGATCCCGAGTAGTGCGAGGCACGTGAAACCTCGTATGAATCCGGCAGGACCATCTGCCAAGGCTAAATACTCCCTAGCGACCGATAGTGAAGCAGTACCGTGAGGGAAAGGTGAAAAGCACCCCGGAAGGGGAGTGAAATAGAACCTGAAACCGTGTGCTTACAAAAAGTCAGAGCCCGTTTTATGGGTGATGGCGTGCCTTTTGTAGAATGAACCGGCGAGTTACGTTCCCGTGCAAGGTTAAGGTGAAAAGCCGTAGCCGCAGCGAAAGCGAGTCTGAATAGGGCGACATAGTACGTGGACGTAGACCCGAAACCGTGTGATCTACCCCTGTCCAGGGTGAAGGTGCGGTAACACGCACTGGAGGCCCGAACCCACGCACGTTGAAAAGTGCGGGGATGAGGTGGGGGTAGCGGAGAAATTCCAATCGAACTCGGAGATAGCTGGTTCTCCCCGAAATAGCTTTAGGGCTAGCCTCGGAACAAGTAAGTCGTGGAGGTAGAGCACTGATTGGGTGCGGGGCCCGCAAGGGTTACCAAGCTCAGTCAAACTCCGAATGCCATAGACTTGTATTCCGGGAGTCAGACAGTGAGTGCTAAGATCCATTGTCGAAAGGGAAACAGCCCAGACCATCAGCTAAGGTCCCCAAGTGTGTGTTAAGTGGGAAAGGATGTGGAGTTGCACAGACAACCAGGATGTTGGCTTAGAAGCAGCCACCATTTAAAGAGTGCGTAATAGCTCACTGGTCGAGTGACTCTGCGCCGAAAATGTAACGGGGCTAAACACACCACCGAAGCTATGGCTTGATGCTTTGCATCAGGGGTAGGGGAGCGTTGTATGCCGGGTTGAAGGTAGACCGGAAGGACTGCTGGACTGCATACAAGTGAGAATGCCGGTATGAGTAACGAAAAGATCAGTGAGAATCTGATCCGCCGAAAACCTAAGGGTTCCTGAGGAAGGCTCGTCCGCTCAGGGTAAGTCGGGACCTAAGGCGAGGCCGAAAGGCGTAGTCGAAGGACAACAGGTCGAAATTCCTGTACCACCGTAAATCGTTACGAGCGATGGGGGGACGCAGTAGGGTAGTGACGCAGACTGATGGATGTCTGTCCAAGCAGTGAGGCTGATGTGTAGGCAAATCCGCACATCGTAAGGCTGGGCTGTGATGGGGAGTGAAAATTACAGTAGCGAAGGTCATGATCTCAGACTGCCAAGAAAAGCCTCTAGCCAGATGAAGGTGCCCGTACCGTAAACCGACACAGGTAGGTGAGAAGAGAATTCTAAGGCGCGCGGAAGAACTCTCGTTAAGGAACTCGGCAAAATGACCCCGTAACTTCGGGAGAAGGGGTGCCCCGGTAGTGTGAATAGCACGAGGGGGCCGCAGTGAAAAGGCCCAAGCGACTGTTTAGCAAAAACACAGGTCTGTGCGAAGCCGCAAGGCGAAGTATACGGGCTGACGCCTGCCCGGTGCTGGAAGGTTAAGGGGAGTGGTTAGGAGTAATCCGAAGCTATGAACCGAAGCCCCAGTAAACGGCGGCCGTAACTATAACGGTCCTAAGGTAGCGAAATTCCTTGTCAGGTAAATTCTGACCCGCACGAATGGCGTAACGACTTGGGCGCTGTCTCAACGAGAGATCCGGTGAAATTTTAATACCTGTGAAGATGCAGGTTACCCGCGACAAGACGGAAAGACCCCATGGAGCTTTACTGCAGCTTGATATTGGATTTGGGTACGATCTGTACAGGATAGGTGGGAGCCTAAGAAGCATGAGCGCCAGCTTGTGTGGAGGCAACGTTGGGATACCACCCTGATCGTATCTAGGTTCTAACTTGGTACCGTAATCCGGTGCGAGGACAGTGTCAGGTGGGCAGTTTGACTGGGGCGGTCGCCTCCTAAAGAGTAACGGAGGCGCCCAAAGGTTCCCTCAGAATGGTTGGAAATCATTCGCAGAGTGTAAAGGCACAAGGGAGCTTGACTGCGAGACCTACAAGTCGAGCAGGGACGAAAGTCGGGCTTAGTGATCCGGTGGTACCGCATGGAAGGGCCATCGCTCAACGGATAAAAGCTACCCTGGGGATAACAGGCTTATCTCCCCCAAGAGTCCACATCGACGGGGAGGTTTGGCACCTCGATGTCGGCTCATCGCATCCTGGGGCTGAAGTAGGTCCCAAGGGTTGGGCTGTTCGCCCATTAAAGCGGTACGCGAGCTGGGTTCAGAACGTCGTGAGACAGTTCGGTCCCTATCTGTCGTGGGCGTAGGAAATTTGAGAGGAGCTGTCCTTAGTACGAGAGGACCGGGATGGACATACCGCTGGTGTACCAGTTGTTCCGCCAGGAGCATCGCTGGGTAGCTATGTATGGAAGGGATAAGCGCTGAAAGCATCTAAGCGCGAAGCCCACCTCAAGATGAGATTTCCCAACTAGTAAGACCCCTTGAAGACGACGAGGTAGATAGGCTGGGGGTGGAAGTGCAGCAATGCATGGAGCTGACCAGTACTAATCGGTCGAGGGCTTATCCTACAAGCTTTCTGAAGGAAAGCTACTTCGGAAGCATAAGCTATTTAAATTGCAAAGATTGTTTCGTATCTAGTTTTCAGGGAGCAAATCCTTGAAGGAAAACTAAACGCTTGTTTCTTGATTCACACTTCCGTGTAGAACCCAAGTAAACGCGAAGAGCGTATGAATTTTCCGATGATTTTAAGCTGCATGTCCTTTCTAAGGTCTGATATTTTGCTGGTGAGTATTCACTGAAGATATCACAGCGCAAAAATCACGTTTGGTGGCGATAGCGGAGGGGTTCCACACGTACCCATCCCGAACACGACCGTTAAGCCCTCCAGCGCCGATGGTACTTGGACCGCAGGGTCCTGGGAGAGTAGGACGCTGCCAAGCGAACATCCTTACCTCAGGTAACTGAGGAATGTGTTTACTACTAATGGTTACTATTCCCTGATAGCTCAGTTGGTAGAGCACTCGACTGTTAATCGAGTTGTCACAGGTTCGAGCCCTGTTCGGGGAGCCATTGCTCTCATAGCTCAGTAGGTAGAGTGCATCCATGGTAAGGATGAGGTCACCGGTTCGATCCCGGTTGAGAGCTTGTTTATTAAGGCCCGTTGGTCAAGGGGTTAAGACACCTCCCTTTCACGGAGGTAACAGGGGTTCGAATCCCCTACGGGTCACTTTATATGGAGATTTAGCTCAGCTGGGAGAGCATCTGCCTTACAAGCAGAGGGTCGGGGGTTCGATCCCCTCAATCTCCACCATTCATTCTTTGAATGTGTATATAATGTGAGTAAAGTACAAATCATATAAGAATGTTGGGGATTAGCCAAGCGGTAAGGCAACGGACTTTGACTCCGTCATGCATAGGTTCAAATCCTATATCCCCAGCCATTTATAAGAGCCATTAGCTCAGTTGGTAGAGCACCTGACTTTTAATCAGGGTGTCGAAGGTTCGAGCCCTTCATGGCTCACCATATAATCACATGCGCGTGTGGCGGAATTGGCAGACGCACTAGACTTAGGATCTAGCGTCCTTGACGTGGGGGTTCGAGTCCCTTCACGCGCATTGATTTTTGCGGACGTGGCTCAGCGGTAGAGCATCGCCTTGCCAAGGCGAGGGTCGCGGGTTCGATTCCCGTCGTCCGCTCCATATTTGCGCCCTTAGCTCAGCTGGATAGAGCGTTTGACTACGAATCAAAAGGCCGGGAGTTCGAATCTCTCAGGGCGCGCCATTTAAATATCGGGATGTAGCTCAGCTTGGTAGAGCACCTGGTTTGGGACCAGGGGGTCGCATGTTCAAATCGTGTCATCCCGATACTTAATATGCGGGTGTAGTTCAATGGTAGAACTTCAGCCTTCCAAGCTGATAGCGTGGGTTCGATTCCCATCACCCGCTCCAATCTTTTAACGCAAAGTCTGGTTTAGTAACTGGGCTTTTTTTTGTATATATAGATATGTTTATGGGATCATTAAGTGTATTACTGGTTGTATGCTTGTTACTAGATTGTACTTGCTTTTATGCAATTGCAAATAAATTTTGGATACATGGATTAACATATAAAAGGAACAATTCAGCTTATCCACTGGTTGAATTAATCAAGAAAATCTCTAGAAATACGACAAGAAAAGCAGTATTTTACATTAAAAGTTACAAAAAACCTGTATTTTCTATCACAAAACTAAAGATTTTCACTGATTTTTATTGTATTATGTTATGAAGGTGTCATTTTTTACGTAGAATTTGTAATAAGCAGGAGATAGGAGGATAAGCATGACAGAAATTATGGTAACCGCGAACAAAAGCAATTCTAACAACTTGTTGCGCCGGGATGTGCGGTTTCTTGGTAATATACTCGGGGAGGTTCTCGTTCATCAAGGAGGTAATGAACTTCTAGATGTAGTAGAAAAAATCCGTGAAACCAGTAAGGCTTTACGGGCCGAATATACGCCAGAGTTGTATCAAGAATTCCTTAGTATGATCAAGCAATTAGATTCTGAGAAGCGCCATCAAGTGATACGGGCTTTTGCAGTTTACTTTCAATTGGTGAACATTGCGGAACAGAACCACCGAATTCGTCGCAAACGTGACTACGAAAGATCTGCAGGAGAGACTGTACAGCCAGGATCAATCGAAATGGCTGTTAAGACTTTGAAGGAAAAAGGGTTTGAATACAGTGATGTTGAAGAAATCCTAAGTTCTCTTTCACTTGAGCTTGTTATGACTGCGCATCCTACGGAAGCCATGCGTCGTGTTATTCTGGATATACATAAACGTATATCAGAAGATGTCATGCTATTAGATAATCCTATACTAACGCTCCGAGAACGTGAACAGCTGCGGGAGAAATTACTTAACGAAGTGATTACCCTGTGGCAAACGGACGAACTGAGAGATCGTAAACCAACTGTGCTTGATGAAGTAAGAAATGGAATGTACTATTTCCATGAAACTTTATTCCATGTACTACCGGATGTTTACGAAGAACTAGAACGCTGCTTGCAAAAATATTACCCAGAAAATCGCTGGCATGTACCAACGTACCTGAAATTCGGCTCTTGGATCGGTGGAGACCGTGATGGAAATCCATCGGTAACTTCTGATGTAACTTGGGAGACTCTTCGAGTACAACGTAAGCTTGCTATACGCGAATATAAACGTATTCTCATTGAACTGATGGGGGTTCTAAGTTTTAGCACTAATATCGTAAACGTATCGGAAGAATTAATGGCTTCGATCGAAGAAGATCGAAAACATGTTGTCATTAAGAAAGCAGACATATGGCGTAATGAGAAAGAACCTTACCGTATTAAGCTTGCTTATATGATTACTAAACTAAGTAATATTCTGGATGAGAGTACATTGGGTCAGCCGAACCGGTATGACTCACCAGAAGAATTAATTCGTGATTTGAAAGTGATCGATTGTAGCTTGCGTCATCATTATGCTGACTATGTTGCAGATACGTATATCAAGAAAACGATCCGCCAAGTAGAACTTTTTGGATTCCACACTGCTACTTTAGATATTCGTCAGCACAGTCAAGAGCATGAAAATGCGATGACAGAAATTTTAGCTCATATGAATATTGTGGAAGATTATTCAGCGCTCAGCGAGGAAGAAAAAATTAATTTACTTGCTGATTTGCTCAATGATCCGCGTCCATTAACATCATCTCACTTTAAATACAGTGAGAATACACATGAATGCTTGGAAGTGTATCGTACCATCTACCGGGCTCAAAAAGAGTACGGAAAGAACTGCATAAATAGTTATCTGATTAGTATGACACGAGGTGCAAGTGATCTGCTCGAAGTAATGGTCCTGGCTAAAGAGGTTGGGTTGTATCGTGTTGAACCAGACGGCACTGTTGTATGCTCTATTCAATCTGTACCTTTATTTGAGACTATTGATGACTTACATGCTGCGCCGCAAATCATGAAACGTCTGTTTGATTTACCGGTATATCGCAGAAGTGTCCAAGCGAGAAATGACGTACAAGAAATTATGCTCGGATACTCCGACAGTAACAAAGACGGCGGAGTAGTTACTGCGAACTGGGAACTGCTTGTGGCGATGAATGATATTACGGCAATGAGTAAAGATTATGGAGTGAAATTGAAATTCTTCCATGGACGCGGAGGAGCTCTTGGACGCGGAGGAATGACATTAAATCGTAGTATCTTGGCTCAGCCGTCTCATACCATAGGTGGAGGAATTAAAATTACTGAACAAGGAGAGGTTATCTCTTCTCGTTATTCACTTAAAGGGATTGCTTATCGCAGCCTAGAGCAAGCTACATCTGCACTATTAACATCAGCAACTGCTGCTCGTACGGAGAAAGTCGATGAAAAAGAAGCAGGCTGGAAAGAAATCATTAAAGAGATCTCTGAAGTTTCACTGGAAAAGTACCAAGATCTTATTTTCCGCGACAAAGATTTCTTCAGTTTCTTTAAAGAATCTACACCTTTACCTGAGATTGGGGAATTAAATATTGGTTCTCGTCCATCTAAGCGTAAGAATAGTGACCGTTTTGAGGACCTGCGTGCGATTCCATGGGTGTTTGCATGGACACAGAGCCGTTACCTCTTCCCGGCATGGTACGCAGCTGGTACGGGGCTACAGAGTTTCTACCAAGGTAAGGAAGAGAACATGAAGGTTCTACAAGATATGTATAATAACTATCCTTTCTTTAGTACCTTGATTGATACAGTACAAATGGCAGTAGCCAAAGCAGATATGAATATTTCCAAACAGTATACTTATATGGTTAAGGATGAAGAAGTACGTAATCGGATTGTGGGACTTATTAAAGAAGAATATAAGTTAACCAAAGATCTGTTACTTAAAGTAACAGGACAACAGGAAATTTTGGATAACGTACCTGTTATTCAAGAATCGATCCGTTTGCGTAATCCGTATGTTGATCCATTGAGTTATCTCCAAGTACAACTGCTTGCAGAGCTGCGTGAACTGCGTGAGCAAGACGGCGATGATGCGGAGCTGCTTCGTGAAGTGTTGTTAACCATCAATGGTATTGCTGCAGGACTACGAAATACAGGTTGATAAGTCGTTAGATAACAAAACGAAATCATGACTATAGGTTTTTCAATTAACGGGGATCTTGTAAAAGAGACCCCGTTTTTTTGTAATATTTTTAATGGATTCTTCGCTGAAATGGATTGCATTTTAGGTGTACATCGATTACGATTTGAATGATGTAGGTAAGCCAAATAGGGCGGTACGAAAGACCCATCAGCAAGTCTGGGGGAATAGATGGTGGACAATTTAGAAAAAAGGTTGGTCAAACTCATACTAAAGGGAGATCAGCGAGCATTTGCTGAGCTTGTTGAGTTATACAAAGACAAATTATTTCATTTGGCTTATCGTATGCTCAATAATCGGCACGAAGCGGAAGATATTGTACAGGAAACTTTTTTACGGGTATACCGGAATATGGAGAAATATGATCCTGAACAGAAGTTTTCTACATGGATCTACCGTATTGCTACGAACTTGTGTATCGATAGGTTAAGAAGAAAAAAACCTTCGTATTCACTTGATGCGGAAATCGGTGAGCAGGAAGGCACAGATGGTTATGCCATGCTCCCAAGTGATGATCGGACGCCGGAAAGTGAAGCTCTGTTATCAGAGACACAGCGCGTTATCCGAGATGCCATTGAAACTTTGCCAGCAAAGTATAAATCCATTATGGTACTGCGCTATTTGCAGGATCTCTCTTTACAGGAAATTAGTGAAGTATTGGACATGCCGGTAACAACCATCAAGACAAGAGTACATAGGGGTCGTGAGTTTTTACGTAAAAAACTTGAATATAAACTGTAGGTTGTTTTGTTATTTTTAAAATTTAATGAAACGATCTTGATCGTCACTGCGTATAACATGAAAATGAGTCTTATGTTTAATACGTAGTTACGCAAACAAGTTAGAATAGACGTGAGACTTCATAGATCTTGAGGAAAGGATATGCTCATATGGATTGCAATGAAATCACCTCTTTAATGCATGAATATTTAGATGATGAACTTTCGACTTCCCAGAAAAAGGGGCTCGAGAATCATTTATCGATGTGTCCTGACTGCCGCATGCTTTTTAAAGAGTTAGAACAGACGGATATGCTGCTATACGCTATGAAACATTATTCCCCGTCTGCTTCAGATGAGCTGACTGATCGGATCATGAGTGCTGTACCACAACCGAAGAAGCAGCAACCTTGGCTGAAATGGGTGAAGCGACATCCTGCATTTACTGCTGCTGCTGTATTTTTGTTAGTTATGTTGTCCAGTACTCTTAGCTTCTGGGATCAGAGCGATCAGCTGATCGTTAAAGGCAATGATCTGGATCAAATCGTAATTGAAGGGAATAATGTTATTATTCCAGAAGGTAAGTCTATAAACGGCGATTTAACCGTGGAAAATGGAACAGCTCAGATATATGGCAACGTAGAGGGAAATCTTACGGTTATTGATGGTTCTTACAATATGCAAGCTTCTACAGCACATGTTTCCGGGCAGATCAAGAGCATAGACCAGGCACTGGATTGGATTTGGTATAAGGTAACAAACATCATGTCTGTTGTAGCATATCGCTAAGAAGGTATTTATTGGTATTCGTTAAGCTATATTTCATAAACATTACCAGGGCACCTCGACTGCGAGGGGCTCTTTTTTTCATAGAACAGGGCATATTTATAATAAATGGGTAATTTGATGGTTGCTCGCTTGCAAGTTGTACTTTAACGTTATAACCTAGATATAAAGAAGAACATACTATAAATACAACTTTAGATAGCGTGTAGCGTTTACTCTACAAGGGGATAACGGGGGCAAAAGGATGAACTATTTTGCGGACTTAACATGGCAAGAGTCCATTAAAGACATTATAGATATATTAATTGTAGGCTACATTATATACCAAATCATCCTGCTTGTTCGGGGTACACGTGCTGTGCAATTGCTGAAGGGGATCCTTTTACTTGTGGTGATTTGGGTTGTCAGTACCTGGTTTAATCTCTACACATTAAAGTGGCTCATGAACCAGTTCTTTACGTTCAGTGTGGTTGGTCTATTCATCATCTTCCAACCTGAGCTCCGCCGCGCACTTGAGCAGTTAGGACGAGGTAAATGGTTTAATCGGATTAGTGCAGATAATGAGGAGTTTAGCAGGTTTACGAATGAATTGATTAAAGCCATCAACTACTGCTCTCGCCGCAAGATCGGAGCTTTGATTGTCTTTGAACGAGAAACAGGGCTCAACGAATATACGGAATCAGGTATTAAGATGAACTCTGTGTTAAGTTCGGAACTGCTCATCAATATATTCATTCCGAATACACCGCTCCATGATGGAGCTGTTATTCTGCAAGGGAAACAGATTGCGGCGGCAGCCTGTTATTTACCTTTATCAGAGAATCCTTTCATTAGTAAAGAACTTGGCACACGCCACAGGGCAGCCATTGGAGTCAGTGAAGTTGCCGATGCGGTCGCCATTGTCGTATCGGAAGAGACAGGTCAAATTTCTCTTGCGATTAATGGTCAGGTGGTAAGAGATATTAAAGAAGAATCACTCATTTCCAAATTACATGAAGAACTTCGTCCATCTTCTACGCTAAAAGAGAAACGTAACCCGTTCTGGAAACGGAAGGGGGGACGTCAGTAATGGATAAATGGTTCAATAATAACAATTTTGCCAAAATCTTGGCGCTCGCTGTCAGTCTTTTGTTGTGGGCTATGGTTCATTCGAACGATGTTACACCGACACCGACAACAAACACTTCAATAGAACCTCGTGCGATCGATAATGTCAAAATTGAAGCCTATGGAATTGATTCGTCTAAATATGTACTGACATCCATGAGTGAAACGGAAGTAGAAATGCAGGTTAGAGGTCAGCGCTCTGTACTCACTTCTGTATTCACGGATGAATATAAAGTAAGACTGGATTTAAGTAATGTGGGCCCGGGTACGACGACGCTTCCTCTTAGTCATGTAGTTCCAAAAGGCGTGGAATTTGTGTCTATGGAACCTTCGAGCGTAACCGTTACGATTGAGGAATTATCGTCACAAAACTTTGAAGTAAATGTGGTCACCACAGGAACCCCGGCAGATGGATATGCAGCAGGGATACCAGTTATTACGCCAAATGAACCTGTAAAAGTCACCTTACCGGTTAGTCAACTTGCTGCTGTTGGGAAAGTTCAGGGCACGGTTAATATTGATGGGGCAACTGAGAATGTAACTGAGAAAAAGGTGAAGTTAGCAGCTTATGATCTGGAAGGAAAAGAGATAGAAGGAGCGGTCATTGAACCAGCTGCAGTCTCTGTCGATATTCCGATAACTGAGGAGTTCGCTAAAGTTCCTTTGAAAATTAAGTATGAAGGTCAGCTCCCCGAAGGGCTTACTTTAGCCAAAGTGGATTCAAATGTGAGTGAGGTAACGTTGTTTGGAAGCCAAGAAGCGATAGTAGGGATAGAGTCCTATAGTGGAGTGACTTTGGACCTTAGTACTCTAACAGAGGCCGGCACAGAGACAATTAAAGCGGACTTGACGCCGCCCTCTGGTTTTGAGAAAATCGAGCCGAGCTCCGTTGTCCTTACGGTAACTGTTGTTGCATCGGAAGAATCGTCGATTAGCGAGAAAATAATTCGTAACGTTCCCATTACTCTTCAGGAACCTGGGGGCAGTTTTACTGCGACAATAACTCGTCCCCAAAGTGCAAATAAAGATATAACGGTTTCGGGTCCGAGTGATATGCTGGATAATGTGGATGCTAGTGATATTAAACTTGTTGCGGACGCGAGAAACCTCAAGGAAGGTAATCATGTAGTTGCGTTACAGGTAGAAGCACCTGATTACGTGACGGTTACGTCTTCTTCGGGGGATCTTAAAGTTTCCGTACATGTGAAGGATGATTCGAAAGAAACGTCTACAACACCGGTCGAACCTGAAACAAAGCCGGATGAAGATAGCAAAGCGGAAACACCAAATCAAGGATCAGAAGAGAATACAGATACAGGATCCTCAGATGGGAACAATGACGAGACTATGGAAAGCGATTCAGAAGAAAACGATAGCTCAGCGGGAGCTAATCTTTCATCACCGTAATAGAAACACTGTATAAGCCATTATAGTTTTTTAAAAAGCAGATATGAAAACGAATTTTTGATAAAGATGATATAAAAAAAGAGGGGTAAACAAACAATGGGGAAATATTTTGGTACCGATGGAGTTCGTGGAGTTGCCAATAAAGAATTAACAGCAGAAATGGCCTACAGTATTGGCCGCTGTGGAGGTTATGTACTAGCTGGCGGAGTAGAGCGTCCAAAAGTGGTGATTGGTATGGATACTCGAATTTCAGGACTTATGCTGGAATCAGCTCTAATCGCTGGACTATTGTCCATCGGGGCAGATGTAATTCGTCTTGGTGTCGTTTCTACACCAGCAGTAGCGTATTTGACGCGAACTCTTAAAGCAGATGCGGGAGTAATGATCTCAGCTTCTCATAATCCGGTACAAGATAACGGCATCAAATTTTTTGGTGGCGATGGTTTTAAACTTTCTGATGAGACAGAGAATCGCATTGAAGAGTTAATGGATGCTTATGAAGATGAACTCCCACGTCCAATCGGGGGTAATTTAGGTGCGCTTACCGTTAATGATCAAGCGAAGTTTGAATATATTGATTACTTGAAAACAACAGTTTCATCTCGTTTTGACGGACTGAAAATTGTACTCGACTGTGCACATGGTGCTGCTTATGAACTTGCTCCAAAACTGTTTGCAGACCTAGGAGCTGAAGTAATCACCATTGGTGCGGAACCAACGGGACTTAATATCAATGATCACTGCGGATCTACCCATCCCGAGAAACTAAAAGAAGAAGTTCTGCGTCATGGTGCAGACCTTGGACTTGCTTTTGATGGCGATGCAGACCGTCTGATTGCTATTGATGAGACAGGGGCAGAAGTAGACGGTGACTTTATTCTGTGTATTTGCGGCGATGCAATGAATCGTGCAGGCAAATTAAAAGACGGAACCATCGTGTCCACGGTGATGAGTAATATTGGATTCTATAAAGCAACTGAAAAATTAGGTCTTAAAACAGCAAAAACTGCAGTCGGCGACCGTTACGTGATGGAAGAAATGCGCCGCGGGGGATATAACCTGGGCGGAGAACAATCCGGACATGTAATCTTCCTTGATTACAATACGACTGGTGATGGTATGCTGACAGGTATTCAGCTAGTCAATACACTTAAAGAGTCTGGTAAAAAACTCAGCGAGCTTAAATCAATCATGAAACAATATCCTCAGGTTCTTGTGAATGTTCGTGTAGAAGACAAGAGCAAGTTTGAAGGAAATAAAGGCATTGAAGAAGCTATTGTTGCAGTAGAGAACAAGCTTGGCGATAACGGCCGTGTCCTAGTGCGGGCATCTGGAACCGAGTCCTTAATTCGTGTTATGGCAGAAGGTCCAGACCGTGACGAATTGGAACAATTCGTAGAACAAATTGCAGTTGTCGTGAAAAAAGAGCTTTCTGTATAAAACAATAAGCTTAAAAATGAGCCTGAGAGACTAGTAACGGTTTCCCAGGCTCTCTTTTATGGGTATAAATGATGAAAATTGATGTAAGGTATAAAGCGCCATTGCAAAACGTACATGAGATGCATATAATGAGTTGTGTGATTCAGATACAGAAAGTGAGGATCGTGAGGTTACAACGTTTTAAAAGCGCCAGAACTTGTGCCAGCGTACGGAACCAGTTGCTCTATAACAATTGGACGGATGGGCAAGTTGACGAGGTGGAGGTGTTCGGATTGTTCGGCGGGGACCTCCCGGTATTCCACCATACCGCTAATTCGAGTACGGAAAAGAAACAGGTGACTGTTTTTACAACGAATCGATAGGTGATTAAACTAAAATACAAAATTAGACATGCACGAGGAGAGCATCTTTGCATAATACTACATGAGGTTGATATGCATTCATCGTGACATGAAATACGATAGAAAATACGGATTAGCTAAAGTAGCTAGATGCTATGATTTCAGGACATGGTCTTATGAAAAGCTGTGAAATGTACCGTAAAAGGGTTTGTCACCCGCATATCAGACAATTATTTCCTCATGCTTATTTTTGCAAACTATGCATGTATCTCCTTCGCATGATTTAAAATCGGAGGAATTTACCTATGTGTGGAATCGTTGGATATATCGGAACTAAAAATACGCAAAATGTATTAGTAGAAGGTTTGAAAAAATTGGAGTACCGTGGTTATGATTCTGCGGGGATTGCTGTATTCACTCCAAACGGTCTTCAAATTCAAAAATCAATTGGTCGTCTTGCTAATCTTGAAGCGAAGCTTGAAGATGCTCCACTACAAGGTAACGCAGGAATTGGACATACACGCTGGGCTACCCATGGTAAGCCTTCGGATGAGAACTCTCATCCACATACAGATAACAGCATGAAATTCTCTGTAGTTCATAACGGAATTATTGAGAACTACTTGGAACTGAAAGATGAATTGATCGCTGAAGGATGCAGCTTTACATCTGAAACTGATACCGAAGTTATCTCTCACTTGGTTGCACGTGAATACGACGGCGATATCGTAAAAGCAGTACAAAAAGCGATTAAACACCTGCGTGGTGCTTTTGCACTTGGAGTACTTACTGAGTATGAGCCAGATAAATTGGTTGCTGTTCGTCAAGCAAGCCCACTGATCATCGGTATTGGTGAAGGCGAGAACTTTATTGGCTCTGACATTCCAGCTATTCTCGAATATACTCGTAACGTGTATATCCTGAATGACGGTGAGATGGCAGTTCTGACAAAAGACTCTGTCGAATTGATGACAATTGAGGGGAATTTTATTTCTCGGGAAATGACTCGTGTCGATTGGGACGCTGTTACAGCTGAGAAAAACGGATTTGCTCACTTTATGTTGAAAGAAATTTACGAACAGCCAAAAGCATACCGTGAAACTATGCTTGGCCGTATTTCTGAAGATCATAAAAAGATTGTTCTTCCTGATCTAAACTTGACAGAAGAGAAAATTAAAAATATTAAAAACATTCAAATCATTGCATGCGGAACTGCATACCATGCTGGTCTTGTAGGACGTACTATGATTGAACAATTGGCACGTATTCCAGTAGAAACTGATGTGGCTTCCGAGTATCGTTACCGTTCACCAATCGTGAACTCTGATACACTCGTAATTGTTGTCAGCCAATCTGGTGAAACTGCTGATACGCTTGCTGCACTTCGTGAAGCTCAAGCAAACGGTGCACACGTACTTGCAATCACTAACGTAGTAGGAAGCTCGATTGCTCGTGATGCGAACGATGTACTTGCTACACTTGCAGGTCCAGAAATTGCTGTTGCTTCAACCAAAGCTTACAGCTCCCAGCTTATCGCATTTGCGCTCTTTAGCTTGTATCTTGCACAAGTTCGCGGAACACAAACAGAAGAAACCATTGCAAACATTATTGCTGCAATGCAAGCTCTGCCTGAGCAAGTGGAGCAAATGCTTGAACAAGCAGAAACAATCAAAGAATATGCAGAGCAAATCTCTACACACAAGAACCTGTTCTTCATCGGCCGCGGTGTTGACTACGCTGTAGCACAAGAAGGTTCCTTGAAACTGAAAGAGATCTCTTATATTCACTCTGAAGCATATGCAGCTGGAGAATTGAAGCACGGAACACTTGCTTTGATCGAAGAAGGTATTCCTGTTATTGCTCTGGCTACACAAGAAGATGTTCTTGAGAAAACAGTAAGTAACATCAAAGAAGTGAAAGCACGCGGTGCGGATGTTATGGTCATTACTCATGAAGAGAATGTAGCAACTCT
Organism: Paenibacillus polygoni; assembly: GCF_030263935.1. Taxonomy (NCBI): domain Bacteria; kingdom Bacillati; phylum Bacillota; class Bacilli; order Caryophanales; family Paenibacillaceae; genus Paenibacillus; species Paenibacillus polygoni. The sequence goes on along the minus strand of NZ_CP127162.1, from coordinate 4,346,951 downwards.
GCTTAAATCCGTAGACCAAGCATATGCAATTCCTAAAACATTGCCAATCTTGACTCCAACACTAGCTGTTGTACCACTTCAATTGCTTGCTTACTACGCATCTCTTGCTCTGGGTCTTGATGTGGATAAACCACGTAACCTTGCGAAGAGTGTAACTGTTGAATAATATTAAGTAATGTCAATGTGAGTGAGTTAGGTTAAGTTACAAATAAACTCATACCATTACTCTAAAACTCATATTTCATTGTAAATAAATTTATATTAAAACCGAGCAAATGCTGGATTATTTCCGGCTATTTGCTCGGTTTTTTCTTTTTTAACTTATCATATTATGATCCTGGCTAGACTTTGAAAAATCAATATTTTAGTAGAGGCATACAGAGTAGAGGGAGGCGCTTTATTAAATGGCTTTATTAAATGAACCCTGTAGACAATAGAATCTGATTAGCTATACGCTTGTTAACTTATGAGGGGATGTCTCTAGTCTATATAGAATGATGTAGGGGGTAATGCTCTTATGCGGGTAAAGTGGCTTGTGACGGGGTTCTAGCTCCTTTAGTGCTTCGTAATTGCTGTAGTATGAATTCATTACCTAAAAAGTAAATGTAGTTAAGTGATCTTCATCGTTGTTAATTACAAGAATCTAACAGCTTCAAAGAATGAAGCCGTTAGTCATTATTTAAAGTAGCCTCTTCCTATATTCTGAGGGCGTACAGTTTTTTATTTGTTTAAAAATTTTCGAGAATAAAAGCACATCTTTATACCCTACCGACCGAGCGATATCTCCGATTTTAAGTGAAGAATTGGCTAATAAAAAACATGATTTTTCGATTCTTAGATTCAGTAAAAATTGTTGAGGGGATTTATTAAGATATTGCTTAAATAACCGGTGCAGATAGGAACGATCAATAGAAATATGTTTAGCCACATCATTTACAGTAATATGATTTGCATAATTTTGCTCAATGAATTGAAGCGCATCTTCAATATACTTCTGTTGTTTTACTTCACTAGTAATTTCGAGATTCGGATAAAGCTCACATAATACATAGAAAAATTCATAGAGCTTTGATGTCAGCAGCAGGTCTTTATTAGAATTCAGTGCCGTCATACTTATGATGCTTTTCATACAATCAGCCAGACTATGCGTTTGCTCAAACGTGAAGATGGGATTGTCTGTAGATAAACTTGTCCTATTCAGATATTCTTTTGCTTTTACCCCGCTAAAACCAATCCAAATATATTCCCAAGGGTCATCCGCATCTGCTTCATAATAAATTAGGTTGTTTGGCTCTATTAAGAAAGCATCTTGTGGACCGAGCTCATAAGTTTTGTCATGTACTTTAAAAATACCTTTTCCTCTTAATACATAATGAATCATATATCCGCTTCGAATCGCTGGGCCATAGGAGTGATTTCCCTCGCAAGCTTCTCTACCGCATGTGTACAAGTTAAGATCTAGATTACTGTAGGAATGATTAGAAAAATGATTAGAAAAACTTGAGGTCATTCTTGTTACCTCCATTAAAAATGATAGAAAGTTATCACATGGTTTAATACTCAATCTACATTATTCCATATTTATTTTCAATGTAAAGTTATAAAATGAAACTATATTAGATCTAGTATGAAAATGATATCGATGCTTATATCAAGAGTACACAATATTTAAAACGCTTTCTTATTATGCTTCATATTTTTTATCAGCTTATTTTATTTGTTGTGAAATAGATTATGAGGAATAACAAATACTACATTATTTACTATCCAGTTCTGTATCTATTATCTATGTTATATCAATGACTATTAACTTGAAGGAGGATTTTATGGCAATTCACATCAATAACGAACAGCTTTTATTTCATCTGCAAGGGAAAAATACAAGTTATGTAATGCAGGTTGTTCGGGATGGATATTTAGCACATTTATATTGGGGGAAAAGAGTTCACACCTATCGTGGCAGCAATAAAATTATTTATATGGATAGAGGATTTTCTCCTAACCCTGATGCTTCGGATCGAACATTTTCACTCGATACGCTGCCTCAAGAATATCCCGCTTATGGGAATGGGGATTTTAGAATTCCGGCATATCAAATCCAGCTAAATAATGGCTCAACGATAACGGATCTTCGTTATAAAGAATACAAAATGTATAAAGGAAAGCCTAAATTAGAAGGATTGCCATCTACTTATGTAGAGGATGAGAATGAGGCAGAAACACTGGAGCTTATCATGGAGGATAAGCTGCTGGGATTGATTGTGACGCTAACTTATAGTCTGTACCCGGAATTAGATGTAATCACAAGGTCGGTTCATTTTAAAAATGAAGGGTCACAAAATTTGAAGATGCTTCGGGCGCTGAGTGCAAGCATTGATTTTCGAGATGATGAGTATGAATTAATTACACTATATGGTGCTCATAACAATGAAAAAAATATGGAGAGACGCAGAATTGTTCCAGGCGTTCAGTTAGTTGATAGCTGCCGGGGGGCGAGCAGTCCACAACAAGCACCATTTTTATCATTAGTAAGAAAAGGGACCGATGAAGATCAAGGGGAAGTGTATGCATTTAACCTTGTTTACAGTGGAAATTTCACGGCTCAAGTTCAAGTAGACCCATATCGAAATACAAGAGTATCTATAGGTATGAATCCTTTTGATTTCTCATGGTTATTGGAACCGGGAGAAACGTTTCAAACTCCTGAAGTTGTAATGGCTTACACAGCAAATGGGCTGGGGGATATGTCTAGGATCTTTCACGAGCTATATAGTAAAAGATTATGCCGCGGAACATTCCGAGATAAGCTAAGGCCCATACTCATTAATAACTGGGAAGCTACGTATTTTGATTTTAATGCGGAAAAGATTGAAGAAATTGCCGTAGAAGCAAAAAAAGCGGGTATTGAGCTGCTTGTATTAGATGATGGATGGTTTGGAAAAAGAGACGATGATAACAGTTCACTAGGGGATTGGGTTGTGGATCAGCGTAAACTGCCAAATGGATTATTAGACCTTGCTAATCGGATTTGTGAGCTCGGCCTGGAGTTTGGATTATGGTTTGAGCCTGAAATGATTTCAATGGACAGCGATTTATATAGAAAACACCCAGATTGGTGTCTGCATGTAGAAAATCGGCCGCACACACTAGGTCGGAATCAACTTGTTTTGGATTTATCGCGTGAGGAAGTGTGTCAGTACGTTATTGAATCTGTATCAGATGTTTTAGCAAGTGCACCGATTACCTATGTGAAATGGGACATGAATCGGCATATGACAGATATAGGATCAGCTGCATTGCCACCAGAAAGACAACGTGAAACTGCTCACCGTTATATGCTGGGTCTGTACAAGGTAATGGAAGAAATCACATCGAGATTCCCTAATATATTGTTTGAAAGTTGTTCTAGTGGTGGCGGTCGTTTTGACCCAGGAATGCTTCACTATATGCCGCAAACGTGGACAAGCGATAATACGGATGCCATGTGTAGACTTAAGATTCAATATGGAACCAGTCTCGTATATCCGCCGATTACCATGGGTGCACATGTATCCACTGTACCTAATCACCAAGTGGGAAGAGTAACTCCCCTGGAGACAAGAGGTCATGTTGCAATGGCTGGAAACTTCGGATATGAGCTAGATCTTACAACATTAACAGCTCAAGAAAAAGAGGAAATCAAAAATCAAGTTGCTTTATATAAAGAGATTCGGCCGATTATCCAGTTCGGAAAATTTCATCGAATACTCAGTCCATTCGAAGGAAATGAAGCTGCCTGGAACTTTGTTTCTGATGATCAATCAGAAGTAGTAGCTAGTTACTTCAAAGTGCTCTCGCAACCAGGAGCTTCCCTTCGAACCCTCAAATTCAAAGGGCTTAATCCAGACTATATTTATAAAAATGTCGAGACGGGTGAGCTATTTGGTGGAGACGAACTAATGAATGCAGGGATTACATTACCAAGGATCAAGCAAGACTTTCTAAGTATGTTCTGGAGATTTACCAAACATCATAATTGAGCAGTCAGGAAAGAGGGAAAAGCGACATGAAAGACAAAAAGAAACAATACAAAACGATATCGGAAGAGATATTAGAGAATATAGGAGGAAAAGAAAATATAGCCGGAGTCGCACATTGTGCGACCCGCCTAAGAATCGTATTAGAAGACAACGATAAGGCTGATTTAAAGAAAGTAGAAAATATAGATTTAGTTAAAGGAGTTTTCATAGCTGGAGATCAGCTTCAAATTATTTTTGGTGCAGGCTTAGTAAACGACATTTATGCAGTGTTTTCTAAGCTCACAGAAACAGAAAATATGTCTCTAAGTGATGTGAAGACAAAGTCCTCTCAGAAACAGAATTTTTTCCAGCAAGCAATCAAATCTTTATCTGATGTATTTATTGAGATTATGCCTGGGATCCTTGCCGCTGCCCTATTAATGGGGATTACAGGTTTGTTAGGACAACAGGGGTTATTTGGAGAAAAATCAGTTATAGAAATGTACCCCGCTTTAGAAGGGATTAACCGGTTGCTGTCGATTGTATCATCTGGAATATTTACTATATTACCGTTGTTAGTCGTATATTCTGCAACTAAAAGATATGGCGGCAGACCCATTCTTGGTTTAGTTATTGGCGCGATCATGCTGCATCCGAACTTAGCAGATGCTTATGAAGTAGCTAAAGGCAATGTTAATCCTGAAGTGATAAATATTTTAGGGTTAAATATTGAACTTGTTGGATTTCAAGGCGGCATTATTATTGCTCTAATGATGGGATATGTAGTAGCCAAACTAGATCAGTTCTTTATTAAAAAAGTGCCTGACATGATCAAGTTGTTTTTAGCACCGATGTTAACTGTACTCGTTTCTTCTATACTATTATTTACAATCATCGGGCCGCTTGGCCGTGAATTAGCTCAATTGGTAACCACTTCATTATTATGGACTACACAAAACTTAGGCATCTTTGGATATATGATCTTTGCAGGAATTCAGCAAATCATCGTAATTACAGGGTTACACCATGTTATAGGTGCGGTAGAAGCACAGCTTCTTATCGATACAGGGCGAAATTTCATAAATCCATTAATGTCAGTAGCCTTGTTTGGACAAGGGGGAGCAGTATTAGGATATGTCCTTTTACATCGAAAAAATACGAAAGTAAAAGAACTTGGAATTTCAGCATTTGGTTCCGTCATATTTGGTGTTTCAGAGCCAGCCATTTTTGGGGTCACTCTAAAATATAAATTCCCGGTGATTGCTGGATGTATTGGAGGAGCGATTGCAGGCGGTTATGTATATCTAACTAAACTTACTTCAATCGGATTTGGAACTACCGCTCTTCCAGGGTTAGCCATTGTATCTGCTGAAAATCACGGGCATCTTCATTATATTATCGCTCATTTGATCGCATTAACATGTGGTGGATTATTCACTATATTATACGGAAACATTATTATAAAAAGGGCAGATCTTAGCTCATAACAGGATTAATACAGATAAATAAAGTCCTTGATGGCAAAGTCGATTTCTCATATCTGCAAGCAAAGACTTGATGAAAGCGCTTCGCCACAAGGATGATTCTGGTTTTATTTAAAGGAGTTAATGATATGGATTGGACGAGAGAACAGAGGTACCGAAAAATAGAAGAAGTTAGCCCAGAGGAAATAAGCAACCTAAAAAATAAAGTTAACCTTTGTCCATGGCGGCAAACGTTTCATATTCAACCGGAAACCGGGCTTTTGAATGATCCGAACGGGTTCTCTTATTATAATGGGGAATATCATTTATTCTATCAGTGGTTTCCACTTGGGCCAGTACACGGTCTGAAATATTGGTATCATACTAAATCTAAAAATCTTGTTCACTGGGAGAACGTTGGAATAGGAATAACACCTGGTGATGAATTTGACAGTCATGGGGCTTATTCGGGAAGTGCTATAGAGCATAATGATAAATTATATTTAATTTATACAGGGAATACACGGGATGAGCAGTGGATAAGGCACCCTTATCAATGTATGGCAATCATGAATCAGCAAGGTGAAATATCCAAAAAACTGGATAAACCGATTATTGCTGATGTTCCTGCCGGGTATACGGATCATTACCGTGATCCAAAGGTGTCGAAATCAGGAGATACTTTCTATCTTGTTATTGGAGCACAGAGAGACAACAAAACAGGCTGTGTAGTCTTATACAGTTCGGCGGATCTAATGACTTGGGAGTTTGAAGGGGAAATCAAGACAAAGTTGGACTCATTCGGTTACATGTGGGAGTGTCCCGATTACTTTGAACTTCAAGATCAAGGAGTACTCATTTTCTCGCCACAAGGCTTAGAGCCAGAGGGAGATAAATTCCATAATATTTATCAATCGGGTTATGTCCTTGGAGCGAAGCTCGATCTACAGAGTAGAGTATTACAGCATGGTGACTTCATAGAGCTTGATCGAGGTTTTGATTTTTATGCTCCGCAAACTATGATAGATCCAGAAGAGCGCCGAATCCTTGTGGGATGGATGGGCTTACCGGATATTGAATATCCAACGGACCGGAATGAGTGGGCACATTGCCTCACATTACCGAGACAGCTATTTATTCGGGATGGTAAGTTGGTGCAACAGCCGGTTAAGGAGCTTCAGGCACTTCGCAAATATAAATATGAAGCAGAAGCTGCGCTTTTTAATGAAACAAAAATGGTTGATGGGTTTAAGGGAACCACTTATGAATTGATTTGTGAATTTGAACAAGCAGATGCAGCTGCGTTTGGAATTGAATTTCGTGCAAGCAATGAAGAAAAAACGGTAATTAAATATGACGTTTCTCAGAAAAAAGTAATCCTTGACCGTACTTTATCAGGCGAAGAGGTGGGCGCCGCTTATGGAACAACAAGATCGTGTAGTTTGGAGGCAGACAGAATAAAATTCCACTTGTTTGTTGATTCCTCTTCGGTAGAAATTTTTGTGAATGACGGTATTGAGGTATTTACGAGTCGGATTTTCCCGAGTCAAGACAGCAAAGATATTCGTTTTTTTGTGACAGAGGGAAGCGTGAATTTCAAAACCGTTAAGTGGGATTATTAAGAAATTGTAATTTGGAAATTAAGAAATAATAAGCTTCATACTGACAAGTAGCTGGACTCAAAAGGAGAAAGATCATGAATCCAGTTAAAATCGAAGTATTCGTAATAGAGTCGAGTAGATCCAGGACTATATCCTGACATTTGCTCGGCTCTTCTTGTCCTTTAATACGATGGTATTTTCTCTTTATAACTAAGTTAGAAACTGATAGAAATAGGTGAAGAGGCATACAATAATATTTTTAAAAAATAAGAACAACACCGAAATATCCGGTGGCGTTCTTAATTAGACTTTGAAACGTATATAAAATTTTCCTTTTCTCAATTGGATATTTCTTGAGCATATCTTTTCTCTTTTCATAGTCGTACTTTTCACAATAATTTAATGTACTAATTCACAGTTTACTATATCTTTTTTCCCTTTCCATGAAGGATCTTCAAATCACCATTCTCATAACCGACAGTGTAGCTCATCCGGTAATTTTGATATACGGTACCGCTGTCGCGCCATTCTTCGGCTGTGATTTCAATTTCGACCATAGCTTCATCTGCCTGTTCTTTAAGAGTGACAGATCCGATATCTATGTAGCCAGTATGTAGATAACCTGCCCGAAAATCCTCATAGCTTATCCCGCTTTGCCAATCACTTCCTAGAAGGTAGTAAGCAGTGACATAATCGCCATCATTAAGGCTTTGATAAAAGTAGGTCACAATATCTCGCTCGTCTCCGGTTTGTACATTGCTATCCGAATCAATATCATCGTCGTTCGGCAAATTAGGAAGTTCTGTCATAGGGGTTTTAGACCATTCCCTAGCCTGCTGAAGGATGCTGGGAATGGGAATGCTAAATCCAATAGTAGAATCCTCATCAGCGATTGCTGAATTAATACCCAAGACTTTTCCCGTATCGCTGCTAATAAGTGGTCCGCCGCTATTCCCATGGGTAATGGGTGCAGAAATCTGGTATAGATTACTATATGTATAGGGGGCGATATCAAAGCTTCGATCTAGCCCGCTGACAATTCCTGTAGTGACCGTGTTCTCAAATCCAAGGGGGCTGCCAAGCGCAAGAATTTCATCTCCCACTTCTGCTCTTCCTTCTTCAGCTAAAGAAAGTGGAGAGAGCTTTTCTAAATCAGGCACACGGACTACCGCGATATCTGTATCTGTACTGATCCCAATCACGGTTCCTTCATACTCTTCCTGGGACAATGTACGTACGGTGACTTGTTTTGAACCATCTACTACATGAGCGTTGGTTAAGATATCACCTTGTTTGTTGTACAGAAACCCGGAACCAAGGCTGTTTCCACTCTTAATGGTAACAACACGTTTCTGGCTATCTTCTATAATCTCTTTGCGTGTCTTTTTTGTTTTACCTTCTGCAGTCATTGCTGTGGTTTCTGCTGAAGTCTGTAAGGCAAGCAGCGGTTGCCCGTTCAGCTCATTTGCTGCTGATGTATGAATAAAATACATTCCGCCACCTCCTAAACCAAGGATGGTTAAGCAGGTCAGCGTGCTGATCCATAATCCTTTACTCACGTTTCGTTCCTCCTACTCTAAATACCAAGATACATTGGTAACTGAAATTTCTGCCTGTTCGTACACTCCATAATACGAGGTGGAGAATTGCCCGGATTCCCCCGGCTCCAGTCTAAAAGGAGAGACGTCAGCATATGCATTTCCGATGTAGGCTCCGGAGGAAGAACTGAAGATATCAAGATCTATGTTGACTGAATAGATCGGACGAGTGGCTGTATTCGTGACGATTCCCGTGATAGACAGGTCACCATAATCGTCTAGCATAACTTTGAGGTCTGTTACTTCAACTGCAGCTGTGCGGTTGTTTAGATCCTCTTCTTCTGCTTTCTGCTGAGCAAGCTGTATGCGCTCTGCCTCTGCTTCTTCAAACTCTCGTTTAGCTTCTACAATCTGATTTCGGTACGTTGTAAGTTTCTCATTATCTGAATCATAGGACAGCCCGTTATCGACTATATTTAGGGCACCGACAAAATCTTTTTTTCGTTTTTTTTCTTCTGCCGAAGTGTAACTTAGACCAACGATTTTATTAATAATTTGTGCCTTAACAGAGACGGCTTCTTTTCCGCTGAGGCCTTTAATTTTGTTAAGTTTGTCCGATAGCTCATCTACTGTGGACAGCTTATCCAGCTCTCCTTTAACGCGAAGGACTGCCAATTTGTCTTGATTAGCTGTCAGCTCTTTCTGAAGATGTCCAAACAGCGGTTCTTTTCGTTTACCAATGGTGGCTTGAACTTGCTTCAGGAGCTTCTCACCTTCATTTAATTTCTGTGTTTTTAGCTGCGCAGAAGCTTTATCCAGCTTCGTCTGAAGCTGAGCTGCTTTTGTTGCAAGCTCCAGATCACGCGTCAGCGCAGCGAAATTAGGGCGTTTTTCCTCCGCCTGCTTCAGCAGATTAACAGCATTTGAATACTTGCCTTCAAGTGCCTCTTCTTTGGCCTGCAGTTGTAAATTTAAAGTTTCTTGGTTTATGGAATGCTCGTACTGATAAAACAGCAGTGATCCCAAACCCACAACCCCCGCGAGAAGAAGAGGAATCAGCCAATGAAAAACACTGATTTTTGCTTTACGTAGCTCCGTTTTTTGATTCATAGAATCGGGATTAACTTCCGCATTGCTCAGTCCACTGCCTGCTGCTAATTCAATAACAGCTTGTTGTAAATCTGTAGTTAGTAATCTTGCCCCGCAGCTTTTACACGATTTCTGTTCTGAAGCACATTTTGCCCCACATTGATGACAATACACCTTGCTACCTCCACTTCTTTTTTCTAATCAGCAATTCTAACCAGTAACAAAATAAAACCTTGGTACTAATTATAGTTAGGTCAAAAGTAAGATAAATGGTTCGATAGACCTAACCCGTTGTTTAATATACCATATTGTGGAATTGCGAGAAAAGAAAAATTTAATCGTTTATCGAATGAATCGTTTTTGTCATTTAGCTTGTAGCATCAGATGTAAAATGCAGTTGAAGAACTGACGGACAAACAGACAAAAGAAGGCACAGCTGAGGATTTTTATAGGGGAAAACTTAAGAAAAATTTAAATTATAACCTACTCTTTATTTAAGAAGTTTCTACTATTCTATAGACATAGAAAACAGGAAGAAACAATTGGTGAAGATGCAAACTTTTTGCTTATCCAAGTGGAGTCTAGCTGATGAATTATGGATGCTGCCGTATAAGGCGTAAATCGTTCGGCAGTAGAGAGATGTAATTTCATAGCACTATAGAAACAGTTTTATTTTACAGAATATTCGTCTGATTAGATCTTGAAATGTGTTACTGAGAATGACAAGACAGGAGGAATTTAAGATGCAAACAGAGACGACACAGAGAAAAAGCAGAACATACATCGTCTGGATGTTATTACTGCTATATATTTGTTTTTTATTTAAAGTCATATTGTTCAAGTTTGGTTCAATTGAGATAGGGCCCATATTGAGTAAAATACATCAAACTCTGATTGATCCGGGCTCTCTAGTAGATCGATTGGATACGGCAAATCTTGATCTATTCAGAACGCTAAGACGGCAGGCAGCTCACCCTAACTTACGAAATGTAGTTAACATAATAGGAAATTTTGTTATCTTTATCCCGTTTGGTTTTTTAATTTCAATGGGAATAAAGAAGGCAAGCTCGGGAATTGTTGTACTCATTGGTTCGTTTGGAATGAGCCTATGCCTGGAAAGTTTACAGCTGATCCTCTCCATGGGGAACTTTGATGTTGATGATCTCTTGCTTAACACACTTGGAGGTATTGCAGGGTATATAGCTTATTATTTTTGTGTTGCGATAAAGGAAGTGTTTCATCATGCAGTATCTTTAGCAGCACCCGTCAAAACAAAAAGAGCCTGCCATTAAATGGCGGGCTTTTTATATTAAACGTATAAACTATTCACCCATAAAATCATTCATATTAATCTAACGAACGATTAGATCCGTTAATGATTAACTCCGTAGAAGAAAAATGCCATGAATCATTTATATCATGAAGTTAATATTTGAAAAGATACCTGTCCCTGTTGTAAACTGTACCCTTTGTAAAGGACACTTTAAAAAAAGCTAAGCCACTTGAAGGAGATGCTGTCTGTATTTTGCAGGCGGCATCTTCTTTAGGTTCCACTGTCCACGATAATGATTGTAATAGAGCATATAACTTCTCACTTCACGTTTCACATCGTGTAAGGTCTCACAGGTCTTTAAATCGATCTCATCTTTTAAATGTCCAAAGAAAGATTCTTGTGGTGCATTATCCCAACAGTTTCCCCGGCGTGACATAGATTGTCCTAATTTCATTTTCTTTACCAACTTTTGAAACTGGGGATTTGTGTAGTGGAATCCTTGATCTGAATGAATAAATGCATCTTTCGCAAAGTGCGAATGATTGCGTTTTAATTGGCGTAGCGTATTTAAAGCAATATCTAGAGTGATCTTATCAGATATTTCATAGGCTAAAATCTCATTCGTTTCGGCATCTTTTATCGTCGACAAATACGCACGTTTACCGTGAGCGTAGGATAAGTAAGTGATGTCCGTTAATAATACCTTGCCTGCTACACCTTGTTTAAACTGGCGCTGCAAGAGGTTTGGACATGTACGGTGTTCGTGCGTCGCTTTCGCCATCCGACGATAAGGATTCGCTTTTCGGATCGGACAAAATATATTGAACTTCTTCATGATGCGACGAATTCGTTTTAAGTTGTAAATGATATGATATTGATTTTTTAATGTCATTTTAATTTGACGAGCACCTTTCTTTCTTCGACGGAAATGATAGGCTTTTAAAATGATATCTCTTACTTTTTCATCTGCTATATTGCGTACTGTACGCTTTCGTACTGATTTTTCGTGGAAATAATTATAGTAGCCAGAACGAGACACACCGATCGTTTCACACAAATAGTGTACCAAGCGATTTAGCTGATATTTTTCAATGGTCTGACGAATTAATTCAAACTTCTGTTTTGTTACGAGTTTAATTTCTTCTTCAACATCTGCCTTTCGAGTAGATCGAGCTTTTTTAAAAGTTCATTCTCAGCCTGTAATAATCGATTTTTTGCTTCTAGTCGTAAAACCTTTTCTTCTAAACTTAATTCTCGCTCTAAGGGGCGACCAGAGTTTGTTTTTCTTGTATCCTGTAGACCTTCATCTCCATGTTCACGATAAGCTCCACGCCAACGCTTTCCAGCAGAATGGATGCGTTTTATGCCGATTAGCTCAGCGTCTAAGCCAGCTTCTTCAAAAATAGTTCTGGGTAACTTTCCTTTCTTATTTTCATTAATAAATAGTCGTTTAAACTCATCTGTATATGTAATCGCTTTGTTGCTAACAGATCGGACATGAGGATTACGCTTTAGTTGGGCTTGTTCTTTTTCCGTAAATAATCGTTTGGTCATCTTTATTCGCTCCGATGTTTTTTTCTTATTATAAACAAAAGTACCCCACAGGATAGACTTTTTTCAAAGTGTCTACTCTGTAGGGTACAGTTTATTGGAGACGGCGTTTTTTTTTACACATTTACGTTTCGAGTATCAGGTATGTCAGATACGTTCTTTGTCTTGGCAGCCATACTTCGCCATAAGTATATGGAATACACCAGCATAATTCCAATAATGAGGTATTCTATAGCGGCAGGTTCATTCACATTACCTATCGAATTCCCCATAAATTGAAGGAAGTTATTCAGTCCATGAAAAAGAATAGGAATGACGATGGATTGTCTATGAACTATAAGCAGAGAAAGGACTAGTCCGACGATAAATGCATATATAATTTGAAAAAAGGTATCTATGAGAGACTGCCCGCCAATCAGCTGAAGAGAGTGAGTAATTGCAAACAGAAAGCTCGTCGTAAAGACGGCAACACGGAATCCTTTGGAAAGGAGAAGCCTGAGCATAAAGCCGCGGAAGAACATTTCTTCTACCAATCCAATGACTAGGATCTGTATAAGGAGCATCATAAAAAGATCAGGTAAAGAGGAGGTGTTCAGCCCGTTATTTCCGTAAGCGATGAGGATAAGTACAAGGATCAGCGGCAAGGAGTAAAGTAAAGCTTTTTTAGCTGAAGATTGGGAGGTAAAGAAATAGTGTTTCCACTTGTTCCCCACAAGCAAATAGATGAGAATACCAAGTGCGAGCGGGATCACTCCAATGAATTGAAGCAGAGGACGCTCAGGAGAAGTAATGGATACAAAGGCTCCGTTCGCTGTAAAGAAGACCATTAGTAATAATTCGAGCCCAATAATACTCAGAATAATCCTTTTGTTTGTTCGCAAATTGACTGCCCCCGATATGTATAGTTTAGTTGTTGAAATATACAGCTAATGAATTAATTTCACCATACTTTTAATTGCTCTTCCATCCATCTAATTATATTCTAAAACTGATGTTATAAGAAGTTAATATATAAAAATCTACATAAAAAAGCTCATCCTCTTTTTATTGCAAAGAGAATGAGCGAGATATTGGAAAGTTTAAAATAAAGACCGGGTTATACGGCTAATTTCTGTGTCCCATTTTTCGAGTGTCGTTCGCTTACCACTAGCATGATGGCAGCAACGCTGACAAGTACAAAACAGAATAAAAATGAATAACGGTAACCTACAATACTGGCTACTCCCCCGCCAACAAGGCTGCCCACCAGTCTTCCAATCGTCGATGAATTAGAGTAGAGCGTTGATGCGTATCCAGGCATGCTTGGAAGCAGATCCTGCATATAGCTGATGCCAATGGCAGAGATAACCGCAACAAAGAAAGCAAGCAGTAACTGCGCAGCAAGCATTTGCCACATTTCACCTGAGATGACGACAACGAGATAATATGCTCCCCCTAGAATAGCCCCATACAACATGAGGATCCGGTTACTATATTTTGAGCCTAGGAGACCAAGCATAATCATAAAAGGAATTTCCAGTGCAGCACAAATACTGCTGACAAGACCGACATCTGTTGTTGTCCCGCCTAGGTTGTTCGTAATAAAGAGAGCCGTATTTAGGCTGCTCATCCAGTGAGCTATATAAAGCAGTGTCAGGATAAGAAAAGGAAACAGGATCGACCGATTTTGATGCAGCCGTACACTTTGTGCCGGACTTCCTGTGCCGCTCGTCTTTAGTTCAACATTTGATTTCAGGAATGCAAAGACGAGAAATGCAACAAGTAGGAAAATGGCGATCGTTCCCGAAAAAATACCGCTAAAACCGACGGCCTCCAGAAGCAGGGTACCAAATAATGGACCTGTAATAAAACCAAGGGAGAAGGCAGAACGTAAGGTAGAATTAGCAAAGGAATGATCAGTAGATTGGCTCTTCGTTACTGCTTCTCTTGCAATCGCAAATAATTGAGGCATACCTGGTGCACCAAGTGCTGTGAACACGGTCATATATATGAACAGGAACGTAAAGTCTTTAATGAGCAAGTATCCACTAAAAGCCAAGGCATTGCAGAGGGTGGAGACGATATAGATATGTTTTCGATTCAAACCAAGGTCAGAACGTTTCCCAATCAGTATGCTGACCCAGATTCCGGCAATTAAAGTGACGGCAAGGAAAACACCAAATACCCCTACAGATACACCGAGTTGCTCTGTAAAATAAATCGATAGAAAAGGCGCACTGAGTGAGATTGCCATTCCCTGCAGCAACATACATAAAAAGAGCAGGGCATAAGAAGGAATAGAAAATAGTCCAATGAGTCTTTTTATCATGATAATAAGATACTCCTCTATGTTGTTTAGAATTAGATAGCCAACCGCGTTATAGTATACTTGAAAAAGACAATAATAATATATACGGTATTTAACTGAAAACCTCAACTATTTGGCTAAAGGGGTTATTTTGATGGACATAAGATTACATGCTTGTTCTTATTCTCTACATAATGGTCCTTTTAAAACATCTTATAATCCGCCGCCTTTCTATTTAATTCGGCTTCAGGTGTTGGGCGTTGCAAAAGCTCTAGTTCATGGAGAAATGAAACCAATTTCACCCGGAGATCTTCTCATGTATCCTCCAGGGGAACCTTATCATTTAAGGGTAGGCAAAGAGGGGGAAGATACGGAAAGCGGTGATTACTTTTTACTGTGTGACGGAAGCTGGGTGGATGAATGGTGGGGAAGACATCATCGCGATACTTTAAAAAGAATTCCATTAGATGATCATCTTATATATCTATGGCAGCAGTTGTCCATCGAACAGCACCGAGTCAATCGGAACAACCAGGAGATCATTGGTCACTTGTTATGTACGCTGCTACTAACGTTGGATCAGGTAACATGGGTCACGGGTCAGAAGCAAGGGCAGGATTCCGTTCGGAGTAATGAACTTGTTGTCAAAATGAAGCAATATATTAATGATCATGCCCTTCGTCCTCTTCGGGTGGAAGAAGTGGCTCATCATGCTGGACTGAGTGTATCAAGAGCTGTACACCTATTTAAAGAGGTTACCGGTTATACAATCATCGGATACGCTGGTGAGATCCGCCTGTCACATGCGATCGAGCGGATTCAGTATACAGAAGCAAGTCTAGAAAGTATTGCATATGCCTGTGGATTTAGTACGTACTCTTATTTTCATAAATGTTTTAAAGAAAAAGTAGGGTGTACACCAAGCGAGTTCCGTAAACGCCCTGTTTTAGTTGGAAGAGACAATCAGCACCAGGGTACAATACAGGATATTTCTGGAATTTCACCGGATGCTTGTCGTTTTCTCCGTTCCTAAGCCTATACAGGAATGCTTCTTTCCTTATGTTATCTGCTGCGTTTGGATTCATCCGACCAAGGTTAAATATACTCACAAGGTTAGCTCAGAAGCTGCGTGATGATAAGGGAAAGGCATATCAATGAAAAGGATTGAAGTTTATTTATTTCGGTTAGGAGGAGAAACGATGGGACGCTATATACAAGTTGAAGAAAACGTGAAAATTTACGTGGAAGATTTAGGGGAAGGGACTCCTGTTATTTTCCTTCATGGTTGGCCTGCTAATCATAAAATGTTTGAATATCAATTTTCCCGTTTGCCCGCTAATGGATATCGTTGTATTGGTATTGATTTTCGTGGATTCGGTAAATCGGATGCCCCATGGGAGAGTTATTCCTACGATCGACTTGCCGATGATGTTAGAACGGTTATTGATGAGCTCGGGGTTACCGATGCTACATTGTTTGGCTTCTCCATGGGGGGCGCGGTGGCGATAAGATATATGGCCCGGCATAACGGACATGGGGTTAAAAGTCTCGTATTGGCAGGAGCAGCAGCGCCCGTGTTTACGAAACGAGATGATTTTGACTATGGCATGGATCCTGAGGAGTTTACCGAACAGATGATTGTGGCTGCTTTTGAAGATCGGCCGAAAATGCTGACAAAACTAGGACTTCAATTTACAAAAACCAAAACAAAAGCAGGTATGATGATCTGGCTTCAATCTCTTTGTTTGCAAGCTTCGCATCATGGAACAGTTAAGGCAGCTTTGTCTTTACGGGAAGAAGATTTGCGTTCCGATTTGTCTAAAATCAAGGTGCCAACCGTTATTTTTCACGGAGCAAAGGACAAAATTTGTGAACCGAATCTGGCTAAACTCACAAGTGAAGCCATTGCTGGTTCGAGAATAGTCATGTTTGAACAAAGCGGCCATGCCATGATGTTTGATGAACAGGCTAAATTTAATGAAGAACTTCTGCTTTTTCTAAACACAGAGGATTTGCTTCGTAGAAGCGAAGATATAGACCATGTAAATGCCGTGTCAAAATAAAATGGAGCCGGATCCTTTCCTATTTTCTTTTTAAAGGATTCGGTTTATTTCTTTTGTGAAAAAAGTAGGTTGCATTATAAATAAAAAGCATGTATATTAATAATATCTTAAATTTAAGATAATATACGAGAGAGGGATGAACGTAATGAATAATGACTCATTATCATTGAAATTGTTCGTTATTCTCTCTAAGACTTACCGGGTAATTATGGAACAAGCAGTGAAGGATATGAAAAGACATGGATTTTCTGAGACCGAATTTGCCATGTTGGAACTTTTGTACCATAAAGGGAAAATCCCGATGCAGCAATTGAGCGAGAAGCTGCTGATTACGAGCGGTGGCATTACCTATACTGCAGATAAGCTTGAGAATAAGGGGCTTCTTAGAAGGGTTGCATGTCCGTCTGACCGCCGGGTAACCTACGCAGAGATTACGGAAGAGGGAAGTGAAATGTTTCATGACGTCTTTCCAGAACACCAGAAAGTGATTGAATCCACCATGACTGGACTAACTGATGAAGAGAAGAGAGAAGCAATTGATTTGCTAAAGAAACTTGGTTTATCCGCTCAGAACACTTAGCTGCTCATACGATTACATAAGAGAATAGTAAAAGCGGGTGTTAAGCTTGCAGATCACTGTACGGATGAATTTTAATCAAAATAATAATCAACAGTAAAAAGAATTTATTTTTTTGCATAAATATCTTAAATTTAAGATAAATGATTCTAAACTAACTGTTGATGAATATATTTCATACAAATAAATGAACAAAGAAAAGGGGAATTACAAATGGTAGGAACAGGATTGCTAATGATTCGCTTGGTGGTAGGACTTATTTTTGCAGCACATGGAACACAGAAATTATTTGGTTGGTTTGGCGGTTATGGACCCAAAGGTACAGGCGGATGGATGGAATCCATTGGGATTAAACCAGGGGTGGCAGCAGCCGTAATGGCAGGGCTTGTTGAATTTGTAGGCGGAATTGCTTTTGCAGCAGGACTTTTTACTCCAGTTGTCGCTGTACTGCTTGCACTTACGATGATTGTAGCAATGGTTAAGGTGCATGGACCCAATGGTTTCTGGGCGACAGAGGGTGGAGTTGAGCTTAATGTCATTCTCATGGCAGTGCTGATTGGTGTCGCTTTTACAGGGGCAGGTGCTTACTCTATTGATGCTTTGATTCAGTAAAACGAATAAATAGGATGAACTTACTATATTAGAAGAGGTGAACAAGATGAGACAACAAACGGCAGGAATTCATCATATCACAGCTTTCGTATCAGACGCTCAGAGGAACGTAGATTTTTACGCAGGGGTTCTTGGATTACGACTTGTAAAAAAGACAATTAATTTTGATGCTCCGGATGTCTATCATCTTTATTTTGGTAATGAACAAGGGAGTCCAGGCACAGTGATCACCTTCTTCCCGTTCCCTACGGGACGTAAAGGAACAATAGGCGGAGGTCAGGTTGGGTGGACAACGTATGCAGTGCCTGTCGGTTCACTTGAGTTCTGGAAGGAACGTTTGAATAAATTTGGTATTTCCTATACGATGGTAGAACGTTTTTCAGAAAGTTATGTACAGTTTCGAGATGTGGATGGACTGCAGCTTGAACTTGTAGAGAGAGAAGAAGGACCTGCAAGCCAGTGGACCTTTGGCGGAGTACCTGCTGAGAAAGCAATTAAGGGATTCGGAGGGGCGCTGCTCTATAGCACAAATCCAAAAGAAACGATGGTGACGCTAGAGCATACACTCGGATTGACCAAAGTAGGCGAAGATAAGGGAGTTGTTCGTTTCCGCTCAACTGGAGAGCTCGGTAATCTGATTGATGTAAGCAAAACACAGATAGCACCGGGGAGAAACGGTACCGGGATTGTGCATCATATTGCCTGGAGAGCAGCGGATGAAGCTGATCATCTACGCTGGAGTACTGCTGTAAGAGCAGACGGATTTGAGCTAACCCCAGTAAAGGATCGGAATTACTTTAAAGCACTCTATTTTCGGGAAAAAGGGGGAATTCTGTTCGAGATTGCAACAGATCCTCCTGGATTTACTGTGGATGAACCTGTGGCAGAGCTGGGGGAGAGTTTAATGCTGCCAGAATGGTATGAGAATAAACGCCCTCTGCTTGAACAGAATCTGGTTCCCCTTGTTGTTCGTGTGCTGGAACAGGACTCTAGGTAAGTAGAAAAGGAGCTGATTTTCAATGGACATGTCTATGCGAACGATTGATCCTCTCACGCAAACAGAAAGAGAGAATTATAAGCTTCTCACAGGAAGTATTATTCCAAGACCGGTTGCTTTTGTGACGACTTTATCGGAAGAGGGAACGATCAATGGAGCTCCTTACAGCTATTTCAATATCGTCACCGCGAATCCTCCAATGATCTCGATCTCAGTGCAGCGAAAAAATGGACATCTGAAGGACACTGCACGTCATGCCATGCATCAGAAAGAGTTTGTCGTTCATATAACCGACGAAATGAATGTGGATCAGATTAATCAGACTGCGGCGAGCTTACCTCCTTCCGAAAGTGAGATTGAAAGGGCAGGACTAACCCTGGTTTCAAGTGACCTAATACAAGTTCCTGGAGTAAAAGAGGCGAAATTTCGTATGGAATGTGTACTTGAAGCAGCCTATCCCTTAGGAGGAACAGAGAGTGCTCCTTCCTGTGATTTAATCATCGGCCGAGTTGTTCGTTATCATGTAGCTGATTCTCTAATCGATCATGGCCGAATTGATGCAAGCAAACTTCAGCCGGTTAGTCGTCTTGCAGGGAATTATTACTCGAAGCTAGGTCCGATGTTTTCAATCGAGCGCCCTGAGTAAAAAGCTTTAGAATTCATTTCATACCATTAATTTACTGTTATTGATTATGGTTAACTAATATTTAATAGCAACATGGCAGTTTCATCATATTATTGGGAGGGTATACAATGAAAATCGAAATTTGGTCAGATTATATGTGTCCATTTTGCTATATTGGAAAACGCCGCTTTGAAGAAGCTTTGAATTCGTTTCCTCATAAAGATCAGGTTGAAGTCGTTTATCGTAGTTTTGAATTGAATCCAAACGGATCACGCGATACAGATCAGACAACTTACGACAGTCTTGCGAAAAAGTACGGAATGTCTGTTCAAGAGGCAAAATCAATGACAGATAATGTCGTAGCACAAGCGCGTACGGTTGGACTGAACTACAATTTTGACGTTATTAAACCAACGAATTCGTTTGATGCGCACCGTTTAACTCATTATGCTGCAGAGCAAGGGAAAGCAAGTGAGATGACAGAAATACTTTTCTCCGCTTATTTTGAAAAAGGCGAACATATTGGCAGCAGGGAAGTTCTTATTCGTCTTGCAGGAGAGATTGGAATGGATTCCAAACAGGTTGAGAAGATTCTGGAGGAATCGACCTATGCTGAGGAAGTACGCAGAGATGAGAAACAAGGTGCTGAGCTTGGAATTCAAGGTGTTCCTTTCTTTGTAATTGATCGTAAATATGGGATCTCGGGTGCTCAGCCACCTCAAGTGTTCACAGATGCATTAACGCAGGCTTGGTCTGAATCTCAGCCACTGAAGGTTATCGGAGGCAGTGATGCTGCGTTATGTACGGATGATTCTTGCAGTTTACCTGATAAATAAAAAAGGATCCTTATCACAAATGTCTGGCATTTCTGCCGGGCATTTTTTTTATCTCAGGAGAGTCATAAAAAATGATAACGCTTACTATACATGTAGAGAAGAAACGAAAAAAGAGGAGGTTTACTTAGGTGGAGAAATACAAGAGCTCTAATCCGCTGGGTGTGATTTTGTGTCGGGACTGTTATAGTGAGCTCGGTGTGCAGGAGACAGACCGTGTCCAGATTTTCTATTCATCTTGCGGTTCAGTCCATTGCAAAGAAACAAGACTGAATACGGAGTACGAACAATATATGGACGAATAATGATTATATTACTCTTATGTAGATAAGATGATGATACAGGATACCAAGCAATGACCCAAAAAAATTAAAAACAGGCTTATACATCCCTATTTACTGTGATGTATAAGCCTGTTTATTTATATTTATTTAACGGTTGTTCTCTAACTTAACTTCCTTTTTAGTAGAGAACATGATTTTAAGAAGCGGCGGTGTTACTAGGGTAGTGACAATGACCATAATGATGAGTGAAGTGTAATATTCAGGATCAAGCAGACCTGCTGCAAGACCTGTACCTGCAATGATCAGAGCTACTTCACCGCGAGAAATCATACCAGCACCGATGGAAAAAGAAGAACGTCCTTTGAAACCAGTCAGACGCGCACCTAAAGCTCCGCCTAGCAGTTTCGTCAAAATAGCAACAATACTAATTACGATAATGAATCCGATCTGTGAACCGACTCCTTCAAAGTCGACATTTAGTCCGATACTTACAAAGAATACAGGAACAAACAAACTGTACGCGATCGGTTCAAGCTTACTTTCAACCGTATGCTTAAATTCAGTCTGCGAAATCGCAATACCTGCGGCAAATGCACCAATAATACCTGCTATACCCATCCATTCAGCAAAATAGGAAAAGGCGAGTGCAATAATAACTCCGCCAGAAATCACAGTTTCTGTTACTTTCAGTTTGGCGAACCATTTCATCATTAGGGGGACGACCCAGATGGAAGCGGCAATGATGACAGCGAAGAAAAGAATTTTCTTTCCAATAAGACTACCAATACTTACGCTCTCTCCACTTGTTCCGAGAACACTCATCATGACTGCCAGCAAGACGACAACGAGAATATCATCAACAACAGCGGCCCCAAGAATCGTAGTACCCTCCTGCGAACTTAGCTGGTCCATTTCTTTTAGCGTTTGCACAGAGATACTTACGGAAGTAGCACAGAATAGAAGACCGAAGAATAGGGCATGATGATTCTCCATACCAAAGCTCAGTGCAGCTCCATATCCCCCGAAGAAAGGCAAGATAACCCCGCCTACGGCAACAGCTAAAGCAGCCTTCCAGTTCTTACGAAGCTGATCCAAATCCGTTTCGAGACCAGCTATAAACATAAGAACAAGTACACCGATTTCTGAGAATTCGTGGATGAACGACGTTTGTTGAACCCAGCCAAGGATCGCCGGTCCGAGAATAACCCCTGCAATTAACTCACCAAGGACGGAAGGTTGGCCTAATCTTACCGAGAGGTGACCTGCAATTTTGGTGAAAATAAGAATGAGCACGAGGTGTAAAATAAAAATAAAATCCATCTGTTGTTCCCCTTTCGAAGTAGGTTTATATTGTTCGCCAGTGAGAGTTTTTTTATGATTACACACAAAAAAAGCCTATTTACGCAAGATCCCCATAAATACGCCTGAATATAGACAGAAGGGGGCCTTGTGTGCCAGACTCCTCCTGTGAACAATATATATAATTGTGATATGTTTTACGTTTCTCTTTTTTATTGTACATTTTTTTATAACAAATGGGAAGGGGAATCGTTATTCAGTCCTTATCAACAACCTTTCGGTTAAGAAAAAGCAGGAGTTTTAAGTAGGCATAGGAACCCCATCAAAGTATCCTGGATAAAGTTCAGAGTGTTGTCACTTAACAATCAACTATTATGAAGTTTATAATTGAAGTAAGGATTTACCTATAGAGGAGGATAACGTTCGTTATGAGCAAAGGTATAGTAAAAGAAAGTGACTACGTCCCGACGACGAAGAAGAATTTTGCGGGGATTATTATTAGCTTTTCATTGATTGCCAATGTTATTATATTGCTGCTCTTTTTTGCGCCAGTAGGTTATAACGGTGAAGTGCATTTCGATTATACAATACTCCCGCGGATCAACGCAGTACTCAACAGTTTTACATTTATTTTTTTGCTAGCAGCACTTATTGCTATTCTAAAGAAAAATGTTAAGATTCATAAACGATTTGTAATTGCAGCATTTGTTTCTACATTGTTATTTCTAGTAACCTATCTTACCTTCCATTACATTTCGCCGGAGACATCTAAGTTTGGAGGAGAAGGATTTATTCGTCCTGTGTACTTCACCATCTTGATTACTCATAGCTTTTTAGCTGCTGTCATTGTGCCGCTTGCTCTTTTCTCACTCGTGTGGGGCTGGACAATGCAGGTAGAAAAACACCGGAAGATTGCGCGATGGACGATGCCGATTTGGCTTTATGTAAGCTTTACAGGGGTAATTGTGTATCTTATGATGGCACCTTATTATTAAGAGTGAGTAGTTACGTAAGAAGTAGTAGATGAATAAAAGACCGGAATGTCTCTTTTTAAGAGATATTTCGGTTTTTTTTGCAAAAAAACTTGATTGTTTAGAAAATAAGGGATATAATTGACCCATCAACCATTGAGGAGTCAATGATTTGAAGGAGGTCTTTATTATCTCTACATGTCGTACGGAAGACCTATTATATTTGCTTATGCATCTTAATAAGCATATTGCTACCCAGTTTGAACGCTGTGCGGGTGTAAGTCCTAATCGGCTTGAACTCTTATGTAAACTGACGGGCGGAGAAATCAGCCAATCCGATTTACAGAAGGCAGTATCCATTGATCCTGCGGCTGTGACACGTCACGTTCAGCAACTGGAGGCGGAAGGAATATTACTCCGCACGAGAAGCGAGATCGATAACCGGATTACGTTAGTTCAGCTGACGGAAGAAGGAAGAAACAAAGTAGAAGCTTTCAAAGCGGAGAAAGAACGATTTATGGAGGAACTGCAAACCGATCTCACAGAAGCAGAGCGTATTCAGTTTCTTGAAACATTACAGAAGCTAAATAACCAGATCCACCAAATGAAAGATCCCGGAAAGACGAATAAATGATATAGATAAAAGGAGCCTATTACCATGACTGTAAATTCAGTAATCAAAGATTATAAAGAAGTCATTTCTTCCCGCCGTTCGGTGCGCGTGTATGACCCTGCGGTTAAAATTAGCCGTGAAGAAATGACAGAAATTTTGGAGGAGGCAACACTTGCTCCATCTTCTGTTAACCTCCAACCATGGAGATTCCTAGTTATTGACAGCCCAGAAGGGAAAGCAGCTCTTGAAGAACTGGCTCCAGGAAACTTGCACCAAGTGAAAACTTCTTCTGCAGTCATTGCTGTATTTGGAGACATGAATGCATTTGACAATGCTGACGAAATTATGAGCAGTGCAGTAGAACGCGGATTTATGCCACAAGATGTGAAGGAAAAGATCATGGCGAACTACACAGATCTGTTTGGTCGTATTTCAGCAGGTGCATTCCGCGAAATGATCTTAATCGACTGCGGATTGGTTTCCATGCAGCTTATGCTTTCTGCTCGTGCTCATGGATATGACACTAACCCAATCGGCGGTTATGATAAATCCCGAATTGCAGAAGCATTTGGAATGGATAAAGAACTTTACGTACCTGTGATGCTAATTTCCATCGGTAAAGCAGCTAAAGAAGCACGTAAGACAACACGTCTGCCTATAGACCGTGTTGCACAGTGGAAGTGAGGAGAATACCTATGATAATTATTCATGCAGAAATGAAAGTGAACCCTGCTGTAGAGTCTGAATTTCTTGAAGCAGTAAAAGAGTTGGTAGCATCTTCACGCGCTGAAGAAGGTAATGTTTCATACAAACTATTTAAAGATACAGAGCAAGAGAATACCTATCTAATGATCGAAGAGTGGAAAGATCAGGATGCTGTAGCTTCTCATAATGCAAGTGCTCATTTCCAGGCATTTGTAGCTAAAGCCCCTAAATATTTGTCAGCTCCACTGAATGTGCAGGCATACGCAGGTCAGCCTATTAACAAGTAAGATATCGGCTAAAGAAGATAGGAAGAAATGGTCTATTCCTAATAGGATTGACTAAAAAAGCGGAGAAACTAGCTAATCTAGTTTCTCCGCTTTTTATCGTTTAATTTTTTTGCGTAATTGCATTGACAGATAAGAATGGAATGATACAATGAATCTTGTGTCCAATTGATAATGAATATCATTATCTAAGGCAATTAATACCAGAGTTTCCTACATAATGATCCATCCGTTTGTTTCAGATGTAAGTAGTATCCCTATCCTCCTGAATAAACGGAGAAGAGGAAGGAACGGTTATGAAGAAGCGATACTTATTTATTTTACTTATCATCTTATCCCTTCTTTCCGTTTTCATCGGAGTAAAGGATATCCAGCCTTGGCATTTGCTGAACTTAGATGACATTCAGAAGCAGATTTTACTGGAGAGCCGATTACCAAGGCTTGTAAGTCTACTCATTGCTGGGACCAGCATGAGTATATGCGGACTGATTATGCAACAGATTACACGAAACAAATTTGTCTCTCCAACCACAGCGGGAACAGAAGATTCAGCTAAACTGGGCATTTTGGTGTCTATGTTGCTGTTCGCTACTGCTCCTCCGTTTGTGAAGATGCTGGTTGCTTTTGCATTTGCACTGGCAGGGACATTTATATTTACCAAGATTCTAGAGAGAGTTAAATTCAGAGATACGATTTTTATACCGCTCGTGGGCATCATGTTTGGTAATATTGTGGGTTCGATCACTACCTTTTTTGCGTACAAACACGATCTGATCCAAAATATTTCCTCTTGGCTGCAAGGAGATTTCTCCATGATCATCTCTGGCCAATATGAGCTCATCTATATCAGTATACCGCTTGTCATTATCGCTTACTTTTATGCGAACAAGTTCACGGTAGCCGGTATGGGAGAGGAATTCGCTGTCAATCTCGGACTTAACTATAAGTGGATTGTCAATATCGGTCTTATCATCGTTGCGATGGTTACCTCTGTCGTTATTTTGACGGCAGGTATGATCCCTTTTCTTGGTCTGATCATTCCTAACATCGTGAGTATGTATATGGGTGATAACCTTAAGAAAAGTCTCTCTCACACTGCTTTAGTGGGTGCCATTTTTGTATTGATCTGCGACATCCTGGGGCGGATCATTATCTACCCATATGAGATACCGATCGGTTTAACGGTTGGCGTGCTCGGCAGTATCATCTTTATTTTCTTGCTGATGAGGAGAAAGGCCTATGAATAACAAGACTAAGATTACACTTCTCGCTGCTCTTGCTGTTGCTCTTATAGGAATCTTTGTCTTTGTCGATCTAGGCAGCAGCTGGCGCTATGTTCTTCCTAGAAGAGCAATGAAGATCCTCGCTATTGTGATTACAGGAAGTGCCATTGCATTTTCATCCATGATATTTCAGACCGTTACGAATAACCGGATTTTGACACCAAGTGTGCTCGGGCTTGATTCACTTTATATGCTTATCCAAACCTTTATTATTTTTATGTACGGATCAGCACAAGTATCTACCCTCAGCAAAAATATGAATTTTATTATTTCGGTCGGACTGATGGTGATGTTTGCTGGGGTCTTGTATAAACTGCTGTTCAAACGTGAAGGAAGAAACTTATTCTTTTTACTTCTCATCGGTCTAGTCATGGGAACGTTATTCCAGAGTATGTCGACCTTTATGCAGGTTATTATGGATCCGAATGAGTTTTTAATTGTGCAGGATCGCATGTTCGCAAGCTTTAATAACGTGAATACAGATCTCGTCATTGTATCAATTATTGCTTTTGCCGCCATTGGAGTTTATTTCACAAAATTCAGTAAGTATATGGATGTGATGTCGCTAGGACGGGAACATGCCGTTAATCTTGGAGTTCCTTATAATCTGGTTGTGCGCCGGATGCTGATCATTGTCGTGATCCTCGTATCCATCTCTACCGCACTTGTTGGACCTATTACTTTCCTAGGACTGCTTGTCGTCAATGTAACTTATCAAATGTTTAAGACTTATCAGCATAAAGTAATGATTCCAGCAGCGATGCTAATCAGTATTAGTGCGCTTGTAGGCGGTCAGATGATAGTAGAGCGAATCTTTACTTTTTCAACTACACTGAGTGTCATCATTAATTTTATCGGCGGGGTTTACTTTATTTATCTGCTACTTAAGGAGAATAAATCGTGATAGATGTGAAAGAGGTATCCAAACTATACGGTAACAAGTATGTGGTGGAGAATGTAACTACCAACATCAAAAAAGGGAAAATCACTTCTTTTATCGGGCCGAACGGTGCGGGAAAGAGTACCTTGTTGTCTATGGTAAGCAGGCTCATAAGCAAAGATCACGGTGAAATCTTCATTGATGGAATGGATGTAAGCAACTCAAAAAGTGGAGATCTTGCAAAGAAAATAGCAATTCTCAAGCAATCCAACCACATAAATGTAAGATTAACCATACGTGATTTGGTTAGTTTCGGCCGGTTTCCTTATTCTCAAGGCAAGCTAACCAAAGAAGATTGGGCATATGTTGATGAGGCCATCGAATACATGGAACTTCAAGATATGCAGCACAAATTTTTGGATCAGCTGAGTGGAGGTCAGTGCCAAAGAGCCTTTATCGCCATGGTTATTGCTCAGAATACAGATTATATTCTGCTGGATGAGCCGCTGAATAATCTGGACATGAAACATTCCGTTCAGATCATGAAAGTACTGCGGAAGCTTGCAGATGAACTGGGTAAGACGGTTGTCATTGTTATTCATGATATCAATTTTGCATCCTGTTACTCTGATTACATCGTTGCATTAAAGGATGGCCAAATCGTAAAAGAAGGACCGACGGATGAAATTATTGATCCTGTGGTGCTGAAAGAAATCTATGAGATGGATATACCTGTCCAGATCATTGATGGAAATAAAATTTGCGTGTACTTCCGGTAAGGTAATTTGTTCTTAGAAAGTAAAGCAGTGTTTCTTATTCCTTTCGAGTATAAAGAAGATTTTAAGTTCATGATTAACCCAATAATATAAGAGGTGATTCTAATGAAAAAATTCAAGTTATCTTCTATTTTCACACTGGTTATGGTTATGATGCTTACGGTAGTACTGGCAGCTTGCGGCACTGACTCCAAAGAAGCAGAAGGCGGCGCTGAGACGAACGCAGCGGCTGGCAGTAATGGAACAGCAGAACAAGCACAACAATCGGAAGTAACGATTGCCCATAAACTGGGTGAAACCACACTTGAGACTAATCCTGAAAAAGTAGTCGTATTCGATATGGGGATTCTGGATTCCCTTGATAAATTGGGAATTGAAGTAACAGGGGTTCCACAAGCGAACATACCTCCATACCTAGAAAAATATAATGATTCCAAATATGAGAACGTAGGAAGCTTGAAAGAACCAGATTTCGAAAAAATCGCAGAAATCAGTCCTGACCTGATCATTATCTCCGGTCGTCAAGCTGATTCTTACGATGAGCTTAGTAAAATTGGAAAAACCATTCATCTTGGCGTAGATACAACTCGCTACATGGATTCTTACAAAGAAAACATGCAGATTCTGGGACAGATTTTCAACAAAACAGATGAAATAAATACAGAGATTGCGAAAATTGAAGACGAAATTAAGGTGCTTAATGAGAAAGTAACAGCAAGCGGTAAAAATGCTCTAATCATCCTTGCTAATGAAGGGAAAATCAGCGCATACGGTGCAGGTTCCCGATTTGGAATTATTCATGATGTGTTTGGCTTTACTCCCGTAGATAATGCGATTGAAGTTTCAACACACGGCCAAAGTATCTCGTTCGAATATATTGTGGAGAAAGATCCAGACTATTTGTTTGTAGTCGACCGCGGTGCGGCTGTTTCAACGGATGATAAAACTTCTTCTGCTAAAGGTTTGGTTGAAAACAGCCTGGTGAAGAATACCAAAGCATATAAAGAAGGACATATTATTTATCTAGATGCAAACTACTGGTACTTGTCCGGGGGAGGTCTTGCCTCGGTATCTGAAATGGTAAAAGAAGTAAGTGATGCATTTGAAAAATAATAACTAAAAATAATAGTAGATGATGCATGCGCATAGGGTACAGGTAAAGGAAGGTTTACCTTCTACCCTTTGCGTATTTTTGTGTTCTTTATTCTTCATGCTACAATACTAATATTGTCATCTTATCTTTATTCCTATAACCTGAAGGGAGGTCTCAGAGTGAAGAAGAATAGGCTTGGTTCATCTGATTTAATGGTAAGCGAAATTGGACTCGGATGCATGTCACTAGGGATAGATGAGAAGGTAGCGATTCCGCTTATACATGAAGCGATTGATCAGGGTGTTAATTTTCTGGATACAGCTGATATTTATGATGATGGACGTAATGAAGAACTGGTGGGGAAGGCTCTTAAAGGACGCAGACAAGATGTGATCATTGCTACCAAAGTAGGAAACAGACGTCTGACCGGTCAAGAAGGACTCCGCTGGGACCCAAGTAAACAGCACATTAAAGAAGCTGTAAAAGATAGTTTACGCAGGCTTCAGACTGACTACATTGATCTTTATCAACTGCACGGCGGTACGATAGAAGATCATATTGAAGAAACAATTGAGGCCTTTGAGGAATTAAAGCAAGCTGGATTCATTCGTTATTATGGAATTTCATCGATACGTCCGAATGTGATTCGCGAATACACCCAGCATTCTTCGATCGTAAGTGTAATGAATCAGTATAGCTTGCTGGATCGCCGCGGAGAGGAAGAGGTGTTTCCTTCTCTTCATGAACATGGGGTAAGTGTCATAGCGAGAGGGCCGGTGGCTGGCGGTGCACTGGCAGATGGCAGAGATGATAAAGCCTTAAAAGGGTATTTAGAATATACACCCGAGCAAATTAAAGAGATTCGCGCGAGATTATCCGCTTTTGTTACGAAAGAACGGAGTATGTCACAGCTGGCAATTCGGTATGCGCTCTCCCATCCTGCGGTTGCGACTGTTATTCCTGGAGCTAGTTCCAGGGAACAATTGCTTAGTAATATGGGAGCAGCAATGACAGAGCCGCTAACAGATAAAGAACTAGATAAGCTTAGAAGATTGACTAGAGCCAATCAGTATACACAGCATTTATAATAAGAAACTTATAGGTAAAGAAAAGAGGAAAAGATATGGAACGAATTCAAAGTGAAGAACAGTATCAGGAGTTAATTAACGGTGACCGTTTGACGGTCATTAAATTTGATACGAACTGGTGCCCAGACTGTAAAAATCTAGACCGCTTTATCGGTGACGTTATAGACAAACATCAAGATAAGCAGTTTTTTGCTCTGGATGCTGAGAAATTCCTGACGATTGCAGAACAAAATCAGGTGCGCGGTATTCCAAGCCTGCTTGTGTTTAAAGACGGGGAAAAAATTGCACATTTGCATAGTAAATGGGCGAAAACACCCACCCAAATCTCTGAGTACTTAGAAACTTTGGAATCGAAACAATAATACAAGAGGATAAAAAATGAAAAAGGAGCTTTTCCTTGAGCTGATTTCAGCAGCTAAAGGAGAGGCTCCTATTTTTATAGGATGATAAATAGAAGAACAAGGGCAAGGCCAAACCGGTAATAAGCAAAGGTAGAAAGTTTCCATTTTTTCAAAAGGGAAAGGAATGTTTTAATCGCCAGCATACCAACACAGAAAGAAGTCAGAAGCCCGATTGCAAAATAAGGGATATCTTTTACGGACAAAATGTCTGCACTTTTCCATAGATCAAGAGCGGTAGCCCCAAACATAATCGGCACGGAAACAAGAAAAGTGAATTCAGCCGCAGCTGTATGACTGACTCTAGCAAGAAGTCCGCCCGAAATCGTAGAACCGGAACGAGAGAAGCCTGGCCAAAGCGCTAAAATTTGAAACAGTCCAATCATAAATGCTTGCTTGTAAGTGATATCATCTACAGTCTGTGCTGTCGGTTTCATGTGCCATTTCTCTGCAGCAATCATAAGCAGTCCGCCGGCAATCAGGCTGTAGACCACAGTAGTTGGACCAAATAAATATTGTTTTATTACATCACGAAACAGTACTGCAGTAATAGAAGCAGGCAGCATTGCTAGAAAGATGTGAAGCAGGTTCAGCCGAGGCATGACACGATCACCAGGTTTGACGGTGAAAAAACCGACAAAGGTCCTCCAGTAAAGAACAACGACAGCAAGTACAGCTCCGAGCTGGACAACAACTTCGAATGTTTTGACATTTTCCTGATCCGTAGAGAGTCCGAGCAAGTGAGCGGTGATAATCATATGACCGGTCGAGGAAACAGGAAGAAACTCAGTCAGCCCTTCCACAATTCCCATGATAATGGATGAAAAAATGTCCACTTCTTGTCCCCTTTCCATCGGTAAATTAACAATCAGAGAATTTCTGTACTCATCCATATATAGTACTCTATAGTTTGTCCTGTAAGAACTAATGAAAACTGTATTTATTTGCCGAGAATTACAATCTGGCTATGACAATTTATGATAAAATAAGTAGTAAAGATTTGTAAGCGCTTATATAGATCGGGGTGTGTAAATTGCTGTCAAAGATTGTACGGCGTACGAATGATATGAAGCTTAAACATAAGCTTGTTATCAGCTATGTGCTTGTTGTCATGATTCCCGTACTGATCATTGGAGTAGGGGTCACCTACTATTTTAGACAGCAGGCGATGGATCAGGCAATACAGCAGGCAGAAAACAATGTAGAGCGTATCAAAAATCAGACCATGACGCTGCTGCGAGTACCGATGGATATTTCTAATCTGCTTTTGTTTAATAACGAGATAAAAGAAATTGCGAACACAAAGTTCGAAAGTATGCTGGAGCTGACACGAAGCTATCGCTCCTTTACCTTGTTTAACGACTATTTACAGCAATATAGAGAATTATATGGGATTCGCTTTTTCTCTTTTAACCCAACCTTGGTTAATAATTATGAATTTATACCCGTTGATCCTCAGATAGAGAATGCTCTTTGGTTTCAGAAAGCAATGAAATCGACGAGTATTGGTTGGTTCTTTATTCCGAATTCAGATGACTATCCAGCAGATACCCTGAGTCTTGTACGAGGTGTTCAATTTCCTGAATATCAGAGACGAGGCGTGCTCATGGTCCTCATTGACCGTGATGTACTCAATAATATGCTGAGCCAGGAACCTTTTCATACCATGATCGTAGACAGTCAGGGGTATATTGTCGCTGCAAAAGATACGAAGCTCGTAGGGTCTACTTTTGAGTCCCTTCATATGGGGGTAGATCTTCGATCTCAAAGAAAAGGGCTCATTGAAGCAAACGTGTATGATGAACCTTCAAATATTATAGTCGATGAAATGATCCCGTCTTCGAGTATGAACGGGTTTCAAATTGTATCTATTTTTTCGAAGGAAAGCATCGTATCCAATGCAAAGCATATCAGTCAGATCGGGATGTTGTTTATTATTCTCGTGCTTTTATTTGCGATGGCTCTCGTATACGTTATATCACTGCTTACGACCAATCGTTTACTTCGGCTCAGCAGGCAGTTTAATCGATTAGCACTAGGAGATTTAAAGGTTGTATCGCAAGTCGATGGTAATGATGAGATTGGTCAATTATCAAGACAATTTAATCATATGGTATCCAGTATTAATGGGCTTATGGAACAAGTCGTAGAGACAAGTGAGCAGAACAACCGACTTGCGATCGCACAAAAAGAGATTAAGCTTAAAATGATGGCTAGCCAAATCAATCCCCATTTTTTATTTAATGCACTAGAGTCTATTCGAATGAAAGCGCATATTAAAGGAGAAGCAGAGATAGCCAACATTGTGCGTTTGCTAGGGAAGCTCATCCGTAAAAACCTGGAGATTGGCAGTGGTAAAACAACCATTAAGGCAGAAATGGAAATGGTTCGATCTTATTTGCAAATTCAAAAGTTTCGTTATGAAGATCGGCTTGATTTTGAACTTACTATAAAGGAAGGCATTGAGAAAGAGAAAATACCTCCGCTTATTATTCAGCCGCTTGTAGAGAATGCGATTGTGCACGGTCTCGAGAATCAAGAAGATGGGGTCAGAGTAGAGGTGTCCTTATATGAAGAAAATGACCTTATTCATTTTACCGTTCGAGATAATGGAGCGGGCATTCACCCAGAACGATTGAAGGAAGTCGTCGCGTCGATAACAGGCTCTGATGAACAAGAGAAAAGTAGAATTGGACTGCGGAATGTACATCAGCGTCTAACCTTGTCTTATGGAGAAAAGCATGGTCTAATCATATCCAGTGAGTCTAGTAAAGGTACAACAGTTCATTTTACGATTCCTAAAGGAGGCAGCAAATAATGTATAGCGTATTAATAGTTGATGATGAACCTATGATCAGAGAAGGGCTCAAAACGATTATTAACTGGGAAGAAGAGGGCTATACGGTAATCGATACTGCTTCTAACGGAAGAGAAGCTATTGAAAAGCATCATCAATTGAACCCAGACCTTACAATCCTAGACATCCGGATGCCAGGTCTTACGGGTCTTGAAGTGATTGAACAACTCCGCAGTGAAGGAAAAAAGGGGCAATTTCTTATTCTAAGTGGACATGCAGACTTTGACTATGCTAAGAAAGCGATCAGCTTTGGTGTAGGCGGATACTTATTAAAACCGGTGGATGAAGAAGAAATGCTGGAAGAACTGGAGCGAATTAAAGCACGTCTAGATAAAGAGCAAAGTGTAAATCAGCGCAATACGAATAAAGATCTTTTTTATCGTGAACATGTGATTGAGTCTATACTGCACGGTGGACAGGTGTGGGCTGCGGAAGATCTGAAAAAATACGATTTGTACTGGACTTCCTATCAGGTCGTCCTTATTGAAGTGTTTAATGAGTCTTCTACTCACATGAGTGCAGAGATAAAGAAGGAAATGATCGATCTGTTTGCTACATCGAAGAGTGGAATTGTTTTTACAGCGGGAAAATACATTGGTTGTTTGCTTAATTCACCTCTGTTTACGAGTGCTGAACGGCAGCATTTTTATAATGAAACGAGTACGATTCTTAAAAGATTCTCAAGCCCTGTATTTATAGCTGCCGGGACGGGTGTATTACATATAGAAGAAATAAAGACATCATATGATGAAGCAGTGCACCTGCTAGAGGAGCGGTTCTTTTTTGCCGAACAAACGGTTTTGGTGGGAAAAGAAGGTTACGGGCTAAGTATGCCTATAGAAGAGGGAGAAGTAGAATTACAGGGACTGGACGAAAATAAAATCACTGATACACTTTACTATGCTTTAGACATCCGGAGTAAAGATTTATTATCACGTGTACTGGGTCAATTCCAGCAGTGGGTGCTGACAGAGGGCTACACGGAACATGAGATTAAGAACATAATAACTAAAATTGCTGCGGTAGCTTTAAACAAGCTTTCTCTAGTGAGTTCTGAGACGAAACTCATTGCGACGGAACATACGGCTTTGTTATCGGCATTATATCAGCAGCCAACATTCGTTGCACTTCTTGATACACTGGAACTTCAATTCTCGGAACTGATTCATAAGCTTGGTGTTAATAGTAAAGATACCGTAATCAAACAGATGATAGATTTTATAAAAAGAAATCCAGGAGACCACCTCAAGCTGGAGGTTCTTGCTGAAGTTTTTAATTATAATAGCAGCTATTTGGGGAAATTGTTCAAAAATTATACGGGTGAGTCCTTTAATGTGTTCTTAGATAAGGTTCGTATGGAGAAAGCAAAGTCGCTTCTTGAAGAAGGGCTCAAAGTCCATCAAGTATCGGACCAAATCGGTTATGCTAACGTAGATTACTTCCATACAAAATTTAAAAAATATATGGGAATTTCTCCTTCTGCCTATCGAGATCAGCATAAACAGCGACAAAAGTAGAGCGTCGTCTCATACTCCTTTACGAAAACGTTTTTAGTTTTTAGACATTCTGCACAATAAAAATTAGAAACATATCTAATTTTTATATGATTTTCTCTGAAATTCATTGGGTATTGATCCAGAATCTCTTGGAGTATGATTAGGTTATCAAACAGAGGAGGGGTTATTTTATGGAAACGCTAACAAAGCCCGCTTCCACGGATTCCGAGGCCTCCGCCGCGAAACAAGTTAAGCCAAAGTGGCCGAATGGTTTATGGAAAACTGTGAAAGATCAGAAGTTTTTATTACTTATGTCCTTACCTTTTGTAATTTGGGTCTTCATATTTAATTACTTACCTCTTTGGGGCTGGACTATGGCCTTCCAAAATTACAAACCTGCCAAGACCTTTACGGAACAAAAGTGGGTCGGATTCGAACATTTCATTGAATTGTTTAGTGATGAGCGGTTTTATCTCGTACTTAGAAATACACTAGCAATGAGTTTGATGGGACTTCTAGTAGGATTTGTGGCCCCTATCTTCTTTGCAATTTTATTGAACGAACTACGCGGTACGATCTTCAAAAGAACGGTGCAAACGGTATCCTATTTGCCTCACTTTGTATCCTGGGTCGTTGTTGCCGGGATTGTCACAAAAATGCTTTCGACGGATGGCGGAATCATTAACGATATCCTTATCGGACTACATATTATTAATGAGCCCATTCAGTTCATGGCACAAGGGAATTTGTTCTGGTATATTGTAACCGCTTCCGATCTGTGGAAGGAAATGGGCTGGAACGCAATTATTTATCTAGCTGCCATTACGGGGATTTCTCAAGAATTATACGAAGCTTCAAGGGTGGATGGAGCAAGCCGCTGGAGACAAATGTGGCACATCACACTGCCGGGTATTCGATCAACCATTTCCGTATTGTTCATTATGTCCATCGGACACTTGATCAGTATTGGATATGAGAAACAATTCCTCTTAGGAAACAGTCTCGTAACCGACTATTCCGAAGTACTTGATCTTTATGCGCTTAATTATGGTTTACAAATGGGCAGGTACTCCTATGGTACGGCCATCGGCATATTCAACTCAGTTGTCAGTGTCATCCTGTTGTTCGTTGCAAACGGTCTCTTCAAGAAATTTACGAAAGAAAGCATCATGTAGAGGGGAGGAAGTAACATGAGTGTTAAAGCTTTTAATGCGACTAAATCGGAGAAGGTATTCGACATTGCGAATTTTATACTGATGGGAATAATACTGACGGTAACTTTGTATCCCTTTTTAAATGTACTAGCCATTTCCTTGAATGATTCAACCGATACGGTTCGGGGGGGCATTTACTTATGGCCTCGAGAGTTCACACTCGAAAATTACAAAACAATTTTTCAATATGATGGACTGATCCAAGGAGCCAAAATTTCATTTGCTAGAACGATTATAGGTACACTCTTGGGTCTGCTCAGCTCCTCCATGCTTGCTTATACTCTGAGTCGCCCTGATTTCAAAATTAAGAAATTTGTATCTACATTCCTTGCACTTACGATGTATTTCTCTGGTGGTTTGATTCCGGGATACATTCTGATGAAAGACTTGCACCTAATTGGTACATTCTGGATCTATATCTTGCCGATGATGGTCAGCGCGTTTAACGTGTTCGTTATCCGGTCCTTTATTGACGGTTTGCCATATGCTCTTCAAGAATCAGCGAAACTTGATGGTGCAAATGACCTCACTATTTATTACAAAGTCATCCTGCCATTATGTAAGCCTGTACTTGCTACCATTGCATTGTTCCTCGCCGTAGGTCAGTGGAATGCTTGGTTTGATACGTATCTCTATAACGGTTCCAAACCGGAACTTACAACACTGCAGTATGAGCTGATGAAAGTTCTGCAAAGTACACAGCAAGGCGGATCGAATGTGAATGCCAATGATTTGGCTCAACAAATGGCACAAGTATCGCCTGAATCGATTCGGATGGCTATTACGATTGTTGTTACACTGCCAATCCTGGTTGTATATCCGTTCCTGCAAAAATACTTTGTTGGCGGCATGACACTTGGTGCCGTAAAAGCGTAATAGAAGTTCACTTATGAACATCAAGCAATTTAAATGCTGTTGTCATTGCCATTCAAGGGTTAGATTTATCACCAAACGAGTACTTTCTATGGTATATACAGGGTGACCTGTTATGCATATATAAGCTACCTATAAATAAGGGGGATTATGCCAAATGAAACATAAAGCGCCGAAAGCGATAGCGATGATGCTGCTTGCAAGTACTATGCTGTTCACTGCTGCTTGTGGAAATACAAAAGGAGAGGAATCTAGTACCTCAGATCCCAATTCAACCGAGCCAATCACGTTCAGCTTTTTTGGAGCAGATACAAGTCCGCATTGGAATAAAATGCAAGATGTGGTAGGTAAGAAGATTACAGAAGCAACAGGCGTTACAATTAACGCAGAATATGATATTGCGAGTGGCGGCGGGGATGATAAGATTGCACTAATGGCTGCTAGCGGCGATTATCCCGACCTGATCTTTCCTAAAGCAAACTTATCTAAACTAGTCGATGCAGGGGCTATGATTGACCTGACAGAACTAATTGAAGAGCATGCACCTAATATTAAAAAAATGTATGGCGAAGAAATGAATCGTTTGAAATATAGTAATGAGGATCAAGCCATCTATACCCTGCCTACGAATGGATCTGTAGATCAGTTGACATTTGATAATACAGGCGGTTTTGAACTGCAACACCGTGTGGTGAAAGAACTCGGTTACCCTGAGATCAAAACAGTAGAAGATTACGAGAATGCACTTCGTGAATACTACAAAGCACATCCAACAACAGAAGATGGACAGCCAACGATTCCACTTACTCTTAGTGCCGATGGATGGAGAAGCATGATTACCGTTACGAACCCAGCTGTTTCTGCTACAGGTGCACCTGATGATGGTGAATACTACATTAATCCAGAGACTTACGAAGCAGTGCTTCATTACAAACGTCCAGAAGAGAAAGAATATTTCCGCTGGTTGAACAAAATGTATAACGAAGGTCTTCTCGACAAAGACACCTTTATTCAAAAAGAAGATCAATATAAAGCAAAAATCGCAAGTGGTCGCGTTCTTGGTATTATTGACCATGAGTGGGCTTACAATGATGCAGAAGTAGCACTAAAAAATGCAGGTAAAGATGAAATGACCTATGGTCATTATCCAGTAACGCTTACCTCCGAATTTAAACGTGCAGATTTCCAGCCCGTTGGTTCCGATGGTTATGGTATTGGGATTACGGAAAATTGTAAGGATCCAGTTCGTGCAATTAAATTCTTAGACTGGATGGCTTCCGATGAAGGCCAGGTACTTCGTAACTGGGGGGTTGAAGGAGAACAATATGTTATTGAAGACGGTGTTCGTGTGATCCCTGCTGATGTACAGGAACGTAAGAATAATGACAATGCAAGCTTTACGAAAGAAACCGGAATTGGGCTATACTTTGTCTTTGGTCCACACTATGGAGATGGTGTAAAAGACCCATCAGGCAACTACTATACTACGAACTTCCCTGAACAAATCTTAGCAGGCTATTCAGAAGCAGAGAAAGAAGCTTTAAAAGGATACGGTATTTCTACTTGGAAAGAGCTGTTCCCAACGGAAGAGGATTTTGAAGTAAAAGAGTGGGGAGCGGCTTACAATATGCCGGTACCTTCTGACGGTAAATATCAAGTTATCTATCAAAAAACGCAAGATATCGTTCAAAAACGTATCCCAGAAGCCGTTGTTTCTTCCACAGATAAATTTGATCAAGTCTATGACAACATGCTAGCTGAACTTGATAAAGCGGGCGCAGTTGAAATGGAGCAACAATATACCGAGTGGATTAAAGAAAGAGTAAGATTGTGGACAGGTAAAGACGTGCAATAGAATAGATAAAGGAAAGGGGATCCCCGAATGATCCCCTTTTTTTTAATAAAATTGGTATAAAAAAAGGATATTGAACAACAGTGTCGAATTCTTTTGTTAAGCTTTTCGAAAACGTTTTAGGATTTTCTTAATACTACATAGTTGTCGAGACATAAAAATGGAGGGAATTACATTGACAATTTTTCAGTTTCCAAGTGATTTTAAGTGGGGAACAGCAACCGCTTCTTACCAGATCGAAGGAGCAACGAAAGAGGATGGAAGAGGAATTTCTATCTGGGATACCTTTGCAAAGACGCCTGGTAAAGTTTTTAATGGCGACAACGGGGATGTAGCTTGTGACAGCTACCACAGATACGAAGAAGATATTGCTTTAATGAAGGAACTTGGTATTAAAACGTATCGGTTCTCTGTAGCTTGGCCTCGTATTATCCCTGACGGGGACGGAGAAATTAATCAAAAAGGACTCGATTTCTATCATCGCTTTGTAGATAAATTGATTGAAAATGATATTGAACCTTTCTGTACTCTCTATCACTGGGATCTTCCGCAAGCTCTACAAGACATCGGAGGTTGGGAGAACAGACGGACAGTAGATGCCTTTGTAAAATATTCTGAAGTCATGTTCCGTGAATTCGGTGGAAAAATAAAATATTGGCTTACATTTAATGAACCATGGTGCATTGCTTTTCTATCTAACTTCCTTGGCGCTCATGCCCCTGGGAATACAGACTTACAAGTTTCAATAAATGTAGGACATGGGATTTTACTTGCTCATGGTAAGTCCGTACAAAAATTCCGTGAGCTCGGAGTAGACGGCAAGATTGGGATCGCACCAAATATGGAGTGGTCAGAACCTTATAGCAAAACCGAGGCAGATCAGGCAGCAGCGGATCGAAATATTGCTTGGTTTGCTGATTGGTTCCTAGATCCTGTTTTTAAAGGGACCTATCCACAGATTATGCTTGATTGTTTTGAAGCCGCGGGCGCAAGACCCGAAATTCAGCCAGGAGATATGGAGACGATTTGCCAGCCAATTGACCATATCGGTCTCAATTATTACACAATGAGTGTGGTGCGTTCGAATCCAGGTGGTGGACTCTTGCAGTCGGAGACGCTCGATATGGGGCTTGTTCGTACAGATATAGGCTGGCCTGTTGAGTCACGCGGTTTATATGAGGCGCTGCATTATTTGCAAAAATACGGCGATATCGATATCTACATTACCGAGAATGGTGCATGCATTAATGATGGTTTGGAGAATGGTGAAGTGAAAGATTTTCGCCGGATTTCGTACTTACAACAGCATATAGCTCAAGTTCACCGTGCCATTAATGACGGTATTAATCTAAAAGGATATATGGCCTGGTCTATGAT
This sequence comes from Paenibacillus polygoni, assembly GCF_030263935.1. NCBI lineage: Bacteria > Bacillati > Bacillota > Bacilli > Caryophanales > Paenibacillaceae > Paenibacillus > Paenibacillus polygoni. The sequence goes on along the minus strand of NZ_CP127162.1, from coordinate 4,307,101 downwards.
GGACAATTACGAATGGGCAGAAGGTTACCGCATGAGATTTGGTCTAGTTCATGTAGATTATCGTTCTTTGGTTCGTACTCCAAAAGAAAGCTTCTATTGGTATCAGAATGTAATTCGTAATAATTGGCTGGAGACGAAAGACGTATTGAAATTGCAATCGTAAAATAAGACTATGGATCGGACAACATTGCGCTTTATTTACGGTGTAATGAGTCGTCATTCATAGCCTATAAGTTATAGAACCGCCGGAGATTCATTCTCTTCGGCGGTTTTTTTCTGTCGTCTTATAACATGTAAACCTTAAAAACACATTAAACGAAGTAAAGTCAACCACAAAAGTCATGATTAAAGTTGTAAAATTAAGGGTAAAAACCTTAAAGTGTAAAAATAATGAACAAAGTTTGACTAAAATTTGAACAAATAGTGAACAAATAAGCAGAAGTGTGATATATTAAATGTAGTAAGCACTTACAAATATTAGAAGGAGTTGAAAAATAATGATTGTGAATAAACCGGTACGTGTGAGCGACAACAAGGAGAATGAAGTACGTTTAACTCAGATGGTTTTTATGATGACGGTTATGGCTTGGGTAGCTCTGATCACGGGCGTTGTTATTTGTTTGTTTAACCTTCATGCTCTGACGAATAGTAATACAGGAATCATGGTGGGCATTGGATTCTTAGTAGGAAGCGTCTATATTTACTTCATCGGGAAAGCGATGGGTCTTCTTAATATAAGAAGAAATGAACGGGATACTGATTAAAGAAAATGAGTTCATCTGGGAAGAAGAGGAGAATTGATTCAAAAACATATTCTAAAGGTAAAAAACCTTAGTTAGTTGGCACCCACCGTGTCCAATGGCTAAGGTTTTTTGTGTTTGAAAATCAAGGGAGAAAATCATTTGTGAGAAAAGATTCACAAATGGTATGATCAATTTCGACAAATTTGTTAACAAGACGTATATGACTGTTAATATCTGATATCTTTAGGTAGAAGATATTATAGTATCGTTTTGTAATAGCGCGTAAGGAGAGGGGATCAAGATGAACAAAAAACCTAGGTCGCTTTCCAAAATCATTATCGCTGCAGTCCTATCACTTGTCACCATTGGTGTCATAGTATGGGCTATGTTTGCGGATGAAAGAGGAAGATACGTTGTTCTCGATCCGAAAGGACCGATCGGCGATGCACAAAGGGACTTAATCATTATTTCGACCATTTTGTGCGCGATCATTATTGTACCAACCTTAATACTCGTAGGTATCATCGTATGGAAATACCGTGATACACCAGACAACAAATCAAAATACACACCTAACTGGTCGCACAATACGACTGCCGAAGTGATCTGGTGGGGGATTCCAATCCTTATCATTATCATTCTTGGTGCGGTTACTGTGCGATACACTTATGCCACTGAGCCTTCAAAACCACTGGCATCGGACAAAGAGCCTATTACGATTCAGGCAGTCTCCCTAGACTGGAAATGGCTGTTTATGTATCCGGAAGAGAATATAGCAAGTGTGAATACACTTACGATTCCGGAAGATACACCAATCCGCTTTGAACTTACATCAGATGCACCGATGAACTCATTCTGGATACCTGAACTTGGCGGACAGATGTATACGATGTCTGGTATGGCGATGGTACTTCATCTACAAGCAGATGAGCCTGGTATTTATAAAGGTTCAGGCGCTAACTTCTCCGGAGAATATTTCCAAGAGATGAAATTTGATGTGAATGCAGTTTCGGATGAAGAGTATGAAGCTTGGGTGAAAGAAGTAAAAGACTATTCTGAGCCTCTTACTGAAAAATCTTATGAAGACCTTGTACTGCCAAGTGTCGAAGATGAACAATATTTCTCTGCAGTTCCAGATGAAATGTTCCAGAATATCGTTACGAAATATGTAGTGGATAAGAATGAAAATGCTTCAGAAGAAGCTGCAAAAGAATAAATGAATAGTTCGAAAGGAGGCCCTCATCCATGCTAAGTGAGTTTTGGGAGTTCCTGACTACTGAATTTCTCGTTACGGGTGACCCCCTCATTCTAGGGGCACAAGTTTCGATTGGTCTTGCATCGATTGCAATCATAGTCGGGCTCACCTATTTTAAAAAGTGGAAATGGCTCTGGAAAAACTGGTTAACTACGGTTGACCATAAGAAAATCGGTATCATGTATATTTTGGCGGCGATCCTAATGATGTTCCGCGGCGGGGTTGACGCCCTGATGATGAGATTCCAATTGGCCATGCCGAATATGGAATTCCTTCATGCGGATCACTATAACGCTGTATTTACAACGCACGGTACAATCATGATCCTGTTTATGGCCATGCCATTTATGTTCGGATTATTTAATATCGTTACACCGCTGCAAATTGGAGCGCGTGACGTTGCATTCCCTTATTTGAATGCACTAAGTTTTTGGTTATTCTTCTTAGGAGCTATGCTCTTTAACGTTTCATTTGTTATCGGGGGTTCACCAGCAGCAGGTTGGCTGAGTTATCCGCCTCTATCAGGACTTCAGTTTAGTCCAGGGGTAGGACAGAACTTCTATATATGGGGTATCCAGATATCAGGTATCGGTTCCCTCGCAACCGGGATTAACTTCTTGGTAACTATTATCAAAATGCGTGCACCAGGTATGACTTGGATGAAAATGCCGATGTTCACTTGGTCCGTTTTTGCAACAAACATTATTATCTTGTTTGCTTTTCCAATTTTGACGGTAACCTTGTTCCTTCTGTTCATGGACCGTTTTGCAGGAACTCACTTCTTCACACTCGATCTCGGGGGTAACCCGATGATGTATATCAACTTGATCTGGATGTGGGGTCACCCAGAGGTTTATATCGTAGTCTTACCGGCGTTCGGTATCTTCTCCGAAGTCGTTGCTACGTTCTCCAGAAAGAAACTGTTTGGATATAAATCCATGGTATTTGCAATGCTGATTATCAGCGTCTTGTCCTTCTTCACTTGGGTCCATCACTTCTTTACCATGGGCTCGGGGGCGGATGTTAATGCGTTCTTCGCGATTACTACAATGCTTATAGCCATCCCTACAGGGGTTAAAGTCTTTAACTGGCTGTTTACGATGTATCGCGGACGGATTCGCTTTACACTTCCGATGATGTGGACGATTGCCTTCTTCCCATGTTTTATTATCGGGGGGATGACAGGGGTAATGCTGTCGGTAGCGCCAGCAGACTTCCAGTTCCACAACAGTTACTTCCTGATCGCTCACTTCCACCAAGTACTGATCGGTGGCGTTGTGTTCGGTTACTTTGCAGGGATGTACTACTGGTGGCCTAAACTGTTCGGCTTTACATTGCCGGATCGCTGGGGACACTGGGCATTCTGGACTTGGAACATTGGTTTCTACCTTACATTTATGCCGCAATATGCGCTAGGTCTGATGGGTATGACTCGTCGTCTGAGTACATATGGTTGGGATACTGGGTGGATGCCGCTCAACCTCGTATCTTCCGTCGGCGCATTCCTCATGGGTGCAGGGTTCTTGTTCCAGCTTCTGCAAATTGCAGATGGTATTCGTAAACATAAAGAAAATAAAGTGGGAGCGGATCCTTGGGATGCACGTACCCTGGAATGGTCTATTCCGTCTCCTGTACCTGAATATAACTTTGCTATCGTACCTACCGTTGACTCTGTTGACCAATTCTGGGAAGACAAACAGCGTAGAGCGAACCAACAGGCTGAAACACCGCCAGCATATGAACCAATTCACATGCCTAAAAACACAGGAATTCCGATTGTTATGGCAGTATTCTTCTTTATTGCTGGTTTCGGATTTGTGTGGGGCTGGTCTTGGATGTACATTCCGGGTCTCATCGGTGTAGCGGCATGTCTCGTTGCCCGCTCATTCCAGTACGATACGGATTATTACATTCCGGCTGAAGAAGTAAATCGTACCGAAACAGCCTTGAGGGGGTCGGTATAATGGCACATACAGTAACAAATCAACATTCAAATGCACATGATCACGATCATGGACATCATGATCCACAAGAACTGAAAATGCTCGGCTTCTGGTTATTCTTGATTTCTGACCTTATCCTGTTTGCTGTATTCTTCGCGACATTTATCGTACTGCGTGATAATACAGCAGGCGGACCTACGGGTGCTGAACTGTTTAAGATGCCAGGTGTTATTGCAGAAACATTTATCCTTTTAACAAGTAGTTTTACAAGTGGTCTAGCAGTATTAGCGATGAACCGCGGTGATAAGAAAGGTTTGATATCTTGGCTTATCGTAACTGCGGTACTGGGTCTTGCGTTCTTAGGACTTGAGATTACCGAGTTTGTTGAAATGGTACACGAAGGTGCTACGATTACAACAAGTGCTTTCACTGGTGCATTCTTTACCCTGGTAGGAACGCACGGGGCTCACGTTACATTCGGTCTCGTATGGATGATCGGGCTGTTGCTTCAACTTAAGAAACGTGGCATTACATCTGTAACGCGCGGTAAAGTAATGGCACTTAGCTTGTTCTGGCACTTTTTGGACGTGGTATGGATCTTCTTGCTTACCGTCGTCTACTTGATGGGGGTGATGTAAGATGGCAGAGCAACATAACCATACACATGATTCTCATGAGAACCACGGGTCGTTCAAATCTTACCTCATTGGATATCTGATCTCGATTGTGCTCACGATTATCCCGCTTGTAGTAGTTTTGAATGATATGTTCGATAAAACAGTAAACATGATCATTATTTTGATTATGGCAATATTACAGTTTATTGTTCAGCTCTTCTTCTTTATGCATGTTCGTGAAGGAGAACCGGGTAAACCAAAATGGAATGTCATGGCCTTGATTCTTGGACTTTTGTTGGTACTTACCATTGTTGTAGGTTCCATCTGGATCATGATGAACAACACGGTTGCTCATTAATGATCACGATTAATCGTAACACCTTGTCTTCTCTTTACGGAGCAGGCAAGGTGTTTTTTATTTGCCTCGCGAAAATAAAATCTGCTACTTGCTGAATGGAAATGAGACAGGTTACACAAACTGTAGTAAATTCGGTATATGACCTTTGCTTTACGAAGATAGTCTTGTTATGATTACAAATGTACTTTTTAACTAACACAATTAGGATTGATAGAAGAAGGGACGATTCCAATCATGACACAAACCGCGATTGCACCATTAATTGACCATACATTACTTAAGGCTGATGCCCGCCGTGAAGATATAATTAAACTTGCAGAAGAGGCAAAAACATATGGATTTGCTTCTGTATGTGTGAATCCAGGATTTGTATCCACTGTATATGAAGTACTTAAAGATACACCGCAGGTAAAAGTGTGCACGGTAATTGGTTTCCCTCTTGGAGCGAATACGCCAGAGGTAAAAGCCTTTGAAACCAAGGACGCGATTGCTAACGGAGCGACTGAAGTAGATATGGTAATTAACATTAGCGCGCTGAAAGACGGCAATGATGACTATGTTGCTGCAGATATCAAAGCTGTCGTTGATGCTGCTAAAGGAAAAGCTCTTACCAAAGTAATTATTGAAACTTGTCTGTTAACGGAGGAAGAGAAAGTTCGTGCGTGCAAACTTGCAGTACAGGCAGGAGCTGATTTTGTTAAAACATCAACCGGGTTCTCTACAGGCGGAGCAACGAAAGAAGACATCGCTCTTATGCGTAAGACCGTTGGTCCTGATGTTGGCGTAAAGGCATCCGGAGGAGTCCGGAGCGCGGAAGATGCACTAGTAATGATCGAAGCGGGAGCTTCCCGAATTGGGACAAGCGGCGGCGTAGCTATTGCAAAAGGTGAACGTTCTAACAGCAGTTACTAAAACCTCAAATTTAAAAATATGGAAGAAAACGACTCCTCATGGAGTCGTTTTTTTTTGTCTTCATTTTCAAAGTTGAGCAATTATTTCATCTTTATTTAAAAAAGGTGTACACAAATGAAACGAAATGAACTAATATAAACCTATATGAACCTAAATAAATTACTCACTATGGAAAGGGTTGAAGAAAAATGCAAAACCGTTATGCGTCTCATCCCAATGAAGTGAAGAAATTTGATACAAAACGTTTACGTGAGGAATTCCTAATCGAAGACTTGTTTACGAAGGACGAACTTGTCACCGTGTACTCGCATGTAGATCGTTATATTGTAGGTTCTGCGGTTCCTGTATCCGAGGATATTAAACTTGAGGTTCCGCTGAAGGATATCGGTACGGACTTCTTCCTTGCTCGCCGTGAAGTTGGAATAATTAACATTGGTGGACATGGGACCGTGTCAGCGGATGGTGTGAGATACGAGGTAGGAGCAAAAGAATGCTTATATATCGGTTTAGGTGTAAAAGAAGTGATTTTCCATGCCGGAGCGGAAGAAGCGCCGCAGTTTTATTTTGTATCTACACCAGCACATCATGCTTATCCTACGGTAAAAGCTACACAAGAAGATGCCACACCAAGTCACCTTGGCAGCATTGAATCCTCCAATGAGAGAACAATTTACAAATACATTCATGAAGGCGGTATCAAAAGCTGTCAGTTAGTACTTGGGATTACAGAACTTGCTCCAGGAAACATGTGGAATACCATGCCTGCTCATACTCATAATCGTCGCTCTGAAGTTTACTTGTATTTTAATCTTCCAGAGCAAGGGGCTGTTTTCCACATGATGGGGGAGCCGGATGAAACAAGACATCTCGTTGTTCGGCAGGGTCAGGCAATCATCTCACCTAGTTGGTCTATTCATAGCGGGGTAGGAACAAGCAACTACACTTTCTGCTGGGCGATGGCCGGTGAGAACCAGACGTTTGATGATATGGACGGCGTTGCAATGACCGAGCTAAAATAAACGGAAGACAGAAATACAGATAGGAAGTTGAAATAGTATGAACTCAATGAAACGGCACGAAAAGATTATGGAAACGCTGCTTGAACAGAAAGAAGTTACAGTCAGTGAACTGAGCGAAAAACTCGATGTAACAGGAAAGACGATTCGTGAGGATCTGGATAAGCTGGAATCCATGGGACTCCTGATGAGAGTACATGGCGGGGCAGTGCTGGCTCAAAAGGATCAGTATGGTATTCTTACCAGCAGAGGGGCGCTGGAGAAGCATAACTCGGAGAAAATAGAGATTGCGGAGCGGGCAATCACTTATATTACACCGGGAGATATTATCGCTCTAGACGGCGGCAGTACAACGCTGGAGATTGCTAGACTGCTGCCTAATGAACCCCTTACCGTGATTACGAACGATTTATTTATCATTGCAGAGCTCACCAAGAAAGACCAAATTCGCCTCGTTGTACCGGGAGGATCAAGAGTAAGGAATATGCTGGTTAGTGAAGATACGGAGCATTTTATTAGGAAACTAAATATTCATAAGGCATTCATTTCTACTACAGCTCTTCATCCAGAGTTTGGTTTTTCGATCTATACCGGTGATTTGGTTCCTTTAAAAAGAGCACTCATTCAAACTGCACAGCATGTTTATGCTGTTGTTGATCATTATAAATTCGGGAATTTTGCTCTTCGTACATTTGCACAGCTACCGGAGGTTCATAAGGTAATCAGTGATCGTGCTCTGGATGAGAGCATACTGGCTCCTTATAAAGATGCAGGAATAACTATCGATTATTAACTTGCAGGAGGCGGGAAAGATGCGTGTTTTTGATTTGAGCGGAAAAGTAGCATTGGTTACCGGTACATCGGGCGGCCTGGGACAGGGAATGGCACTCGGGCTTGCTGAGGCTGGGGCTGACATTGTAGCAGTTTCAAACACTTTGCCTACAGAGACTGTACAGGCCATTGAAGCCCTTGGACGTAAGGCGATATCTATTCAAGCAGATTTAAGTATAGAGGAAGAGCTGGCTGGTGTTTTTGAAGAGGCTCTTGGTTTCCAAGGGAAAATAGATATCCTTGTTAACAATGCAGGGATCATTCGGCGCACACCGGCTGCGGATCACGCAGCTTCAGATTGGCACGACGTAATCGACTTGAACCTAAACACCGTGTTTTTCCTTAGTCAACTTGCAGGCCGGCATATGATTGAACGGGGAAGCGGTAAGATTATCAGCATTGCTTCTATGCTTTCCTATCAAGGCGGAATTAACGTCCCTGGGTACACGGCGAGTAAACATGCAGTAGCTGGACTAACGAAGGCTTTGGCGAATGAATGGGCCGGAAAAGGAATCCAAGTTAACGCGATTGCTCCCGGCTACATGGTTACAAGCAATACGCAGCAGATTCGGGAAGATGAGAACCGGTATCGAGATATCACAGCACGGATTCCGGCTGGTCGCTGGGGTACCCCAGAGGATCTAAAAGGTCCCGTTGTCTTTCTCGCATCGGATGCTTCTGATTATTTGAATGGTCATGTACTGAATGTAGATGGGGGCTGGCTTGCTCGCTAGCATTTCTCGCCTAAAGGAGGATAACGAGAATGAAACTTGGAGTACTGGCGCATACGTTCGGTAAACAGAAAACAGCAGATCTAGCCCGCCGTATTGCGGGCAGCGGATTTACTTCTGTTCAGCTCGCACTTTCTAAAGCACTTTCTGATATCGATTCATCAAATGGGAAGCTGAGCCCGGGGCTTGCTCATTGGGTGGGTGAACATTTTAATAATGAAGGTATTCGTATTGCCGTTCTTGGATGCTATATTGATCCTGTTCATCCTGACCCAGAAGCAAGAAAGTTAGAGCTTGCTAGGTTTAAGGAACATTTGCGATATGCTCGTGATTTTGGTTGCAGCATTGTGGCAACAGAAACAGGAAGTCTCACGACTTACCAAGATTCACATCCCGAATCTTATGAGGAGCAAGGGTACCTTGTATTGCGTGATTCAGTGATGGAACTGGCAGAAGAGGCAGATCGATGGGGCGTAAATATAGCTATTGAACCTGTTTCTGTGCACACGATGCACACCACAGAGCATATGCAGCGTCTATTTGAGGAGATTCCAAACTCCAGTGTGGGCCTGTTGTTCGATCCATGTAACCTGATGAAATTAGAGCATGTCGTGAATCAGGCCGATTTCTTGAAAGATGTCTTCGATAAATTATTTGATCGTATGATTGCGATACATGCCAAAGATGTTGCCTTTGATGTGAATGGTAAAAAATATAATCCGCTGCCAGGTGAAGGTATCCTTGATTATCCTTTGTTTTTCCAACTGCTCAAAACTTATAAACCTCACATCGATATTTCCCTCGAAGGAGTTACAGCAGAGCAAGCGGATGATGCAGCTGCCTATCTGCGCCGGTTGTGGCATGCAGATAATAACTTATCGTAACATTCAAATTCAGAAAACACCTTTCATTTGTAACTCAAGTGAAAGGTGTTTTTTTTGTAGAATTTATCTACGATTTGATTTTATTATAATATTTATAGGAAAACTCGGATTTAATCTTTTCAAAAGGTTTAATTTGTGAGAGAATATGGAAAATGCGAGGCAGTCATCTCGTTAAGGAGGAATAAGGAATATGTCAAATGAAAAAAAGGCTTTTGCTTTTGAAACGCTCGCTGTACACGCAGGTCAGGAAATTGATCCTACGACCTTATCTAGAGCAGTTCCTTTGTATCAGACGACTTCTTATGGGTTCCGTGACAGTGATCATGCAGCTAATTTATTTTCCCTCCAAGAATTCGGAAATATTTATACAAGAATCACGAATCCTACAACCGATGTGTTCGAGAAGCGGATTGCTGCTCTTGAAGGCGGAGCAGGGGCGCTTGCTACAGCATCCGGTCAAGCTGCAATTACCTTCTCGATCCTGAATATTGCGGGCAGCGGAGATGAGATCGTATCTTCCTCCAGCCTATATGGCGGAACGTATAATCTATTTTCGAGTACCCTGAAGAAGCTTGGGATCACCGTTCATTTTGTAGATTCTACAGATCCTGAGAACTTCAGAGCCGCAATTACAGATAAGACCAAAGCTATCTATGCAGAGACCATTGGAAACCCGCAAGGGAATGTACTTGATATCGAAGCGGTCGCAGAGATTGCACATAACAGTGGAATACCTTTAATCGTAGATAACACGTTCCCAAGTCCGTACCTATTAAGACCTATTGAACATGGAGCTGATATCGTGGTTCATTCAGCTACCAAATTCATAGGCGGACACGGGACTTCCATTGGGGGAGTCATTGTCGATAGCGGGAAGTTTGACTGGAGTGCAAATGATAAATTCCCAGGCCTGACAGAACCGGATCCAAGTTATCATGGGTTAAAATATACAGAGGCGGTAGGAGAGTTAGCCTACATTATAAAAGCCAGAGTCCAGCTGCTTCGTGATTTGGGGTCGAGTATCGCACCATTTAATTCATGGTTATTACTGCAGGGTCTTGAGACTCTTCATCTCCGTCTCGAACGCCACAGCTCCAATGCACTGCAAGTTGCAGAATATTTAGAAAGCCACCCAGATGTTGAGTGGGTAAGCTATGCAGGATTACCGAGCCATCCTTCCTATTCGCTTGCACAGAAATATCTGCCTAGAGGGCAGGGAGCCATTCTTACCTTCGGTATCAAAGGCGGAGCAGAGGCAGGGGCCAAATTAATTGAAAATGTAAAACTATTCTCCCACTTAGCGAATGTAGGGGATTCCAAATCACTGATTATTCATCCAGCGAGCACCACACATCAGCAGCTTAGCGAGGATGAACAGAAGGCAGCCGGGGTACATCCAGAGTTGCTTCGTCTATCGGTTGGTACAGAGAATATTCAGGATATATTGCAAGATCTAGAACAGGCCATAGCGGCGAGTCAGCAATCAGCTGTATCCCATATGTAAACCAGAGTTATAGGCGCTATGGAATAGATGAGTGAGCACCCTAATGGGGTGCTTTTTTAAGTTCATAAATAAATTCAAAATATAGTTCATTACATAACAAATCGATGTTTACAATTACAGGTAACTGGAATATAATAATAAAAAAAGTTGCATCAGATAAAAACAATTGTACTGATGCAATATTGATTATCATTCTCAGAAATAATAGAAGAATAATTCAACTCAATAGTCGATAAATCCATGCTGCTTCGGGCCTCCCGAAGCAGCATGTGCCATTTTAAGGGCACTAACAATGGATCTCATTCTCAATTAGCCGACCGAAAATGACAATGAAAAAGAGAGGGAAGTGATCAGCATGGACGCAATAAATAAGAGATTAAATACGGTTACGCAAGTAAAAGGAAATTCTGCTGCTCCGCAGCCAGGGCGTAAACGTGGTCCGAATTTTAAAATGATGCTTCAGAACAAGGAGATGCAGGCAGCGCTTGGCAGCGGGGTAATGATGCTTGCTGCATGGGGAGTTTCTGGCAGTTATGAATTTCTGTCCATTCTGCTGTATATTGCAGCATACACGATCGGTGGATGGTCTAAAGCAAAAGAAGGGGTAGCGACACTGGTTAAGGAGCGCGATTTAGATGTAAACCTGCTCATGATTGCAGCGGCCGTTGGTGCAGCAACGATTGGTTACTGGAACGAGGGAGCTATGCTCATCTTCATTTTTGCACTGAGTGGAGCGCTTGAAAGTTATACAACAGAACGCAGTCATAAGGATATTTCATCCCTTATTTCATTGAAGCCGGAAACGGCGCTGCGAATCGATAATGGAACTATGGAACTTGTTGCTGCCGATGAACTTGTACCAGGAGATTTGATACTAGTAAAACCAGGAGAGCTAATGCCATCCGATGGCCGAATCTATAAGGGATATTCCGCTGTGAATCAATCCTCCATTACAGGCGAATCTACACCGGTAGAAAAAACAACCGGAGATGAGGTTTTTGCAGGAACGATGAATGGAGAAGGTGCGCTGTACATTGAGGTGACGCAGCGGGCTGAGAATTCCCTTTTTTCAAAAATTATTAAGTTAGTAGAAGAAGCACAAAGCGAGGTTCCTGCATCTCAGCGATTTATAGAGAAGTTTGAAGGAATATATGCCAAGTTCATTGTAGTAATCACGCTTCTTATCATTGGGGCACTTCCCCTCCTGTTTGGCTGGACCTTTGGAGATTCATTCTACAAAGCATGTGTATTTCTGGTCGTAGCTTCTCCCTGTGCGCTGGTCGCCTCGATCATGCCAGTGATGCTCTCTTCTATCTCAAGCAGTGCAAGACGAGGACTCCTCTTTAAAGGGGGAGCACATGTAGAAAATATGGCGAAAACAGCTGTTGTCGCTTTTGATAAGACAGGTACACTTACGCGGGGAGTTCCTGAGGTAACTGACTTGTATCCAGCAGAGGGTTATGACGAAATGCAGTTGCTTGCTGTCTCTGCTGCCATTGAAAGCCAGTCTATGCATCCTCTCGCAGAAGCGATTGTAAATAAGGCACGCATATCAGGAGCAGAAATTCTTGAAGCTGATGAAGTTCAGTCCATCACAGGATGGGGACTTGAAGGAAGCGTTAACGGTGTGAAATGGAGTATTGGTAAGACGGAAAGATTCGATCAGGGAGAGGTTGATTCGTTCTGGGTTCATACGAGAGCATCCCTCGAGCAAGAAGGAAAAACCGTATCCGTCATTATGCAAGGTGACGATATAGCAGGGATCATTGCGATGCGTGATACGGTGCGTCCGCAGGCAGCGGCTGCGGTGAAACGATTGCAACAATTAGGAGTCAAAGTCGCTATGCTGACGGGAGACCGCCAAGGTACCGCGGATGTTATAGCAGAAGAGACTGGTGTAGATTTTGTCTATGCTGAACTCTTACCGCAGCAAAAAGTGGAACAGGTACGTAAGCTCCGTGAAACTTATGGTCATGTCGTAATGGTTGGGGATGGAGTGAATGATGCACCAGCTCTAGCTGCAGCAACTGTAGGAATGGGGATGGGCATGTCCGGAAGCGGGACGGCGATCGAAGTATCTGATGTGGTTCTGATGAATGACAATATTGAAGAGATTGCTTGGAGTATTAAGCAGTCTAGAAGAGCAGCGAGGGTAGTGAAACAAAATATTGTTTTTGCTATTTCTGTAATTACGCTGCTGATTGCAGGTAACTTCCTCACTGAGGTTGCTTTACCCTTTGGCGTGATTGGCCATGAAGGCAGTACGATTTTAGTTATTCTAAATGGGTTGCGATTATTAAAATAATGCTGTAGAGCGAAACAGATAAGAAAAGATAAGCAGATAAGAAAAGAAAAAAAGCGAACGAAAAATAAAAAGCGTCGTGGAAACGACGCTTTTTGCTGTAAAGAGCAGTTTATTCTCTAAGTAAATGTGTCTAGAAAATCTCAGTAAGAGTAATCATCGTGATAAGACCTAGAAGGAAAGAGATCGTAGCTACACGCTGGTTGCCGTCTCCGTGACTTTCCGGAATCAGTTCTTTGTACACAATAAACATCATTGCTCCTGCAGCAAAGGCAAGGCCGTAAGGAACAAGACCATCCACTACACTGCTCAGGGAGTATCCTATAAACGCTGTAATAATCTCGACTGCTCCCGTTAAGGTAGCGATACCGAGCGCTTTAAATCGGCCGATGTTTTGATTCACTAGGAACAGGGCTACAAGAAATCCTTCTGGTGCATTTTGGAGTCCAATCGACAAGGCAATCAGATTACCTAGACTGTCGTCCGAACTTGCATAACTTACCCCAACGGAAAGCCCTTCTGGAAGATTGTGCATCGTAATTGCAGCAATGATCAGAAAAGCCTTGCCTTCAATATTAAATGGCCGTGATTCAGGATTCTCTAAATCGATGTGCGGAATATACCTCTCCAAGATAAGCAGTATACAGCTTCCTGCCAAGATTCCAATGGACAGGACAATTAGATTCGACTGGCCAAGAGCCTCCGGGATGAGACTGTACATGGATGCCGAAGTCATGATTCCCGCTGCATAAGCAAGCAGAATATCACGAAGCCGGTGAGTTACCTTGGTCATAAACAGAATCGGGATTGCCCCAAGTCCCGTAGACAAGGCAGAGATAATACTTCCAATCATTGCTTCTGTCATAAACTTTCGAATACCTCCTCTTGTTGTCTTTCTATTTAGATCAGGATTAAGGCGAGCAAAGAGCATTGACAGCGAGTTTGAAAATGATCATAATTATATCTAGATTAGAATTATTATAAATTATTTATTCCTTTTCCGTAAAGTTTACTTATAACATGAACGGGTTAAAGCAATTCATTATATTATTTCCCATTCGTATATGGATGACAAGAGTTGATATGATATGCAGTGTCTTCCATGAATAAGGTAATAACTTATTGTATGCTTGTTCGCCCCTGGTTCATTCGAAGTTCATTTACTCTAGTGTTTGCGGAAGAAATCAGGAGGTAAAGTGAATGTATAAATCAGTTATTATCGGAACAGGTCCAGCCGGCCTGACTGCAGCCATTTATTTGGCTCGTGCGAATTTGAAACCACTCGTAATTGAAGGTCCAGAACCGGGAGGACAACTTACTACAACAACAGAAGTGGAAAATTTCCCTGGTTTCCCTGACGGTATTATGGGACCTGAACTTATGGATAATATGCGCAAACAGGCGGAGCGCTTTGGTGCAGAATTCCGTACTGGATGGGTTAATAGTATTGATATGGCAGAACGTCCTTTTAAAATTCAGGTCGAAGGACAAGACGAAATTGTTTCCGAGACGGTTATTATTTCCACAGGAGCTTCTGCTAAATACCTTGGTATTCCTGGAGAACAAGAAAACGTAGGGTATGGGGTAAGTACTTGTGCAACATGCGATGGATTCTTTTTCCGCAGCAAAGAAATTATCGTAATCGGCGGCGGCGATTCTGCTCTGGAAGAAGCAAACTTCCTGACTCGCTTCGCTTCTAAAGTTACCCTCGTGCATCGCCGTGAAGAACTTCGTGCTTCAAAAATCATGCAGGATCGTGCTCGCGATAATGAAAAAATCGAATGGGCACTGAATCGGACACCTGTTGAGATTGTTGCAGGCGAAAATGGAAGCGGAGTGAAAGGCTTAAAAGTGCTTAACAACGCTACCGGCGAAGAAGAAATGATTGAAGCGAGCGGTGTATTTGTTGCCATTGGCCATAATCCAAATACGGCTTTCTTGAATGGTCAACTGACTACTGATGCAAACGGGTATATTGTTGTTAACCCTGGAACGAGTGAAACGAATGTACCTGGCGTATTCGCTTGCGGAGATGTTCAGGATACGCGTTACAGACAAGCGATTACAGCTGCAGGCAGTGGATGTAAAGCAGCAATGGATACAGAAAGATTCATCGAGAGTCTTGAGCACAGTGCAGTAACGAATTAATACCTGTATTCATTTTATACTCATTCAGTTTATGGAATTGATTTTACCTAGTTTATATATTCAGATGGCAGCAAATAAGTGAATAGAATTTTTACTAATTTTATTCAGCTGAGGTAATGCAATGGAAGCCTAGAGCCGCATCCTTTATGGATGCGGTTTTTTACTTATATAAAGGGAATCATACGATAGTAGAATGGTAGGGTAGGAGCGATAATCCGTGAAAATTAGTTATTATCTATGGGCACTGTTACTCGTGTTCTTCGTGGTGGGTTGTTCCAGGGAAGCAGCTATACCTGAGAAATCAGCCGATTCCTTAACGGAATTAAATAGTCACCAAGTAGAAAATAAACCGAATGAAGTAGAAGGAAATTCCGAACAGGGTCTGGGCTATACGGAGTCACTTGAGCCTGATCGTGTTATTTCAATTGAAGAGTCCGACAAGTATAAGTCAGAACTCATGTCGATGACCTTGGAACAGAAAATAGGCCAGCTCATGATCTCAGGTTTCTCGGGTACAGAACTTTCACATGAAGAGGCACAGCTCATTGCTTCAGGCCGCATCGGCGGTGTCATCCTATTTAAGCAAAATATCGAGAGCAAGAAACAGCTGCTAAATCTTATTAATGATATAAAATCAAATAATCCTGCGGAAAATAGACCGCTTTTTATCTCCTTGGATGAAGAAGGCGGGCGGGTGTCTCGTTTACCGGAGGGCAAAACGGAGTTTCCACCCAGCCTTATGATTGGAAAGAAGGGAGATGCAGCTTTATCCGAAGAAGTAGGCAGAGTGATTGGGGAAGAGGCTGGTGCTTTTGGTTTTAATGTAGATTATGCTCCTGTACTTGATATCTTTAGCAACCCGGCAAATACAGTAATCGGCGATCGTGCTTATGGCACCACCGCTGCAGAAGTATCCGTCCATGGGATTGCTGTAATGAAAGGACTCCAGAAAGCAGGGATGATCTCTGCTATAAAGCATTTTCCCGGACATGGAGACACATCGGTTGATTCACATGAAAGTTTGCCGGTTGTGAATAAAACGAAAGCTCAGCTGGAAGAAAGAGAACTGATTCCTTTTCGTAAAGCGATAGAAGAAGGAGCAGACATGATCATGGTAGCCCATATCAAGTATCCAAAGATCGATTCCTCTGGAAAACCGGCGTCTCTTTCTTCTGTTATGGTTCAAGATATGTTACGAGGCGATCTTGGATACGATGGAGTTGTTATAACGGATGACCTTGAGATGGGAGCAATTGAACAAAATGTTGGCTCAGGAGAGGCCGCAGTTATGGCGCTTGAGGCTGGAGTGGATATCCTTTTATTTGGTCATACTCCAGACAAAGCATCAGAAGCTTATGAGGCCATACTAACGGCAGTAGAAACGGGAAGGTTATCCGAATCTAAAATAGATGAACATGTGCTCCGAGTTCTGAAGCTGAAGGAGAAATATATACACTCAGTTGAGAAGCTAACGGAAGACGCACTTACCAAATTCGGCTCTGATGAGAATCAGCAAGTGGCAGACAAGATAAAACAGAATTAAGGAACATCTCACGTAAAAAAAGCAGGGGTGTTGTTTGAGATAAAATAAAAAGAGAGAGACATAACTTGTCTCTCTCTTTTTTAAAAAAGGAATAAGCAGCGAAACGTTAGCTAAAAAACAAACCACATAAACCACTGGAATATAAAATAGACGGCTACACCCGATAGAACATACCATAATGCCTGTCTTTTCTTACCCTGAAATAACTTGAGAATTCCTAAACTTACCAAGGGGGCAATAATAATAAGGAAAAGCAGGACCGTGATGAACATCGCGGCTGAAATATCGGAAGTATCCACATAAGTCACGAGAGTTCTCTCCATTCCGTGCGTGAAGTATAGCTGCAAATGGGAACTTTGCAGTAATAAATGACACATAATAAGACTTATTATACCTTGGATACGAATGGTAACGGTCCAGAAAATGGGGCGAATTTTTGTCTATTTCAGTAAATTTTTTACATTTATGATCGAACTCGAATCTGCCCGAGAAATTGGGATATGGCTCCATAGGCAGAACCGATTAAGGTAGAGTTTGCTCCAAGTTCAGCAAATTCAATATGGAGACTACGCCGATGGTAGGGAAGTGTTCGCTCTGCAACAACCCTTTGCAGTGAGCTTTCTATATATTTTTGTGCTTTCGATAAGGGGCCCCCAATGATGATGCGTTCTGGATTAAAACTATTTACGATGTTCGTTATCCCCACACCGAGCCGGTGTCCCATGCTTTTATAGAGTTCAAGAATGATGGGGTCACCTTTGGCAGCAAGGATCGTAAGATCGGAAGTGGAACGGGAAGGTAGCTTCAAGCTGGCTTCATCATACGCTTTTTCAGATGCATAAAGCTCCCAGCACCCCCGATTTCCGCAGGAGCACTGCTTTCCTTCTGCATCTATGGACATATGTCCTGTTTCTCCCGCATAACCCCATGCACCTTTATAAAGTTCTCCATCAATGACAATACCAGATCCAATCCCAATGCCCGCACTGATGTATATCAGATGACGTGTTCCTCTAGCCGCTCCAAAATGAAGTTCACCAAGTGCTCCTGCATTGGCTTCATTATCAATTGTGACAGGGAGCGCCAGTTCTTTTTCTAACATTCTTCGAAGAGGAACCATATTCCACCCAAGGTTCGGTGCAAATAGAACGGTTCCTTCTTCATCCACCATACCTGGTACTCCAATTCCTACACCAATGATACCGTGGGGTGAAGGAGGCGCTTGATGCTGAAGCCCGTTCGTCATAGAGACGATAGAACTGCAGACGTATGACACGTCGTGACTTGTAAGAGGCTGAACATCCTCAGCAATGATGGCTCCGGCAAGATCGGTTAGAACACCTCGTATACGTTTCACACTGACTTCAAGACCCACTGCATAACCAGCGTGTTTATTGAATAGAAGCATAAGCGGTTTGCGTCCTCCGCTGGATTCACCTGGGCCAAGTTCAGTGACTAAATGCCCATCTATAAGTTCCGCCACAAGATTAGATACTGTTGCTTTATTTAATCCGGATAGAGTTGACACGTTGGCTCTAGATAAAGGAGCGTGTTCCCGGATCGTATTTAAAATAATTGTTTTATTAATTTTTTTGACCAGAGCCTGATCTCCGGTTATTGCCATGAATCAGCACGTCCCTTCAGGATTTTACATTACATGATTTACGAAAAGTTCACGAAAACTTATCGTATTAAGAAACTTAAGTGAATCGATTTCATAACTCATTAAAAAGATAAATTTGAAATTATATATAGACAAATAGAAACGTTTTGATCTATAGATACTCTGCTTAAAGCAATGATCGGTATTATGAAATGAATTCAAGTAAAGACTATTGTACCAGAAAAAAAAGAGAATAAACAAACTTTGTTTAACCAATAGACAAAGTGGCAGAGGGTGTGTTAGTATATCGGTGTAAACGATTTCGCGAATCGGACATTAGACCAATTTAGAGGAGGGCTTTGTAACAATGGCTTATTTTGAATCCGTTAGCAAAGTTGCATTTGAAGGTAAAGAATCGAAGAATCCTTTGGCATTTAAATTTTATAATCCGGAAGAAGTCGTAGCAGGTAAAACAATGGAAGAACATTTCCGTTTTGGTATGGCTTACTGGCATACATTAACAGCGGGCGGCGCTGACCCTTTTGGTGCAGAAACTGCTGTTCGTTCTTATAATAAATATTCAGGACTTGACCTAGCAAAAGTTCGCGTAGAAGCAGCATTTGAATTCATGGAAAAAATGAATCTTCCTTTCTTCTGTTTCCACGATGTAGACATCGCTCCAGAAGGAAATAGTCTGCGTGAGTTCTACAGCAATATTGATACCATCGTAGATCTAATTGAAGAACAAATGAAAGCAACAGGCAAAAAGCTGCTTTGGAATACAGCAAACATGTTTACAAATCCTCGCTTTATGCATGGTGCAGCTTCTACATGTAATGCGGATGTATATGCACATGCGGCAGCACAGATTAAAAAAGGCCTTGAAGTAGGTAAACGTCTTGGTGCAGAAAACTATGTATTCTGGGGCGGACGTGAAGGTTATGATACTTTGCTAAATACAGATATGGCTCTTGAGCAGGACAATATTGCTCGTATGTTCCATATGGCTGTAGATTATGCAAAAGAAATCGGTTTTGACGCTCAATTCCTCATTGAGCCTAAACCAAAAGAGCCGACAAAACATCAGTATGATTTCGATGCTGCCACTTCCATTGCATTCTTGCAAAAATATGGCCTCGATAAAGACTTTAAACTGAACCTTGAAGCTAACCATGCTACGCTGGCAGGTCATACATTTGATCACGAACTGCGTGTCGCTCGTATTAACGGTATGCTTGGATCACTGGATGCGAACCAAGGCGATCTCTTGATCGGTTGGGATACAGATGAGTTCCCAGTAGATATCTATGATGCAACACTTACTATGTATGAAGTACTTAAGAATGGCGGCCTTGGTAAAGGCGGCGTAAACTTTGATGCAAAAGTACGTCGTTCTTCTTTCGAACCAGAAGATCTGTTCCTTGCTCACATTGCTGGTATGGATACGTATGCGAAAGGTCTAAAAGTCGCTGCAAAACTGATCGAAGATCGTGTATTTGATAACTTTATCGAAGATCGTTATGCAAGCTTTAAAGAGGGTATCGGTGCTGATGTAGTAGAAGGAAAAGCAACACTCAGCTCCCTTGCTGAATACGCTCTGAATAATGAAACACCACGTGCTAATAAATCAGGTCGTCAAGAACTTCTGAAAGCGACACTTAACCAGTATATCTTGGCTGACTAATACTTTTCGGCCTTGATCATGCCAACAGGACGCCACAACGTTAGTTAGACTTTACGGATCGTCCCCGGCCTTTTTCGCCCGTATGCGAAAGGTGCGGGGACGTTTTTTATGTAAAGGAAGAAACAAGTGGACATAGAGGAGGAAGGAATACAATGAGTTATGTTATTGGGGTAGATTTAGGAACAAGTGCAGTGAAGACGGTACTGGTGAACCGCAGCGGGGAAGTTTTATTCGAATCATCACAGCCGTATCCGCTGTATCAACCCAAAGCGGGCTACAGCGAACAGAATCCAGAGGATTGGGTTGAGCAGACGTTAGTGTCTCTTCGTAAGCTCATGGAAATGTCTAACATTTCGGCTGAGGAAGTAGCAGGTCTTAGCTTTTCTGGCCAAATGCATGGACTCGTGTTACTTGATAAGGATGGTCAGGTGCTGCGCCCTGCTATTTTGTGGAATGACACACGGACGACGGCAGAATGCCGCCTTATCGAGGAAACGTTAGGGGCGGATCTCTTACAGATTGCGAAAAACCGGGCATTAGAAGGTTTTACACTCCCTAAAATATTATGGGTGCAAAAGCATGAACCTGAAATCATGGAGCAGGCAGCTGTATTTCTGCTTCCTAAAGACTACGTTCGTTACCGGTTAACCGGCGACTTTGCAATGGATTATTCCGATGCGGCGGGAACGCTGCTGCTAGATATAGCAAGCAAAAGCTGGAGTCAGACAATTGCAGAAGCCTTCTCACTTCCACTTTCTCTTTGTCCAAGACTGGTCGAGTCTTTTGAAGAGGTGGGAACCCTGCTTCCAGAGATTGCAGAAGCATCCAAGCTTACTGCAAACACGAAAGTATTTGCCGGGGGAGCAGACAATGCTTGCGGGGCGATTGGCGCTGGCATTCTGAATGAAGGACAGACGATGAGCAGCATCGGAACCTCAGGGGTTGTACTAGCTTATGAAGAGCGTAAAGAACTCGATTTTGAAGGGAAAGTACACTTTTTCAACCACGGGGAGAAAGATGCTTTTTATATCATGGGTGTGACACTTGCTGCGGGGTATAGTTTGACCTGGTTTAAGGACACTTTTGCAAAAGATCTTTCCTTTGATGAACTGCTTAGCGGCATTGATGCCATCCCAGCAGGCAGTAAAGGACTGTTATTCACTCCTTATCTCGTTGGAGAAAGAACTCCGCATCCTGATGCGAATATTCGCGCAAGCTTCATCGGCGTAGACGCCGGTCATTCTCTTGCTCATTTTGGACGTGCTGTACTCGAAGGTATCACGTTCTCTTTAAGAGAGTCCATTGATATTATCCGTGAATCCGGTAAGACAATTAATGAAGTTATTTCTATTGGCGGCGGGGCTAAAAATGAAACATGGCTGCAAATGCAGGCAGATATTTTCAACAGCCGGATTGTGAAGCTCGAAAGCGAACAAGGTCCTGCAATGGGCGCTGCCATGCTTGCGGCTTACGGATGTGGATGGTTTGATTCTTTGCAGGCGTGTGCGGCAGCATTTATCCGCCCTGCGAAAACTTATGAGCCAAATCCGGAGACAGCTGTAGTATACAATGAACTGTTCGCGCTCTATCAGAAGATTTACGGACAAACACGTGAATTAAATGAGAAACTCGCACAGTACAGATAGATAGTGGCACCCCCAAATAACCGCTCCGAGATCTACGGGGCGGTTATTTATGTATCTATTTTTAGGAAATGTGAAGAAGAACTAAAGAGATAGGGTTTAATTAGCGTGGCAGTTTATGTTAGAGTGTATGAGGTTTGCAACACACTTTCTAGCAAAAAGTTGGGTGTTTATCTTGAAATTTTTAATTGGGAAATATGGAATGTGATAGTTTATAGTATGATACAATGGAATAGATTGGAAATTTAGGGGGAGGTATGAATTTTGGATATAAGGTCATCGATTTCTGTGAAAAAAGTAGCGGCTGCCATGGCGGCTATTATGCTTGGAGTACATACGCAAGGAGCAATTCATAGTGTTTCCGCTGCTTCTGTCGTTGTAACAGAGACAGCAAGTGAGGCGGGAAGTGGTCAATCTTCAATTGTTCTAGACTCAAAACTTCCAAAAGGCGCTAAAATTTCGTCAGAAAAAGCGTATAACAATGTGATTGCATTGTTTCCTGAATTAAAAAAAGCAACGTTAACATCATCTAATTATGGTGGAGGGAATTCATACCCGCAGCCAGATTATAAAGTCTGGGACTTGCAATTCCAAGTTAGAATGGGTTCATCCTCACATGGATTCAGTGCTACTGTGCATGGTGAGACAGGAGAAGTTTTATCTGTGTATTTGCCTGAATATTTGTGGGAGAAACAAGCAGACAGTGATGCTAAACGCATTTCTTATGCAGAATCTGAAGCGATCAGCAAAGCATTTTTGCATAAAGCCATCAAAGGATTATCTGAGGATGATTATGTTAAATTAGACGCTAATGGAGGAGATACGATATCTCCGCTTTTTGGTTATGCACAGTACTATTTTGTTTATCAACTTCATGTGAATGGACTGCCTGCGAGTGAAAATACAGTCTATGTCACCGTACACGACAGCGGGGTTGTGACTAATTATTCGAGAAACATACCACAGTCCGACTTTCCTTCTCCTAATCCCAAATTGTCTGCACAAGAAGCGAGATCTATATTCGAAAAGAACTTTAATGTAGAGCTATCCTACATCCCTAATAAATACAGTTACAATAAAAAACATAGCAATTATTATCTTGGTTATTTGCCTTCAACAGGAATGGAATCCATTGATGCGAATACTGGAGAAACTTTTAGCGCTTATAATTCAACAGATACAAAAACAGAATATGTTACTGAGTCTTTGCCAAATGGAAATGCTTTTGTTCCTGCAAAGAAAGAACTGTCCGCTGAGGAGGCCCTGCAATTCGTAGAAAACACATTCCCGACTCCTAAGGGGTATCAGGTTTCGGAAAGCCGTTATGAGAAAAGAAGTTACCGGTCTGGAGAGCCGAGTTGGAATATCCAGTGGACTAAAGAGGATAAGGATAATTCGTATATGTACATGAATGGGATCTCCGCCGAAGTTAACGCAAAGACGGGAGAAATTCAAAGTTACGACATTTACAACCATCGTATGGATAATGAGACTGAGGTCGATAAACCAGTAGAGAACAAACAGAAAATCACAGCAGAAGCTGCGAAAAAGCTGGCAATCAATAAAGTTCTAGCTCTCGTTCCAAACGCAGCGAAGGAACTAAAACTGAGTACGGTGAGCAGTTCTGACACAAGTTATTTCTTTAATTTTACTCGTTACTTAAATGGGATTCCTGTGTATGGCGATAATGTGAGCATCTCAATGGACAAAACAGGCGCAGTGCAGAGCTTTTATTCTCAGTTCTCAGCTGATGCTGCTAATATGCCGGCTCCATCTGAACCAGCAGTGACGAAAGAGGCAGCAAAAAAGATTTTCCTTGATCGAACCAAAACAACACTTCAATACGAAGGATTTGGCGGGTATTATGGAATTCAAGGAGATAGAGAAGAAAGATCCATTAAGCTTGTGTATCATCCACAATTAAGCGATATGGACTATTACAGTAATGAAGCGCTTGATGCTTCGAGTGGCAAATGGAAACTTCTCTATGGAACTACACAGGAAAATATTGTATCCGATATTGTAGATATTAAAGGGCACTCTGCGGAATCTCTATTACAGAAGATGGTTACCCATGGGGTGTTAACACCGAATGACGAAGGAAAGATCGAACCGGAACGCACCATTACCAAAGGGGATTGGTATACGTATTTAGCAAGAGGGCTTAATCCTGGTGTAGGAAATGACGTATATTATTCAGGAAATGATGAAGATAAGATATTTGCGGATGTGGATATAGACAGTCCTTATGCTTCTGTATTCAATCTTCTTATTAATCAATCTTGGGTTGAAGCGGATCCGGAACTAAAAATATCCCCTGAAAAACAACTTACACGCGGGGAATTAGCTGATATGATCATGAGCGTGCTGAAGTACGAGAAACTTTCTAAGTTCTATCAACAGGGAACAGATCTGGCTGCTGTAGCAGATGCCTCACAAATTACCAACAAAGGTGCTGCTTCACTAGCGATTAAGCTGGATTTGTTGCCGCTCATTGATGGACGCTTCCTGCCAGAACGTTATGTGACGGTTGCAGAAGCAGCTCAAGTACTGAATCGTCTCGCAGAGCTGCAAGGGAAACTTGATTTTTTCATGAATAGTCAGTCTTATTATCGTTATTATTAATAAATGGATGTACAGGTACTTATTTGACTTAACCGGAATAGTTATAATTAGATACAGAAAATAGCTTCCTACTAAGGGAGCTATTTTTTTTCGATGTGGATCGACAAAACTAGAAAAGAGATGCCAAGAGCGTTTGTGTTACAATATTCCTGCAAAGACTAGAGCCCATTACCCGAAGAGAGGCGGAGACGATCTTGAGGAAAAACCGTTTTGGTTTGTTAATCGTTGTACTGTTCGTCCTTGCGATCATCATTGTGATCCCCCGGGTAGTAGACCTCGATACACTATATGCAGCTTCGACAGAGAAAATAGTTACACAAGAGAGCATGCATACCGTACTGACGACAGCTATGCTGGACAGGACAGAAAGTGTGAAGTTTACGTATAAAGGAAAAATTAAAACGCTCAAGGCTACACTGCAGAAAGCAATTGAAGAGGCAATGGCAAGTGACCCCTATATTCAATACAATATTAAAAGTTATGCTTATCATTACAAAGGGAACAATGTATCAGCAGAAGTGACGATTGATCTGAAATACCGTGAAACCAAAGCCCAAACCGTGTATGTGGAACGAAGAGTGAAAGAGATATTAGAAGAGATTATCACGCCCGAAATGAATTCACACGAGAAGGTAGAAGCCATCCATGACTGGATTGTCCTCCATTTGGCTTATGATGTATCCCTGAGAAAATATACGGCTTACGATGGTCTTGCTACAGGCAGTACCGTATGTCAGGGTTACTCGTTACTAGCTTATAAGTTGTTAGAACAATCGGGAATTAAGAACCAAATTGTAGAGGGGCAAGCAGGAGGACAACTTCATGCCTGGAATCTGTTGTTGCTTGATGGCAAATGGTATCATATGGACACCACCTGGGATGATCCAACTCCTAATCAACTAGGGAAGGTGAGTTATAACTATTACTTACTCACTGACGAAGAGATGGGAAAAGACCATACATGGCAGAAACAGTATCCTGCAGCAACATCTCTATACCGTGAAACACTGGCTGTATTGCAGCAAACAGACATGAATAAGACAGCGGCGTATGATCGTTTGTATAACAAACTGGATTATGTACTCTATAATGAAGATAAAATTATACGCAGTTCTGCTGATCTGAAAGGTCTTGTAAAAGGGAAAATAAAAGAAGAACAGAAGGCAGTGCTTTTTCGCTACAGCGGGGAGAAAGCAAGACTCTTAGAGGCACTTAAGGATTTATATAGTCTAGGGCTGAATTCCGTCTCCTACTATGTGTCTGATTTTGAGGATACAGGAGATATGAAAGTAAAGGTCAGCTGGGAGTTAAAATAAGAAAAGCCTGTTCTACAACAATTGTAGAGCAGGCTTTATTATTAAGATTGACCCGTTTCGAAATCACAATCCTCAAGCGGGATTACTTTTGTTTTATACTTCCATTTGTATCCAAACCAGATGATTAGGAACAGTGGAATAGTGAAGTAAGTTGCGATGATATCAAGCCATCCTAAGTCAGCTAGATCCAAAGTGAAAATTTGGCCCACAATGACAATCATACATAAAATAAGAGCGAAGATTGGTCCAAATGGGAACCATCTTGCACGGAAAGGTAAGTCTTTTAAGTCACGTCCTTGGGCGATATAAGCTTTTCTAAAACGATAATGACTAACTGAAATACCAAGCCAGGTAATAAATCCGCACATTCCAGAAGCGTTCAGGAGCCAAGTATATACCACACCATCTCCAAACATAGATGAAAAGAAAGCCAGCATCCCTACAGCTGCCGTGGCTAAGAGGGCATAGATCGGCACGCCTTTGCCATTTAGTTTCCCAAAGATACGAGGTGCTTTACCTTCTTTAGCAAGAGCAAACAATACACGGCTGGAAGCGTAAATGCCTGAATTCCCTGCTGAAAGAACAGAAGTAAGAATAACAGCGTTCATAACCGATGCAGCGAATGCAAAACCTGCTTTTTGAAAAACTAACGTAAATGGACTGACACTAATATTGTCCACTCCCGATTTCAGCAGATTAGGGTTGGTATATGGAATCACGAGACCGATCACCAGAATCGTCAAGATATAGAAAAGCAAAATACGCCAGAATACTTGACGAATGGCACGCGGAACATTTTCACGCGGGTTTTCACTCTCACCAGCTGCAACGCCGATGAGCTCCGTCCCTTGGAATGAGAAACCAGCAGCCATAAATACACCGAGCAGTGCAAAAAATCCTCCATGCATCGGAGCATCTCCGAATGTAAAGTTAGTGAAGCCAATGGCTTCGCCGCCGATGATTCCTACAATCATCATCACACCAACGATTAGGAATATAATCACGGTAATAATTTTAATAAGAGCAAACCAATATTCAGATTCGCCGTACCCTTTAACAGAGAGGACATTCAGTCCAACGATAAGTAGTAGGAAAAGTAAACTCCAAAGCGCAGAGTTACTGTCTGGGAACCAGTATTTAATAATCAGTGTTGCCGCCGAAAGTTCTGCTGCAATCGTGATTGCCCAGTTATACCAGAAGTTCCAACCTAGCGCAAACCCAAGCGAAGGATCAACAAACCGGGTAGCATAGGTGCTAAATGAACCTGAGTCCGGCATAAATGTGGCCAGTTCTCCTAGGCTCGACATTAAGAAATATACCATAATGCCGACCGCTGCATAGGCGATTAGCGCGCCGCCGGGACCAGAGGTAGCAATGGCACCGCCGCTCGCTAGAAATAGTCCCGTTCCAATGGAACCGCCAAGAGCAATCATAGTCATATGACGGGCTTTAAGCCCTTTTTTTAGGGTGGGTGCTGGTGAGTCGTGCTGCATGTTCTAAATACACTCCTTCGATTTGAGTCAAACAATACAAAAAGACCGCGGGCAGGCACCGGCGGTCTATATCATGAATTCGGCACCATACGTTACTTTGTTAAATGTGAAGATAGCTCAACATAGCTGTTCCCTTTCACAAAGAGAATCATGCTATGACAGTTCTGTCCCTTTCGGATAACAGCCCCAACCTGGAGTATATTTCAATAGAGCATTACTCGCAGATTTCGGCAAATACGCCTTTCAGCCCGGATACCAGCGGCAGCTCATATGCCTCTCCTGGTTTACTGATCGTATTCGCGACCTCTACCTCACCGAATAACTTACGTATGATGAGGTGTATCTTAATTATGTGATTGATTGTTCATTACTCTTATTTAAAACAGATTCTAGTATAAAGGAAGGATACTTCTAAATCAATGGTACAAAATCCCTTTAATGTGAGCTAAGTGTGAAATTAGTTTTTATTACGACCGGCCATTTGCTGCCATATCGTTCCCGCAGCTTCTTCACCGGATTCAATACGTTCAAGAGCCATTCTCGCTTGAAGACTGACTTCAAATTCAGGATCTTCTACTGCTTCTTGGAGGGCTTCTTTCGCGTCCTCGGTTCCTACTTCATAAAGAAAACGCGCAGCCCGCCAGCGAACAAGTTTGCTGCTGTCCTTGAGAGCTGGAATCATGACAGGTGTGGCAGCTGCATCCCCAATATCAGACAGCGTATCCCCGGCAGTCCGGCGAACGGCAGGTGATTTATCTTGCATTGCTTCATATAATAGTTCCTGCGCTTCTGGTGTCTTTAGATCACCAAGATAGATGATCGCAAGGCGGCGAATTTGCATTTTTTCATCCTGCAGAGCTGTATGGATCATCTCGATTCGTTCTGAAGAGGGCTCCATTTGATCTAAAGCTGCATAACGAACGCGCCAGTCCTCATTTTGTAGTGCTGCCTTAATTTCATCATCTGTAAGATCCCGACGCTGCTCTATAAATTCCTCTTGATTGGCACCGTGAGCAATAGCTTGATCAATGACTTTAATGAGTCGTTCCTGTGGAAATGCGGCTTCAAGTTCTTGTTCTACTTCCCGAGCAATATCAGGCAGTTCGCCATAGCGTACTCCGTAATCAGTTAATTTACGTTCTTTAATGAGGGTGCTGGAAGCGACTTCTGTGACAGCTTTGACAAAACGATCTGATAAAGAGATCCGTTCTTCTTGAGAACCGGATTTCACCCGGATTTGCATGGGAATACCGCGGAAGAATTGAACAAACACCTCAGCTTCACCAAAATGTTCACCAGCAGCGTCATCAGGCTGGGTCCAGCTTAATTCAGCGCCTTCTTGACCCAGTTTGTTTTGAACCTCTCCAAGGATTTCAGACCAATCTGCATTTCCTTTACGATCAAGTGCTACAAAACCTGCGGTGTGAAACACACTCTTGACTCCGCTAATGTGAAGCATTTGACGAATAAAAGCAGGAGCAGAGCGTTCATTATCAAGCGTATATGTTTTTCGAATTCCCGCTTCAAGTTGTTCATTAAGGTGAAGCATCATCGTATTCGGACTAGGCGTAGGTTCAATAGATATAATTTTCATAAGTTTAAAATACCTCCGTTCATATATATAAAAATGATATTAAGCTGTTAATAATCTCACTTAATTGTACATGAGGATTGAAATAAATCCAAAAAGTATGTATTCCTATGGTAAATTGAGAAACTTCATCATATTTATGCTATAATATGTTGCCATACGGGTAAATGCGGCTTAATGGTTGAAGTGTGCACATTAGGCATGCATAGAACCTTACGATTCAATTAAGAAATAAATTTAATTTCATATAAAAGGATGGGATTTCTAACATGATTAGTACAAGCGGCATAACACTCCGCTACGGAAAACGTGCATTATTTGAAGATGTAAACATTAAGTTTACACCAGGTAACTGCTATGGTCTTATTGGTGCAAATGGAGCAGGTAAATCTACATTTCTGAAAATTTTGTCCGGTGAGATTGAACCAAACCAAGGAGAAGTACACATGACTCCGGGTGAGCGCATGGCTGTACTGAAACAGAACCATTACGAATATGACCAGTACCCAGTGCTGGAGACCGTAATTATGGGTCACACGAAACTCTACGGAATTATGAAAGAAAAAGACGCACTGTATGCTAAATCTGATTTTACAGAAGAAGATGGACTGCGTGCAGGTGAACTTGAAGGTGAATTCGCTGAGCTGAACGGGTGGGATGCTGAGCCGGATGCTGCTGCGCTTCTGATCGGTCTAGGTATTCCTCGTGAATTGCACGATAGCAAAATGGCAGACCTGAGCGGTAATGAAAAAGTGCGTGTTCTCCTAGCACAAGCCTTATTCGGTAACCCGAATAACCTTCTGCTCGATGAGCCTACCAACTATTTGGATCTGGAATCCATTCAGTGGCTTGAGAACTTCCTCATGGATTACGAAGGTACTGTTATTGTCGTATCCCATGACCGTCACTTCCTGAATAAAGTATGTACGCATATCGCTGACATCGACTTTGGTAAAATCCAGCTTTATGTAGGTAACTATGACTTCTGGTATGAATCAAGTCAGCTTGCACTTGCTTTGCAGCGTGATGCAAACAAGAAAAAAGAAGAGAAAATGAAAGAACTTCAAGCGTTTATTCAGCGTTTCTCCGCGAACGCTTCGAAATCCAAGCAAGCAACTTCTCGTAAAAAACAACTCGAGAAGATCCAATTAGATGATATTCGTCCGTCCAACCGGAAATATCCGTTTATTAACTTCAAACCAGAACGCGAAGCTGGAAAACAGCTGCTTACCGTAGATCGCCTTGTTAAAACGGTAGAAGGTGAGAAAGTAATTGATGACCTGAGCTTTGTAGTAAACAAAGGAGACAAAATTGCTTTTGTTGGGCCTAACAGCTTGCCTAAATCTACATTGTTTGAAGTGCTCATGAACGAAACAGAAGCAGATTCAGGCGAATTTGCATGGGGTGTTACGACAACTCAAGCTTACTTCCCGAAAGACAACTCTAAATATTTTGACGGTGTTGATCTGAATCTGGTGGAGTGGCTGCGCCAATTTTCTAAAGATCAGGAAGAAACATTCTTGCGCGGATTCTTGGGACGTATGCTGTTCTCCGGAGAAGAAGCACTTAAGAAAGCAAGTGTACTTTCCGGGGGAGAAAAAGTTCGTTGTATGCTTTCCAAAATGATGCTTAACGGTGCGAATGTACTGATTTTGGATGAGCCGACGAATCACCTTGACCTTGAATCCATCACAGCACTGAATAATGGCTTGATTGATTTTGATGGTACAATTCTATTTACTTCCCATGACCATCAGTTCATTCAAACCATCGCGAATCGTATCATTGAAATTACACCAAATGGCGTAATTGATCGTACAATGAGTTACGATGAGTATCTTGATAGTGAAGAAGTAAAACAGCTTCGTGCTCAAATGTACCCAGCAGAAGTATAAGTCTAGCTTAGCTGTATATAATACAAAAAGTCCGTATCTCTAATGAAGAGATACGGACTTTTTTAGGCTGTTAACAGAGAACCTTTTATGAACCGCCAGTACGACGGCGTTGGTTATTTGGTTTTTTGTTATTTTGACTGACCAATTTTTTGGTTCCTGCGCTTTGAAATCCACCACGATTTCCCGAAGAAGCTTGTTCTTTCTTCTGTGCCAGCTTTTGTTTAATTGCATCAGCCAGGCTTATTTTGCGCTGTTCTTGATCTTCGCTCATACGATACATCCTCCTAAGAGATGTTTAGATTACTTATCTGATATCCATCTCATTTTATACGTTTTTAAATACGGGAACAAGGGAAAGAATAGTTAAAGTAGGTTTAAAGGAAGCAAAGTATAGTTGCACTAATGAAAAAAAGTTTATCTAATCATACAGCCCTGCTATAAAGCAACAATTTTTCACACTGACTACAGCGATGTGGGATGGCAACACTGTTTCTGTAGACCCACTCGCTTACCGTTTGGTAACATAGGTAGACCATGTTTACCGACTTATCGTTTTTATGGATAAAGTTAATTTGAGGGAGTGTCTTTTTCGTTGAACGCATATGAAGATATAAAAAGAGGAGAGCGCGGTGCCTGGATCAGTATCGGAGCTTATCTTGTCTTGTCTGCTTTTAAATTATTTTGTGGGTTCCTATTTAATTCTAGTGCGCTGAAAGCCGATGGTCTTAATAACATGACTGACATTGTCGCATCCATAGCTGTACTGATTGGCCTTAAAATTTCAAGAAAACCACCTGATTCAGATCACGCTTATGGACATTTTCGTGCAGAAACGGTAGCGGCAATGGTGGCTTCTTTTATTATGGCCATGGTTGGTATTCAGGTATTGATTGAAGCAGGCAAAGGATTATTCGAAGGAAACAGAGAAATTCCGAACGCTTGGTCGGCTGCAGTAGCAGCGATTTCAGCCATTGTCATGATTTTTGTTTATCTTTACAATCGTAAACTTGCAAGGGAAATCAAAAGTCAGGCACTTATGGCAGCTGCCAAAGATAACCTATCGGATGCCTTGGTCAGTGTAGGTGCAGGGATTGGTATACTCGGGGCACAGCTTGGCTTGCCATGGCTTGATACGGTAGCTGCTTTTGTTGTCGGTCTCTTAATTTGTAAGACGGCCTGGGATATATTTAGAGAGTCAACGCATAGTTTAACGGATGGTTTTAACGAAGAAGAACTCCTTGATTTACGAAGCACAATTGCCAAAACTTCCGGAGTCCAAGGAATTAAGGATGTAAAAGCAAGACTATATGGAAGCCATGTTATGGTCGATGTTGTGGTAGAAGTAGACCCGAGTTTGAGTCTGGTGGAAGGACATCAAATTAGTGACACCATTGAAGAAAATATGAAACGGCACCATAACATTATGCATGTTCATGTGCATGTAGAACCTAAAATGACGATGCACTGAGAACTCATTGATCGAATCGAATGGATGTTACAAAAAAAAGGGTGCCCGCTGAAAGTTTATCACTTACAGCGGGCACCCTTACGTATGTTATAAAGGACGAATTTTAAATGGGATCAGGTTATTTTCCTGTGTTCACCCATGCAGCACCTTTCCATGTGTAAATCTCAACCCATGTATCCCCAGTGATTCGGTTCGTAATTTCGTTACCTGTAACGGAAACGAATTGTGCACTCAGAGCACCAAGGGCTTTTCCGTTCGGTGTATCATAGAAATAGGTTGTTTTTGTAATTTCCAAAGGAATCAGTGGAAGGTCAATACCATCGCCTGGTTTTACAAGGACCGTATCTTCGGTTTTCTCAGTAGAAACAACAGTAGTAGTCGTTGCCTCGTTAGAGTCAGTCGTTTCTGCAGTAGTAGCATTTGGAGTAGTAGTTGTAGTAGTTGTTGTAGTAGTACTTGGTGTCTCGGTGGAAACAGTTACCGCATTCGTAGTTGGGGTAGTTGTTGTTTCTGTTGTTTCCGTTGCTGCACTTGCAGCTCCTGCGAAAGAAGCGGTAAGGGCGAGGGCTGCTGTAATAGAAATCAATTTTTTCATTTGTTTTCCTCCTAAGGATATATGTAATGGTTTGTTCTGTGATAACAATAACCAACTTAGCTAGGAATTGAAACACAGAAAATAACAATTAATTGAATATTTATCCATTAGATGTATTTTCCTTGTTTGAACACATAAAAAAAAGCTGCTAGCAAAGGCTAACAGCTTTTTTTATGTGTTTATTTGAATCAACTTCATAATACCTTTAGTTGCTTTAATCAGGGGTATATATAGATCAAAATGGTTTTGTTTGTCTATATATAGTTACAAATTCATCATTTTAATGAGTTATGAAATTGATTTATTTAGGTTTTATAACCCGTCAGGCTCGTGTTTTCCCCATAATAAGAGAAATAACGAAGAGTACCAAGAAGATAAAGAAGAGCACTTTAGCAATGGAAGCTGCTGCCTCTACGATACCAAAGAATCCGAAGATACCTGCAACAACGGCAATAATTAAAAAGATAAGAGTCCATTTTAGCATGAGAATCAATCCTTTCTATTTTTGTATTACGACAAGAAATTCAGAAGCGGCCCTTAGAACGATCCTATAGATTGTTATGTATGAGTAGGACAGTTCCGATTGATTAGCAGCAATTCCTTTTCGTTTCGTAGTTCTCATTAACCGAGTGAACTTCTGGTGAAACAAAAAGAGAAGAGCACGAAGTAAGAGTCAGCGATGTTTGAATTTCCCCTTCGAATTATAGATATATGCTTCTAAAAATAATTTAGTAATTTTATATTTCACGGAGCTTGCCCTCTTGTTTCGAGATGGTACATGGCGGGTAATTCTCGAATAACAAACACTAATGATGAAGAAACGAAAGCGAGGTTGTGTATATGTTGTGGCAAATTAGCGTAGCTATTATTGCGATTGCTTTTGCTGTACTGGTTGTCTTCTTGATTAAGACATTAAAGACAGCTCAAGAATCCCTGGATAACGTATCCAAAACATTGAAGGAAGTTCAAGGTACGATCGATGAATTAGGTTATGAGGTAAAACAAACCGTTCGTCATGCTAATGAAATTACAGTAGATGTGGAACAAAAAATGAAACAAATTGATCCTGTCATGGTTTCTGTGAAAAATCTAGGTGAAGTGCTTGCAGAAGTAACAGGCGCTGCTAAACAAGTATCAAGTACGGTAATGAGTAAGTTTCAACACAAAAAAGAATCCGGTAATGCAGTAAGAAGCAGCCGTGCAGCAGAAAAACAAGCTTCGGAAGTAAAAGCTTTGCCTGCTGCGGGAGGAACTTCTGCAGGAATCGTAACCCCAAGTCTTGCTCATCATGAGAATTCAACAAGTAAAAAGTGGCTCAATTATGTGGATATTGCTGCAGATACTTGGAACAAAATCAGACGCTAATTTTTAATAAATACGATTTATGTAGGAAATCTTGCCATAGCGATATAACAAGGGTCCCTAACAGGATAAACGTCCGTGCGGCAGGATGGTACAGCATCAGGAGAAGAAGAAAGGGTGAGAGATGATGTTACAAAACATTCTGCTTGTGTTGGCGCTCACATCTCCCTTTTCCGTTCAACCTACGGCTGAACCTGCCGCAATGTGGCAAGGCAATCAATCAGTAGAGTTGGCGGTAAAGAAGTCGGCACCAACTCAAATACTGCCAATTGAGCAACAAGATGAATTCAAAACGGTAAATGATATTTCTCTACAAGATACCAAGTCAGAGGTGCTGAGCAAGAAAGGGTACCCGGGACAAACAAAAGAAGACTTACTGCTTGGTAGCAGAGAGTTTATTTATGATGATGTGACCATCGGTATTATAGATGGAACGGTTTCCTATATTCAGGTGCAGAAAGATGCAGCTTACTTAAAGGTAAATGATGTATACATGGAACTTACTCCGCGCAGTATTAAACACACACTTGGAAAACCAGACTTCGCTTCTGAAGATGGAGATGTGTACATTAAAGGTCATCAGGCAGTAAAAGTCTATTTGGACGAAAACCAGCATCTGAAACATGTAGAATTTTTTGATGAAGCCTCTTTTTAATAAAATAAATCAGGGTTTCAAAAGAAATAGGATCGTTTATATATAATATAAACAAATCTGAAAGATTTGAGGTTTCTAAGGAGCGTGAATATCATGAAAGCAACGAATTCGAAAGCGTATGCTAAACTCGTTGAGAACGGCATTCAGGCAGTGGAAACGGTAAATGAACTTCGTAACTCAGATTATCTAGCGAAAGATATTTTCGTACTCGCACATAGTGAGGATCGAACGGATCGAATTGCTGATAAAGCAAATGCGAAGGAGATTGGTTTAAAAGAAGAAGGCGTAATCGATTCAATTGCCAATTTGTTCCGCTCCCGAGGAGATGAACTTCGCGCTAAAATTGTATCCATTGGATTTACGGAAACGGAAGCAGAATATTACGAAAGAGAGCTTGATAAAGGTAAGGTTCTTGTCATAGCTGTGCGTAGTGTATAGATTCTGCATATACCTAAATGAAGTAAATATAAAAATACGAGGGCAAGGAATGGGAGATATACTCCCATTCCTTTCTGTGCGTTTAAAGAAAGGGTGTTACTTTATACAGCTGTATAAAGAAAGAGAACGTTTATCTTAAATATCTTATCTCTTTAAAATTTGCTATAGTTAAGAAAGTATATTATTTCTGTTACAGAAAACAAGACCCTAGTATAATTATTGCTAGTAGAAGGAGAGGGTTATGAGAATACTTATAGTAGACGACAATCCGACCAATGTAATTATCATTCGTGAAATTTTAAAGAAAGAACATTATAAAAATATCGTTACTGCGAAATCAGCTTTTGAGATGTTTGATGTATTAGGGGTTCAAGTTCGAGGGGCGAATAAAGATCTCCCATCCGATACGGCGGAGGAACCGGATGTAGATCTCATTTTGCTGGATATGATGATGCCAGAAATGGATGGAATTGAAGCTTGTCGTATTGTACAAACTTATCCTCATCTTAAAGATATTCCGATCATTATGGTAACGGCTGTCGGTGATTCTAAGAAACTAGCTGAAGCTCTTGATGTAGGAGCGGTAGATTATGTTACGAAGCCAATTAACAAAGTGGAACTCATGGCCCGCATTCGTCTTGCTTTACGTCTAAAGCAGGAGAAAGATTGGCGTAAAGAGCGAGACCAACGGATCCAAGATGAATTAAAACTAGCCAGTCTTGTTCAGAATGCGGTGCTTAGTCCCGCTATTGAAGACCCTAAGTTTACAGTGAATGCTTTATATCAACCATCCGCTGAACTTGCAGGAGATTTATATGCTTGGTATCCGCTTGGGAAAGGAAGATACGGGGTTATATTGCTGGATATGATGGGGCATGGAATTTCCTCGTCACTCTTTTGTATGTTTATTGCTTCTGTTTTAAAAGATACAGTAACGACTTATATTGAACCAGACCGGGTCATGAAGGAATTAAACCGAAGGTTTAATCAACTTTATTTGGATGATCAGCTGGTTATGTACTATTTCACAGCTATATATCTTGTGATTGACACGAATGAAATGCGGATTGATTACGTCAATGCCGGGCATCCTCCCGCACTGCTTTTTGAAGGGAATGGTGAAGTGATTTCACTTGACCGCGTTACGCATCCTGTGGGGCTTTTTGATACGATGGAGGCAGAAACTCACACCGTCTATTATACAGGAGATAGTCATATTGCGATGTATACAGATGGGCTGCTTGAAGCGGTGGATGGAGAAACAGAAGAGCAGCTTGCATTTTTGAAAGAGCGCTTAAGTAAGGACCACAATTTTGATGAGCAAGAGATGCGTCAGACGTTCTTTGATGAAGAAGTGACGAAAGAACATGAAGATGATATTTGTTTGGTATGGATTTCACTAAAAGGAGAATAAAAGAATGAAAATACGCACTCGATTGCTTGTTGGCTTCAGTGCAATGATGGCGATATTACTTGTGCTTACCATGCTCAGTTTTAATGCCACCAACAACATGAAGAACGAAATCGATAATATGTATAATGATCGATATATGAAGACTAGGTACACTTCAGGTGTACGTGCAGATGTGAATGATGTTGCCTTTTATCTTGCCACAGCTATGATGAATCCAGATGCAAATACATTACAGTCCGCAACCACGAAGATGGATGATAAAAAAGCAAGCGCAAATAAGAATTTTGAAGAAATTGAGGAACGTGCGGTTACACCAGAGGAACACCGTCTGGTAAGTGAAGTAAAAGAGAATCTTCAAAATTTTGAGGACTACACCATTCGTGTTATGGAATTGCTTGAAGAAGGAAAAGTGGCAGAAGCTAACTCCTATCGGAATAATGCAGGGGGAGCAACACAGCTGGCTACACTGAGTAGTTTAACGGAACTGAACGATTATCAGGACTTATTAATAGATCAGGAAATTGATGCCGCTAAAGAAAAAATGAATAACACAGTACAGTGGCTCGGCAGCCTTTTGGCAGCAGGTTTACTTATCGCTCTTGCTATTATTCTTTGGGTTATTCCTAGTATTACAAAAGGGTTAAGTACCGTTTCGATGATGATTCAAAGTTTTGGGAAAGGAAGATTCCGTACGATTCGAAGAATCAAAGTCAAGACGAAAGACGAAATTGGTCAGATTGCCCGTGTGTTTAAAGACATGGCTGAAGATCTGGAACAAAAGCAGCTATTAGAGCAAGAATATACGAGAGCTCAAGAGGACCAAAACTGGCTTAATGGCAATATGGCTCGGATTACGGATCTACTTCGGGGCGTAGGATCAACAGAACAAGTATCCCAGTTATTTATAAGTGAATTTGCACCTATTATTGGGGTGAATTACGGTGCTGTGTATCTTCATGATGAGAATAAACATCCAGACGAGTTAAAGTGTTATGGAGCTTATGCTTTTGATGGGGGAGATACAAATAGCAAATCTACCTTCAAAATTGGAGAAGGGCTTGTTGGACAAAGCGCACTCGATAAGAAAGTGATCGAACTCAGCGAAGCTCCTGATGGCTATTTAAAAATTGGATCAGGACTTGGCCATTCTACACCTGCCAGCATTCTGATTAGACCTATTTTATTTGAAGAAGAGATGCTTGGGGTAGTGGAGGTCGCTTCGTTCGAACCGCTTACTTTCATGCAAAGACAGCTGTTTGAGCAGCTTGTCAATAATATCGGCGTTATCATTAACAATATTAATCGTCGTATCCGTGTGGAAGAGCTCTTACGTGAGTCACAGGCTCTGACAGAAGAACTTCAAATGCAATCCGAGGAACTTCAAACCCAGCAAGAGGAACTGCGCCGTTCGAACGAAAGTTTGGGAGAACAAGCAGAAGAACTCAAACGTTCGGAAGAGCTACTCCAGCGGCAACAGGAAGAATTGGAGCATTTTAATACCGAACTTCTTGGTAAGACGAGAGCGCTTGAAGAACAAGTACAGCAGGTAGAAGAGAAAAACGAACAGATAGAAATTACCAAACGTCAACTTGAGCAGCAAGCGATGCAGCTCTCCATTACGTCGAAATACAAATCGGAATTCCTTGCTAATATGTCACATGAGCTTAGAACGCCGCTTAATAGTTTGCTTATTCTATCTCAACTTCTAACAGAGAATAAAGATGGAAACCTGACACCAAAACAAAAAGAGTATGCACAAACCATTTATATGTCAGGTGCGGATCTCTTGAAAATGATTGATGAAATTTTAGATTTATCTAAAGTAGAGTCTGGAAAAATGGAAGTTAATCATGAGAAGGTGAACTTCTCTGATCTACAGAGCTTCGTGGAACAGAACTTTGCACCTGTAGCGATGAGTAAAAACCTGAAACTTCATTTTAAAACGGATGAGAGTCTGCCAGCATCCTTTGTGTCCGATGGACATCGTGTGAAACAGATTCTACGTAATCTGTTATCCAATGCTTTCAAATTCACGACATCTGGTTCCATTACGGTCAATATGAAGCTGGCTGAGAGAAAAGAACTGCCAGAATATCTTGATATTGATATTCCATATATTTCGATGTCGGTAAAAGATACGGGTATTGGAATTGCACAAGACAAAGTTGATTTAGTCTTTGAAGCCTTCCAGCAAGTGGATGGAACGACAAGCAGGAAATATGGAGGCACGGGACTTGGGTTATCCATCAGCAGAGAGTTAGCTAAACTGCTCGGCGGGGAAATTAAGCTCTGCTCAGAAGAAGGCGAAGGAAGTACCTTTACTCTGTTCTTGCCGCTTCTTGAAGAGGATGCTGTGAAACTTAATGGGGCAGTGAATGAGTATAAAGAATCAGCAGCGACGCATGAAAGTTTTGCTAAGCAGGATCGAGTTATTTATGATAAATCAATGACGATTCCTTCTAGTCCGCCTAAAGTAATATCTTCCTCGTCCGTAGCTGTTGTTAACAACATTAAAGATGATCGGGAAGATATTCAAAACGGGGATCGTGTGATGCTCATTATCGAAGATGACCCGAAATTTGCTAACATTTTGCTCGATATGACAAGACAACATGATTTCAAAGCACTCGTTGCTTTGCAAGGAGACATTGGTCTTGAGATGGCGAAACGCTACTTGCCAGATGCAATCATTCTTGATATTCAGCTTCCTGTGATGGATGGTTGGGGTGTCTTGAATGAATTGAAGGCAAATCTGTCTACACGTCACATCCCGGTACATGTGATTTCTGTAATGGATGAAATTAAACAGGGACTTATGATGGGGGCGATTGCTTATCTGAAAAAACCATCTACCCGCGAATCACTGGATCAGGCATTTGCCCACATTGAATCCTATATAGATAAATCACTGAAACGACTTCTTATTGTAGAAGATGACGAGATACAGCGTAATGCAATTATTGAACTTATCGGTCATGATGATGTAGCCATAACGGCAGTTTCTACGGGGAAAGAAGCAATTGAGGAACTGCGTAAAGTAAGATATGACTGCATGGTGCTTGACCTCATGTTAACGGATATAACCGGATTTGAACTGTTGGATCAGATTCGTGATGACGCACAGCTGAATGATCTTCCGATCATTATTTACACAGGTAAGGAACTGGATAGTAAAGAAGAGCTGAAACTGCGTAAGTACGCTGAATCCATTATTATTAAGGATGTTAAATCTCCCGAACGATTGCTGGATGAGACGACTTTGTTCTTACACCGGGTAGAGGCAAACTTGCCGGAAGACAAGAGAAAGATTTTGCAAAACCTTTATAACAAGGAAACTTTATTTGAAGGTAAACGAATTTTATTAGTAGATGACGATATTCGTAACGTATTCGCTTTGTCGAGTGTACTGGAAGGCTACCGTATGGATGTAACTTTTGCCGAGAACGGAAGAGAAGCGATAGAACTTCTTGAAAAGAATCGAAATTATGATCTCGTCTTGATGGATATGATGATGCCTGAAATGGATGGATATGAGGCGATGACTCGAATCAGGCAAATTCCTGAGTTTGAAAAATTGCCAATTATCGCTTTGACAGCGAAGGCAATGAAAGACGACCGAGGCAAATGTATAGAGGCGGGAGCCTCAGATTATGTGAAAAAACCGATACAAACGGATCAACTTTTATCACTAATGCGAGTATGGTTGTATTCGTAAGCTTAAAAAGTGGGTATAAGAGTGAGTACCCTTATTTAAAAGAATTGAATTCTGTACTTATAATTGGAAGTATAAAGTAAGGAAGTGGAGCAATTTATGACAACTGGGGAAACGATCATTTCAGAAGGACCTTTCGAAGAGAAACCTGTACAGGAAGAAAGGGAGCAAATCGAGATCGATTTGCTTCTGGAAGGGATTCATCGTTTATATGGATATGATTTTCGAAACTATGCCATGCCTTCACTGAGAAGGAGAATTCTTCATCATGTGGATACAGAACATGTGAACTCAATATCTGAGCTTCAGCATAAGGTACTGCATGATCGTGCTGCATTTAAGAAATTGGTGCAAAGTCTATCTATTCCCGTTACGGAAATGTTTCGTGACCCCAGCTTGTTCAAGATGTTCCGTGAGAAAGTAGTTCCGCTGCTTAGGACTTATCCTTATATACGAATTTGGCATGCCGGCTGTTCTACGGGAGAAGAAGTTTATTCTATGGCGATTCTACTTCACGAAGAGGGGCTTTATGAGAAGTCTCGTATTTATGCCACCGACATGAATGAACGCTCCCTTCAGCAGGCCAAAGAAGGCGTATATGGAATTGAGAAAATGAAGTTGTATACCAAAAATTACATGGAAGCAGGAGGCACTCGCGCTTTCTCTGAATATTATACAGCGCGTTATAACTCGGTCATGCTTCATCCTTATTTACGAAAGAATATTATTTTCGCTGAACATAATCTCGCAACCGACCGTTCTTTTAACGAATTTAACGTTATATTCTGTAGAAATGTGATGATTTATTTTAATGACGAGTTACGGCGTCATGTACACGGTTTGTTTCATGAAAGTTTGAGTCGCCTTGGCGTACTGGTACTCGGATCAAAAGAGTCGATTCACTTCTCTGGTTATAGTGAAGATTATGAACCGATGGATCGGGTTGAAAAAATATATCGTAAGTTGAAGTAGTAAGGGGGACCATGGCTATGGGGATGAAAGAACCGATTCATATTTTACTTGTCGATGACCGTCCAGAGAACCTGCTAGCTCTTGAGGCAGTCCTCGAAAGTGAGCAATATGTTCTCGTTAAAGCGACTTCAGGTGAAGAAGCGCTTAGATGCCTGCTGAAGTATGACTTTGCAGTCATTGTTCTGGATGTGCAGATGCCTGGTCTAGATGGAATAGAGACAGCCAAATTAATCAAGGCTAGAGATAAAACAAAAGATATCCCTATCATTTTTATTTCTGCGAACAGCAAAGAGGCAGAGCACCTTTTTGCTGGTTATTCTGCAGGGGCGATTGATTACATGGTAAAACCTTTTATTCCTCAAATCTTGAAATCCAAAATTGAGGGGTTTGTGGATATGTACTTATCCAACAAACGTCTCAAAATTCAGTCCATGCTCTTACAGCAGAAAACGATGGAACTGGAACGGATTAACCAAG
Organism: Paenibacillus polygoni; assembly: GCF_030263935.1. Taxonomy (NCBI): domain Bacteria; kingdom Bacillati; phylum Bacillota; class Bacilli; order Caryophanales; family Paenibacillaceae; genus Paenibacillus; species Paenibacillus polygoni. The sequence goes on along the minus strand of NZ_CP127162.1, from coordinate 4,265,371 downwards.
AGCTAGTTCAGGCTAAAGAAGCAGCAGAAATTGCAGTGCAAGCCAAGACCGAGTTCTTGGCGATGATGAGTCATGAAATCAGAACCCCGATGAATGGAGTCATTGGAATGATTGATTTGCTCATGGAAACAGAGTTACAAGAGGAACAAAAAGAATATACCGAAATCATTCGGAACAGTGCCGATGCTTTGGTTGTCATTATTAATGATATTTTGGATTTCACAAAAATGGAATCTGGGAAGATGGAACTTGAACAACAACCATTCGAGTTGTCTTCTTGTATTAAAGAAATTTACAGTTTGTTTCAAGTGGAAGCATCTAAAAAGAACTTGGAACTTGTTTACTTCATCGATGAGGCGATCCCTAGTGTTCTCTATGGAGACATGTCCCGACTACGACAAATTCTTACGAACTTGATTGCCAATTCTATTAAGTTTACAGAGAGTGGCGGAGTGTATTTAATGGCGTCCCTTAAGGAGTTTGCCCAGTGCCGCTATGTACTCGAATTTACAATAAAGGATACAGGGATTGGCATTGCGCCGGAGAAAGCCGATCATTTGTTTAAACCATTTTCACAGCTGGATTCTTCTATGACGCGGAAATACGGCGGTACAGGCCTTGGTCTTGCTATTTGTAAGAATCTAGTGGATATGATGGGAGGAACGATTCGAGTGGATACGGAGGAAGAGCGAGGTGCTACCTTTGTATTTACGGTGAATATGCTTCCTTATAATCAACTATTGGAAGATAAGGAACTGCCTAATTTCTCAGAAGGTTCTGAGGAAGAGGAAAATTCGAAAGCGACCGTTCTTGTTGTGGATGATCATCCGATCAATCAGAAGTTAATGACCAGTATGCTGAAAAAACTTGGTTTGTCTTCGGATATTGCTGAGGATGGAAGTCAGGCGCTGGAGATGGCGTTAACGAATTCATATGATCTTATTTTCATGGATTTGCAGATGCCGATTATGGACGGACTTGAATGCACTCGCCGGATTAGATCTGAGCTTAGAAATAGGCCTCAACCTGTGATTATAGCAATGACGGCTAATGTAATGGATGGAATACAAGATCGTTGTATTCTGGAAGGAATGAACGGTTACATTAGTAAACCTGTCAAAATGTCAAATGTGAAACAAAAAATAAGTGAGTTTCGTCAGACATATAATACTTCCAGAGCAACCTCCATACTTTAAGGAAAAAGATGGGAGATAAAAAGTGTTTCATATCGTATACCTGAGGTTAATTCAATATAGATAACATTTTTATCGGGAGAGAGATGTCTAATGAATACAAACAAAAATGAGAAGTTTAATGTAAGTACGGAAACGGTTGACAATGCGAATAAGGTATATCTGAGCGGAGAACTTGATCTCTCGGTTGCACCTGATTTTCGGAATACAATGGAACCACTCGTGGGGGACACTGAAAAGGACTTAATCGTAAATCTGAAAGACTTGAAATACATTGATAGTACAGGAATCGGTATCTTGTTATCGATCTTAAAAGTAAGACATGGCAAGAATGCGAATTTTATAGTTGAAGAAGTGCCTGCAAATATTCAAAAATTATTTGATATGACCGGTATCTCAAAATTTTTTGTCTCACAGGAGAATACCCAATAGGAAAGGAACGAAGGTAAAATGAAAGCAGAATCACAAAGTGTAAAACTGAATTTGCCGGCGACAGCCGACTTTGTTGATATTGTTAGGCTTAATTTGTACGGTATTGCATCAAAAATGGGTTTTTCCTATGAAGAGATCGAGGACATGAAAGTCGCAGTCTCAGAAGCATGTAATAACTCCGTGCTTTATGCCTATGGTGAGGAAAATGGAGTTGTAGAAGTTATTTTTAATTTTGACGATTCTGAACTTGCTATTACGGTCAAAGATGAAGGGGAGAGCTTTGAACGTGTTGAGCAAAGAGAAGGAGTCGCTACACTGCATGACAAAGATTTGAACGAGGTTCAAATTGGTGGCCTAGGCTTTTATCTTATGCAGGCTCTTATGGATGACGTAAATGTAACAAGTGAATCTGGTAAAGGAACTGAGGTTGTACTGACCAAACGCCTCACTAAAAGCGAGGAAACAGTATGACTGAACGGTCGACTCCCCAAGAGTCTATGGATGAAGCAGTAGGATTAATTTGGGAATATCAACAAACCAAAGATAACGAAATTGCCACCATACTGATTAAGAAATACGAGCCTATGGTCAAAATGGCTGCTGGGAAAATATCTAGAAATAGGCCGGATCTCTATGAAGATTTGTATCAAACTGGTCAAATGGCGCTCGTTAGGTTACTCAGTCAATATGATATAACCTTGGGGATTCCTTTCGAGCCTTATGCAATGAAAAGCATGATTGGACATATGAAAAATTACCTTCGTGATAAATCTTGGTACATACAAGTTCCACGTCGGATCAAAGAGAAAGGTGCGCTGGTACAGCACGCCATTGATGATCTGACGATGAAACTTGAACGTTCGCCTGATGTGAAAGAAATTGCGAGTTATCTGGATCTCACCGTTGAAGAAACAGTAGAGGTGCTTGCAGGCCGTGAATCTTATCATTATGTCTCACTCGATTCGCCGTTATCACAAGATGAGAGTACAGCTACGCTTGGTGAATTGATTAGTTCCGATGTGAATGATTATGATTCGGTAGAGAAACGCATGGATCTTCAGCAAGCGATGAACCAATTGAAAGAACAAGAACAGAAAGTACTTCTGCTCGCGTTCCAAGATGGGCAGTCGCAAAGGGCTATTGCTCAGAAACTAGGAGTTTCCCAAATGAGCGTTTCTCGTATACAGAAGAGGGCTACGGAAAAATTAAAACAGATCATGTCGCAATCATCTTCTTTTTAACTTACTTATCAAGTTTGGAAGCATGCCTGCATTTCCATCGGAATGCGGGCATGCTTTTTTTATTGCGATATTATAGAAGGAACAGGAAGGAAGGGCTGCTGTGGAAGAGCGTGATTTAAAGAAAATGGGCCATGATGTAAAGATCTTTGATCACTTTCAGTGGAGGAACTATAACGTAACCGATATTGATTGTGAAGAACTGAAAGAGCTTAGGGAAATTTTACCGGGCGCAACAGAGTGGCTTGATAAACTGCCCAATCTAGAGTCAAATTATATATCAGCCCGAACGGTAGCAGAAGGGAAACAAGTGTTATTTGGTTCTACCTTATATACGATAAAAAAAGACCTTGGTGAAGAAGGTATTGAAAGCCAATTCTATTTCTATGTTGAGACGGGGACGCTGGTTACCTTAAACATAGATGAAGGCACCCGGAAGATGCTCTATTCAAAAGAAAGATTAATGGTATTATCGGAAGCAGAAGATGCGATATCTGGATTATTTGTTATAGCACGTACGCTGCTGCATTATTTCCATATTGGTATGGATGAATTTGAACTCAATCTTCGTAAGTTAGAAAAAAGTATGGAAGAAAAGAATGCCCGGACCTTAATGGATAAAATTTTGACCGCGCGGTTTGAATTGTTATTTTGGAGTAATCAATTTATTTCTTTTCAGGAATTGATGTATGCAGCAAATGAAGCTTTCTATGAGCTGAATTTGAAGGATAGATTGTCTTATAATAAGCTTTACTACCGAATGAAACGCATGGATAGTCTGTTTAAACACTATGAAAAAGAGATTGATACACTCATTTCCATCGATGATGCTTCCTCCTCCATTCGAGGAAACGATATTATGAAGACGCTGACTATTGTCACCTCTGTATTTACTCCAGCTACTGCGGTAGGTGCGATTTGGGGGATGAACTTTGAGAATTTACCTTGGATTACGACGCCATGGGGATTTACCGTGACAATGACGGTTACTTTACTCAGCATGGTAGGCATGCTCTTATGGATGTATTTTAAAGGCTGGACAGGGGATATTCTCAGAATCAAAACTGGCAAGGCTCGAAAAAGGAAGAGTCTGGAATGAAGTTAAAAAGCCTTATCATTATCTTTGGTAGATAATGATAAGGCTTTTTATAATAATATAAATGATGTCCGAAATCGTAGAAATTATTTATTTGGCCTGGTCTATATAACCTTGCAGTTCAGCGATATATCTTCCGATACCTGGCAGATTCATATCCACAATTAGACTGAGTAGCCATCCTAATAAAGCGAGTACAACTACAGTACCCAGAGACATGCCTAAACCCCTAGCAATCCCAGCAGTGAAATTGGACATAAGGCGTCTTTTTGTACTGCTGTAGTTTTCCAACAAATCTTTAAATTCTACACTTTCCATTGCTTTATAGATTCCATCAAGACGTGAATTGAGATTCTTTACTTCATGTCTTAGCTCAAAAGGATGATCATTTACGATCGCCTTTTGTTCCGTTTTTTTCTTATCTGTGTTTATGTTCATCGTACTCATCGATTCTCCTCCTTTAAGCCGTATCGTTAAAATGATGAAAAAATAGCCAGCTGTATACAGCTGGCTATACGCTACGTAGATGAATGATCGAGATTAATGGTTAGTGGATGAATGGTTAGAACTGCGATTCAGTTCACGATTCGCTTCACCCGCTGCTTTTTCTGAAGTTGCAGCAACCTGAGAGGTTGCATTTTTTGCTTCGTTAGCAATGTTGTTTGAAGATTTCTGTGCTTCGCTGCTTACATTTTCAGAAGCTTTTTTTGCTTCCTCTGCTACATTCTGAGAAGCTTTTCTAGCTTCATCCGTTACGTCAGCAGTTGCTTGTTTCACACTGGAAAGGACAGTAGAAGTGTTATCACTAACGGTTTTAGCCAAATCTGTAGTTTTAGAAGAAACTGTTTTTGCAATTTCAGAAGCTTTATCGCCAACTACACAAGCCACTTCTTTCGTTTTATCGGATACTTCGCCCATTCGGTAAGATAAATCACCGCGAAGTTCGCGGCCCGGTTTCGGTGCGAAAAGCAGTGCTGCTGCAGCACCAATGAGTCCTCCGATAAATAACCCTTTTGAAAAGCTGCTGCTATTTCCCGTATCTTGGTTCCTGTAGTCCGAAATTGATCTATTGTAGTCCATGTCATTTTGATTCATCATAATCGCTCCTCTAATTTATAATTTTTATAAGTTCATTACTTCTTGTTCTTTTCTTACCCCTTTAAGCTGCTTTTCTAAACAACTTTCCAATAAGTCCGAGAAGAAAAACAAAGACAGCTGTTCCGATAATGGCTGGGACGACGGCAAAATCAGCGATGACGGGACCAAAGTCACCGAATAGCATCGAACCGATCCAAGCACCGACTAAACCCGCAATCATCGATCCTAAAATACCGCCTGGCATGTGATGGCCAACGAGAGCATCGCCGATAAGTCCAATAAGAATCGCCATTACGATACTTAAGATGATGGCCCACATAACAATCGCCTCCTTTGCTTGATCATTTGCCTTGCTATTCGATATATAAACGTCCCTTGCCAGTATTGAAACAAGGATGGTAACATCTAGTGTTTTGCAGAGGGAGAGGATGCAAATTCTATTCGAAAGACCTGGTTTATACAAACCAACCATACGCTCCCCGAAATGAATCCAGTTAACACATCGGAAGGGTAATGGACACCAAGATAAATACGACTAAATCCAAGCAAGAGAATAGCAGAGATACCCATCATGGCTAGTAAAGTGGGATCTCCTTTTTTCTGTTTCTTCGAATAGATTGCGATTAATAGCAGGGTACCGTAGAATCCAGCAGCAACCATGGCATGTCCGCTTGGAAAACTATATCCGCTGACGTTGATAAGAAAGTCAAGGTCCGGGCGCTCTCGGCGCACAATAAATTTACTAAGGGTGTTTATTCCCCACATTCCGAGAAAACTAAGGAGTACGATGTTTCCCTCCAGATAACGACTTCGGTAGATTATGTAATAACAAGCGAAGGCAAGTGCCACCAATAAAGAATAAGGAAAGGACCCAAAGGAAGTGACAGCCCGCATAAGAGGGAGGAGAGTGTAATACGAGCTATTTGCAGAAGGAAACAACAGCTTTTGAATACGAATATCAAGTTGTTGTATACGGTCCATCCCCACGATGTACATTAGAAAAGCGATTAGGAAAATAATACTGAGACTTGCAACAAGACCGATAATTGTCCATAATAACGAATGGTTTTTAATTTTTCGCATGTTTTAATGAGCTCCTTTACAGTGGAAACTTTCAATCTAAATATGAACCTTTCATAATAGTTTACCTATTTTCTCTGTCAAAATATCATCTTTGTACTATACTGTATTATGGTGAACGTAGGGACCCTGTCACATGAAGAATAGGTCCCTTTACTTAGAAGGAGAGAACCAGCATGACAGACACAACGTTAATACAGGAATATCGTTCGGGTGTACTTGAAAGTGCACACCGAGGACATATATGTATCGTGAATGATAAGAAGCAGGTTGTTTATTCGGCAGGCGATCCTCATTTCAGGACATTTACCCGTTCTGCTGCAAAACCGCTTCAAGCCATACCCGGAATTCGGGCAGGAATTGTAGATGCATACGATTTTAGCCAAGAAGAAATCGCACTTATGGTATCTTCCCATCGATCAGAAGCTTTTCATAGAAATACATTAGAGCAAATGAAAGAAAAGATAAACCTGGATGAAGGCGGACTCGTATGTGCCCCAAGTTTTCCTCTGCATGAGGAGAGCCGTACAGAGTATATTCGGCAACAAGGAGATAAGAGAAGACTCCTTCACAATTGTTCAGGTAAACATATGGGAGTTCTTGCGTACAGTAAGTTAAAAGGATATGATCTTGCTTCCTATGCTGATCCGAATCATCCGGTTCAACAAGAAATTAAACAAGTGATATCTCAACTAGGTGAAATTGATCCAAGTGATATGGCAGCCGGAGTGGACGGCTGTGGATTTCCCGTATTCGCCTTACCTATTTCAACCATGGCAACGGGATTTCTCAAACTGGCTTGCCCTGATCTCATAGAAGATGAAGAAACCCGCAAAGCGGCAGAGATGATTACTGCAGCTATGAATAGAGCCCCCGAGATGGTCGGAGGAACAGGCCGGGTTGACTCTGTCCTGCTCCATGATGATAATATTGTAGCCAAAGGCGGTTTTCAGGGTGTATTTTGTTTGGCTTTACGGAAGGAACGATTAGGTATTAGTTTTAAAGTACTGGATGGTTCAGACGAAGAGTGGGGACTTATTGTGAAATCCATTCTTACACAGATTGGTTATGACAATGAAGAGACGCTGCAGCGCCTTACGGAGCAGTTCCCCGGAGAAATTCGGAATGACGCACGTAATGTGGTAGGCAAAGCAGAATCTGCTTTCATACTGGAATCCCATGCATAGAATGTAGAACGTTTCTTCTTTCTTTATTATATAAAAACAGCTCTGTAAACTTAACGTGGATCCTATAGACTTTTTCCTAATTAAGGAAATGATCTATATGCCATCGTAAGCACAGAGCTGTTTTTATATTTTATGATGCATGTGTTACACGCGGCGCAGCCGACCAAGCTCAGACACTAGCGCTTCCACTTCTGATATACTAAGATTTGTTTTTGAATTGACAACATCATATAGGTCATAGATATCATCATATTGTTCCACGGAAAAAGCAGAAGATTGCAGAGCAGAAGCGCTCGCCATTTTTAATTTTTCTTTAATAGCTTCAATCATGTATTCGATATTTTCCGGGCTTTTTTGAGATAAATCCATATTCCGTCCATTCCTTTCGGTACAGTAAAGTTTGTTCGTATTGTATCATGTAAGGAGCAGGATAGAAAGAAAAAGAAGACACGAAAAGGAGATGACGGGTATTGTCTAAATTCACTCCCCCTACTTCTCGGAGCGGAATGTCAGTGGGGAACGCGGTAACAGCGGATCAGCTTGTCTCTTTTTTTAAACAAATATATACCAAACACAAGGAAGAAGAGATTACTTTCGTATGTATTGGAACAGATCGCTCTACTGGCGATGCACTTGGTCCGCTGACCGGAACCTATCTGTGTGACCATGGTTTTACAAGAGTGATCGGCACGCTCTCAAGTCCTTGTGATGCAACGAACCTAGAGTCGTATCTTGCAGAGATTCCTCCTAATCAGATCGTGATTGCTATAGATGCCTGTCTTGGAGACGCAGCTAATATAGGCAGATTTATAAGTAAGTCAACTGCCTTGTTCCCGGGACAGTCCGTAAAAGGACAACTGCCTCCTGTTGGGAATTATAGTATTGCCGGCATTGTAAATAAAAATGGTCCCAGACCGTACTCCATCTTGCAGATGACCTCACTCTTCCAGGTAATGAATATGGCAGCACAGATTGCAGACGCTGCTAAAGCGGGTGTGGACTATACGAGAATGAGTCAAGTAAATGAATCAGCTGCTAAGGTCTAGGAAATAATTACAGATAAGACAAGTGTTTCAATAGGTCATAAAAAGAGTAATAGAATAGATAAGTCTAATCCAGGTGTTTTAATTTTGATACGGCTATATACTGCTAACAGAAAGAAGGCGTAACTGATGAAGAAAGTGGAACTTGGAAACCAGAACATTGCTTATAAGGATCAAGGAGCCGGAGAGGCCGTCTTATTATTACATGGTTTTTGCGGCAGCTCGGCTTATTTTGACGAGATATTGCCTGAGCTCACAGCGAATTATCGCTGCATTGTTCCTGATCTAAGAGGACATGGTCAGTCAGATGCTCCAAATAGCAGTTACAGCATAGATCAGATGGCGGACGACGTAATCGGAGTGTTAAATGCACTTGAATTAGCTAAGGTAAGTGTATTTGGTCATTCACTTGGCGGATACATTACTCTTTCTATAGCGGAACGTTACCCTGAACGGGTAAAGGCATTTGGACTTGTCCATTCCACTGCTTATCCAGACAGCGAAGAAGCAAAAGAGAAAAGATTAGCAGCCGTCTCTACCATTCAATCAAAAGGAATTCAAAATTTTGTGGATTCTCTTGTACCGGGTTTGTTTGCAGAGGAAAATCGTGAACAAATGTCCAGTGTAATCGACAAAATTCAGGAGATTGGATATCGTACTTCTCCGCTGGGAGCATCAAGCACCGCAATCGCTATGAGAGAACGTCCTGATCGGCGTCATGTTCTAGAGAAATCGAGTGTCCCCGTTTTGCTTATCGCGGGAGAATCCGATGGAGTCGTACCGCCGGATAGAACCTTTACGGCAGAGGGTGAAGGAGTTACACAGGCTCTAATTCGTGGTGCTGGACATATGAGTATGGTAGAGGCACCTGATGAGCTGACACGAGTAATCTTAGAATTTTTGGATAAGAATATAAAATAATAATCTAGAATAGATAAGGGAAGCGGACAGGTGAAGGATAGAACCTGTTCGCTTTTTTGTGTGGTTTGGCTTTTTCGTATGAATGCAGGTAAAATCAATACATACAGTACGGATAAGCTGTTTAAGGAGTGAAAATCCATATGTTCAGAAGAGATTATCTCCTTCGTATGGTGGAGGAAATGACCAGCATGATCGGTAAAGTGTTTGAACTCAAACAGAAGAAAAAACACATAGAAGCTTTATGGGAACTCGATGAGTGGCTGAAACGCCAGTTTCGTTTAAATTCTCAGCTCCTGAATTCATTATCTACCGAGGATATCATTGATTTCTTCCGTCAAGGTAGCGGGATCGAAGTAGATCAAGTTCAGCAGGTTGCCCGCATTCTAGAAGAAGAAGGCGAGATCTATCAGGATCAAGGACACACAGATGAAGGCTTAATTCGGTATATGAAAGCATTGCATTTATATCTGTACTGTATGCTGAATGGGGCAAATCCGGATATTTTGCAAGCACCGGTACGAATTCAGCAGCTATATGTGAAAGTGAAAGGATATGAACTTCCGGACAAAACGGAAAGATTATCGGCATTATACCATGAAGAAATAGGCCAATATGCGGAAGCTGAGAATAGTTGGTATCGTTTGGTGGACCGTGACCTTGAAGAACAATACAAAGAAGAAGCACGTTTATTCTATCAGCGTCTTTTGAAACTGGAAGATGGGAAGCTTAAACAAGGTGGACTGCCTCGTCAAGAGGTAGAAGAAGGACTTCATCATTTGCAAAGAAAGTAGTATGATTCGGTCATTCCGTGATAAAAATAAACTTACTGAACATAATGGTTTAATATGTTATCGTTACTAAGATAAAGTTATATAGAAAGTGAGATGTACCATTTTGGATTCTTTACGAAAATTAATTACAGATATATTTGAAGAGCAGGCACTGATCAATGCTACACTCAGCCAATTACGCAAACGAGAAGGCCAGCTTTATTCAAAAGTACAGATTAAACCTGTATTGTTAAAGAATAAATTGCACTATCAGTTTGCATATCATCAGAACAATAAGGTAATTCATGAAAATTTAGAACCAGAGCAGGCAGTTAAGGCTGTGACTGCGATGTTTGAGGAAACCTTTAGACAAGGTATGCTATGTACACCAGAAGCGGACTATCAAATTTTAATTAGTAAAAAATACAAGGTGTCCATTCTAACGCGTTCTCCGTCCAAAAAGGAGATTGACCTTTCACATAATCGTAAAAAAAGATATGTACTTGAAGATGGCAAACCGATTCCTTTTCTCATTGAACTCGGTATCATGAGTGAGGAAGGAAAAGTATTTGCTCGCCGATATGATAAATTCAAGCAAATCAATCGCTTTTTAGAAATGGTTGAGGATATTCTGCCTAGTCTGCCGGAGGAGAGACCGATCACAATCGTGGACTTTGGGTGTGGTAAGTCGTATCTGACGTTTGCCCTTTATCATTATTTGGCAGTGAAGCAAAGACGGAAAATTCAAGTTGTTGGTCTTGATTTGAAGGCCGATGTCATTGAACATTGCAGTCAGATCGCCAAAAATCTGGGATATCAGAATCTGAAGTTTTTGGTAGGGGATATAGCGGAATATAATGAGCTCGAACAAGTAGACATGGTAGTGACGCTTCATGCCTGTGATACGGCAACCGATGCCGCACTCGATAAAGCAGTTCGCTGGGGTGCTTCGGTTATTTTATCGGTACCTTGCTGTCAGCATGAATTGTTTGCGCAGATGGAAGCTTCCGTTATGAATCCATTATTGTCCCACGGCATTCTGAAAGAGCGTTTCGCTGCTCTTGCTACAGATTCCATTCGAGCGAAATTACTTGATATGATGGGATATCGAACTCAGTTGCTGGAGTTTATAGATATGGAACATACACCTAAAAATATTCTGATCCGAGCAGTGCGCGGACAAGCAGGCGATCGGGCTGTCTTGTGGAAAGAATACGAGGCTTACCGGGACTTTTTGCATGTCGATCCTTACCTGGAACGGGCTTGTCGTGATCTGCTTCCTACATCGTAGATGGTGTAGAATAAAACAAAATGTTAGTTAAGAGGTCAATCCTAATATAGGGTTGATCTCTTTTTTATAGGGAATAGTAGATAGGTAGATAGGAAGGAAAAGAGGGATTGTTCAGCTCATGATACATCAAAAGTTAAGAGGACAATCTGCGAAAAAAGAACGATGGTTATATTCAGTTTTAGGTGTTCTTACTGGCTTTGTACTCGTAATGGGAATCATAGACCGCGGCCTTTTTTATATAGAGGATGTATATAAACTTGGAGGAGCGTTGCTTTGTGCTCTGTTTGTTATGTACTTATATGTATGGCTTAATTTAAGAAAGAGAAGTAGATTTTGGTATGATCATTTTTACGGCCAAGGAACTTTTTTATATGTGATTCCTCTGCTTCTATCTGTTATATATGCAGTCCATTTCGTATCGGGAAATCCAATCAGTCTCGAAGGGACTTTTCATAATATGATCCGGTTTGGATTTATTAGTGTTTATGCGGCAGTCTGTTTTCTACTTGGCACAAAACGTCACGGAAAAAGATGGCTTGTTGCAAGTATTCAGGTAACAGGCTGGTTTCTTGTAATCAGCGGCTTATCTGCTGTATGCGGCTTGTTTGTCTTGCCTTATACCATTATGCGTACGGATGATCCGTTAATTAGCTTTGCGGGAGCAAGATTATCCGGGGTGCTTGAATACCCCAATGCCTATGCAGCGCTTGTTGGGATGTTTCTACTGGAGCGCCTTAGGGCGGCAGCATCTGGCTTTAGAAGCAGTGGAAAAGGGGCAAGGGAGCAAGTGATCGTCTCCTCTCTTGCTCTATATCCAGCGGCAACCGCGCTTCTCCTCAGCGAGTCGCGCGGTGCTTGGCTGGCGGCATGCGTATGCGCCGCCGCAATGATCCTATTGCAGCAGCGCGGACAGCGCCTGCTGCTGCTCGGTGCGGGTGCTGCGCCGCTTCTTGCGGCGGCAGTCACGCACCGAGCCCTTGCCGGCGCGAGCCTGGCGCCGGCAACCGCCCCCGGCCTGCTGTGGCTGGCCGGGGGAGAGATCGCAGCGCTCACAGGTGCGCTGCTGCTTCATGCACTGCTTGCGCGCGGCCGGAGGGTGGCCGCTGCCGCAGTAAGTGCAGCGAGCCTTGCCAGCTGCGCCTGGCTCGTAATCCGCACTGCATCCGCAAGAATAACCTCCGGAGAGACTTGGGTCTCCCGGGAGGTGATGTGGCAAGATGCAGCCAGATTTGCTCTGCACTCCCCTTGGCTGGGCCATGGCGGGGATGCCTGGAAACATGCCGTGCATACGGTACAATCAGCTCCGTATGCAGGGAATGAAATACATAGCGCATATCTCGATATGTGGCTCGATACCGGTTTAATAGGGCTGCTGCTAATGGTGGGTCTCTTTATCTACATAGGAGGACTTTTGCGGCGGCATGCCCCGGAACTCTTACCTGCCGGACTGCTTCTTATCCTGCATGGCGGGATTGATTTTGACTTTAGCTATACGGTGTTCTGGATGATTCTTATCTTACTGGGAGCCCTGGCTTTACCTGTTCGACGCCACCGCACTGATGAACCGGAGAGAAAAAGAACCTTCGCCATAAGGAGCAGGGATTAACCTCCATAGGAATCCCGAAATGCGGCGGAAAGTTTGGCTTCTGGGATATCCCAAAGTGCGGCAAGCTCAGGGAGTACATCTTTGTCCCACCAGTCACACTGAGCTTTTCGGTTATTATGATTTTCGTTCACCCAGATTAGGTTGCCGATCACTTTTCGGTAATATAGATTTTCTCCTTGTGTTACAAGGTCTGGTGCAATATAAACCTTGAGTCGCTTGATAGTCCGGTACAATTCTTTGTTGCAAGCCCTGCGGATTTTTCGAGCTGAGGGCAGCTTCGTCTTGGGTCCTTTCGCGTAGGGAGCGGTCTGTCCGGGACGGGCAGCGTGATTCATGCCATCGACCTCCTTTTTTGTACCATATGCGGACGGAGCTGCAGTGGAAACCTGTCTTGGTAGAAGAAAATAAGAACTTCATGATATGATGGAAAAAGAAGAGGCTTTGATCTATACAGGGTATTCTCCGTATTTATATAAGGTAAGGATGCTCATATTTCCCTTTTCTGTTTGTATTTTATCGATTTGGTTTATATGTAATCATTATATCAATTGATCACATTCTGAAACGGAAAGGAAGTGCTTCTCATGGCTCCAAATTTATCGCATAAATTCGGTAAAGGATTATCACCAGAAGAATTTGTTTCGAACATGACTCAGAATAAAGAGGCTTTTCAGGATTGGTATCAACGGTTTGAGTGGACAAATGCCGAAGATCAGGCATTCTTTGAAAGCTTAAATTATCGTGATGATTTGCGTGTTCTTATTCTGGCGGCTGATTGGTGCGGGGATGTTGTTCGTAATATTCCGGTTGTATTCCAAGCAATGGAGATTACAGGAATTCCTACAGAAGTACTGATTATGGAGAATCACCTTGAAATTATGGATCAATTTTTAACCTTGGGAGGACGTTCGATTCCGGTAGTTATCTTTGCTGACTCTGGCGGTCACGTGCTTGGAACTTGGGGACCTCGACCTGCTCATGTGCAGGAGGCGATGGTTCAATTTAAGACAGAGAATAAAGATCCTGAGGCGGCAGATTATCAGGACAAACTTACAGAAACACGCAAGGAAATTATACAACGTTACGGGGAGGGTACGGAGTATCAGGCAGCGATTATACGTGAGCTGCGTGAACTGATTTCCGGTTTTTAGATGCTGAATATACGAACATTTAACCTTGGACCAATGCAAACCAATGCATATCTGGTGCAAGGAGAAGATACGAGTAAAGCTTTTATTATTGATCCAGGTATGAATCCTAAGCCGCTTGTCCGGGCAATTGAGAATCTTGAGATTGAAGCCATCGTGCTTACTCATGCTCATTTTGATCATATGGCCGGTGTAGAAGAAATTCGGAAGTGGAAAGGGTGCCCTGTCTATCTGCATGCAGCGGAAGCAGAATGGCTGGAATCTCCTAAATGGAATGGATCGCTTCGCTGGCCTGATGTGACGGAACCGCTCATGACAGGCCCGGCGGAATATGACCTTGCTGGGGGTCAGACTCTGAATTTAGTAGGACATACCTTTAAAGTATTCCACACTCCAGGACATTCCCCAGGCAGTGTGAGTCTGCTTAGCGGTAAAGATCTTTTTGCCGGAGATGTGTTATTCCGTTCGGGTGTTGGACGTACGGATCTTCCTGGAGGCAGTGAGCGAGAGTTGATTGATTCCATACAGAATACGCTTTATACATTTGATGAGGATGTTGTGGTATATCCCGGTCATGGACCGAAAACGACTATCGGATTTGAGAAACAAAATAATCCATATGTTCGTGCTTCTCGCTAAAAATAGTAGAGAATCCGACATTTTTCTTCAAAAAGTATGGACAACGCTCTTGTTAATGAGTAGAATGAACTTTATTAGAAACACCCAACTATGACAAGCACGCAGACTGAGGATTCGTCCCGGTTTGCGTTCTTTTTTTATGTAGCTCTCTTTATCTTTATCTATCTTTATCTATCTTTATCTATCTTTTTATCTTGTATGGGGCGATTCTTTCCATAGACATCGTTACTTTTTTTTAGTAGACTATACAGACAATAATGAATCAGGAGGTAGACGATGCTGAATTTAGGGGAAAAGATTATCATCGTCGCGGACGCCTTTGAGCAGAATCTTCCTGTAGGAGATTACGGTTATATTATTGCTTATGATCGGAATCCAGATAACGCTTTTGACTATGTGATTCGTGTTCCTCAGGTAAATCGCAACTTTTTTGTTCCATCAGGTGATATCGAACCGGAAGAACAAATCTTGAGACAGGAAGCAGAGCGTATTGAGAGGGATGCCCTTATTGATTACGCACTGGCCACACATAATGAGAAGTTGTTCCGTCAGTTATTAAATGGCGATGAACTGGAATTAGTGGAAGAGGAAGAAGAGGCCGCGAACGAACCAATGTCACAAGCGGATTTTATAAAGCAAGTTAATCTACGTGCATGGATTTAATGGTAAGGAGCCGGATCAATTTTCCGGCTCCTTTTGTTTCTTTATAACGATTTCATTTGATTCACTGCATGGACGTGTTAAAATGGACACAATATGAATAGATAGGGTTAATTTGAAGGAGGAACGAACTTAGTATGAGTATTACGAATCAGGATGTCCAGCATGTAGCAAAGCTGGCACGTCTTAACCTAAGCGATGAGGAAGAAACACAGCTAACGGAGCAATTGAACGCGATTTTGCAGTATGCTGAGAAGCTGAACGAGCTAGACACCGATGAGATCGAGCCGACTACACATGTACTGCATGTATCCAATGTAATGCGTGAAGATGAAGTACGTGAAAGTTTGCCAATAGAAAAAGTGATGCTGAACGCGCCGGATGAAGAAGAGGGTCAGATTAAAGTTCCGGCTATACTTGAATAGATACCATAGGGAGGTAAATACCGTTGAGTTTGCTTAATCTTACATTACCTGAAATACATAATAAGCTGCATGCCAAGGAGTTTTCAGTTTCTGAATTAGTGGCTGCATCTTATGCAAGAATCAGCAAAGTAGAAGAACAGGTTCGTGCTTATCTGACTTTAGATGAAGAAGGAGCACAAGCGGCTGCAAGACGTCTTGATGACAAGCTTGCGGCTGGTGAAGAGCGAGGTTTGCTGTTTGGACTACCTGCAGGAATCAAAGATAATATCGTAACTGAAGGTATTCGAACTACATGTGCCAGTCAGTTTTTGAAAAATTTCGACCCTGTCTATGATGCAACAGTAGTTAAAAAGCTGAAAGCAGCCGATACGATTACGCTCGGCAAACTAAATATGGATGAGTTTGCTATGGGGGGTTCCAACGAGAATTCCAGTTTCTATCCCGTACGTAACCCTTGGAATTTAGATCATGTACCTGGCGGCTCCAGTGGTGGATCAGCTGCAGCTGTGGCTGCGGGTGAAGCTTATTTCACACTAGGTTCTGATACAGGAGGTTCGATCCGTCAGCCTGCATCTTACTGCGGCGTGGTTGGACTCAAACCTACCTATGGCCGTGTTTCTCGTTTTGGACTCGTAGCTTTTGCATCCTCTCTTGATCAGATTGGACCGCTTACCAAAAATGTGGAAGATTCGGCTTATGTACTCCAAGCCATTTCTGGCTATGATGCAATGGACTCTACTTCAGCTAATGTAGAAGTACCTGATTTCCTCAGTGCTTTGACCGGCGATGTGAAAGGGCTGCGAATTGCGGTTCCCAAGGAATATATAGGAGAAGGTGTCGATGCATCGGTTAAAGAAACGGTCATGGCTGGCCTGAAAGTGCTTGAAAGCCTGGGCGCTACATGGGAAGAAGTTTCTCTTCCACATACCGAATATGCAGTAGCAAGTTACTACTTGCTCGCTTCTTCTGAAGCTTCCTCTAACCTCGCAAGGTTTGATGGAGTACGTTACGGCGTTCGTGCTGAGAATCCGGACAATCTGCTGGATATGTATCACCGTTCCCGCAGTGAAGGTTTCGGATCAGAAGTGAAGCGCCGTATTATGCTGGGAACCTATGCACTTAGCTCAGGTTACTATGATGCATATTATTTGAAAGCTCAAAAAGTACGCACTTTGATCAAAAATGATTTTGATGAAGTGTTTAAAAACTATGATGTCATTATCGGGCCTACTGCTCCGACAACCGCATTTAAACTTGGTTCTCAAGTGGATAACCCGCTGACGATGTATCTAAATGATATTCTTACCATTCCTGTAAGTCTCGCCGGTGTTCCAGCGATCAGCGTCCCTTGTGGTTTTGCAGATGGATTGCCTGTTGGTATGCAGATTATCGGAAAGGCTTTTGACGAGTCAACCGTTCTGCGTGTAGCCCATGCTTTTGAGCAGCACACCGATTACCATAAACAGCGTCCACAGCTGTAATTCACAGAGGAAAGAGAGGAAATAGAATATGTCATCCAAGAAATATGAGACTGTCATTGGGCTGGAAGTTCACGTTGAACTCCATACGAAATCCAAAATTTTCTGCGGCTGCTCTACCGAATTTGGAGCACCGCCTAATACACATACATGTCCGATTTGTTTAGGACACCCCGGAGTACTGCCGGTACTTAACCGTCAAGCAGTGGAATATGCCATGAAAGCAGCGATGGCTCTTAACTGTACTATTGCGGATGTAAGTAAATTTGACCGTAAGAATTATTTCTATCCAGATTCGCCAAAAGCATATCAGATTTCACAGTACGATCAGCCTATCGGTGAGAATGGCTGGATAGACATTGAAGTAGATGGCAAAACAAAACGCATTGGTATCACTCGTTTGCACTTGGAAGAAGACGCAGGAAAGCTGACGCACGTTGACGGCGGATATGCATCGCTTGCTGACTTCAACCGTGTGGGAACTCCGCTTGTTGAGATTGTATCTGAACCGGATATTTCGTCTCCAGAAGAAGCGCGTGCGTATCTAGAAAAGATCCGTGCTATTATGCAGTACTGCGATGTATCTGATGTGAAGATGGAAGAAGGATCGCTGCGTTGCGACGCTAATATCAGTCTTCGTCCTTTTGGTGAGACCAAACTCGGAACAAAAGCAGAACTGAAAAACATGAACTCTTTCCGCGGAGTGCAGCGTGGACTTGAATACGAAGAGATTCGCCAAGCGGAACTGCTTGATGACGGAGAAGAGATTGTTCAAGAAACACGCCGCTGGGATGAGGCTGCTGGTAAAACGTTATCCATGCGCAGTAAAGAACAAGCTCATGACTACCGTTATTTCCCGGATCCGGATCTAGTTACTCTTCATATAAGTCAGGAATGGAAAGACCGCGTTCGGGCTTCGATTCCAGAACTTCCGGATGAGCGCAAGGCAAGATATACTTCGGAATATGGCCTTCCAACCTACGATGCGGACGTCATTACTTCCTCTGTGCATCTTGCTAATCTTTTTGAAGACAGCATGAAATACACTTCCGATGCAAAAGCCGTATCCAACTGGATTATGGGCGACTTGCTTGGCTACCTTAACAGTGAAGGGGTAGAAATCACAGCACTCCAGTTGACTGGACAAGGTCTTGGGGAAATGGTCGGTCTTATTGAGAAGGGAACGATCAGCAACAAGATTGCCAAGACCGTATTTAAGGAAATGCTCGAAAGCGGCAAACTTCCTAAGCAGATTGTAGAAGAGAAGGGGCTCGTACAGATCAGTGATGAAGGAGCCATTCTGACGATTGTTGAACAGGTTGTTGCAGCTAATCCGCAGTCCGTAGAGGATTACAAAGCAGGAAAGCAAAAAGCGATCGGTTTCTTAGTTGGACAAGTAATGAAGGAAAGTAAGGGGAAAGCAAACCCTGGACTAGCCAATAAACTGCTTGTTGAAGTTTTAAGCCGCTAGGTTATGCTTGAATATACTGATAGAAGCTCGTCTATGATGACGGGCTTCTTTTATGGTAGGAGGAACTAGCTTAGATGGAAGGCAAAATCATACCCATCTCTTTGCAGGACACAGATCTGGTCCTTGAGATTTGGAGACTTCAGCATTTGGCATATCGCCTCGAAGCACAGTGGATTGGCTTTAACGAAATTCCGCCGCTTTTAGATACCGTAGAGACGATTCAGGGATGCGGTGAATCGTTTTTTGGTTATATAACAGATGATATGGAACTACTTGGAGCGATAGCGGTAGAGACAGAAGAGGAAGGGACAAGAACGATCTCCCGGATGATGGTTCATCCGCTTCATTTTCGTAAAGGGATCGCAGGACAGCTCATTGAGTATGTACTGGATCTTTACCGGGATGTACCCAAAATGATCGTTTCAACAGGTCTTAAGAATATACCCGCTTCGAACTTATATCAAAAATACGGATTTAAACCCGTAGAAACGCAGGAGGTTGCTCCTGGAGTGGAATTAACGACTTTTCATTTGAATAGGATAAACGATCGTTCCTAATACTGGATGAGTTTAACGGAAGGGGTAAGATAAAATGGGCGATCCATGGTACATTGGACAATGGGATATCCTCTTAAGGCTGCTCGCAGCAATGACACTTGGTGGATTAATTGGAATTGAGAGAGAGCGGTCTAACCATGCAGCTGGTTTTCGGACACATATTTTAGTTTGCTTAGGCTCTACACTTATTATGTTATTATCAGCTTATGGTTTTGCTGGTTTCGCGAATGAAGCAAATGTACGTATGGACCCTGCCCGTTTAGCGGCCGCTGTAATTACAGGGGTTGGTTTTTTGGGTGCGGGGACCATTTTATTTACAGGAAAGTCTATTACAGGACTTACAACGGCAGCTTCTATTTGGGTAGTTGCGGGTATTGGACTTGCCGTAGGTGCTGGATTTTATTTTGCTGCTATCGTATCCACCGTATTAGTCCTTCTAAACCTTTGGGTGTTTAATAAAGTGGAGAGACGTTATCTGAAAGCGAATAAACCACACATTATTACACTTAGTGCGGTATCTACACCTGTACTGATCGAGAAGATCTCTCATTTTATGGAGGAAGAGAAGATTGCCGTTCGTAAAATGACAGTAAATGATCTGGATATCAGTTCATCAAACTATCGATCAGAGTTAGAAAGGCATGTTGAGGTTACTCTTCATGTGCTAGTCCCTAACAGTTTTAATACAGTGTCTCTTGTTACGAAGCTGCAGGAATGGCATCAATTTCGCTCAATTTCAGTAGAATAGAAGATTTCTTTTCATAAAAAGGCTATAATTTTAATCTTATAAAGATCATATAAAAGAACTGTTCAGACTTACTGAACAGTTCTTTTATGTTATTTTAAAAATCATCCTATTTACAAGGGCTAGACTAATAAATACCATTTGATTTCCAGTTACAGACAATAGAGAATAGGGTAGTATCAAAAAGAAAATGGACTTACCGTTCATTGTTGTTATTCAGGAGGTGGATATTCACATGCAGCCTTCCATGCAATCTGGCTCATCAAGACGATTTACACGAAAAAAACATAAGTTTATAGCAGGTCTTTTATCTGCTTTATTACCGGGTTTGGGTCATTTATATCTTGGTGTATACATTAAGGGCCTGACATTTATTTTTCTCTTGTTACTTGATCTATCAGCACTTCTTTATTTCTCTACGATCGGGATACAAATTAATGTACCGCTGCTCATATTGCTGGGTCTTCTTATTCCTGTTCTCTATTTCATTAATATTTATGAAGTTCTCCAGCTTGCAGATCAGATTGTAATGCGCAAACGCAGGCCCCAGGGGCAGAGCGATGATGAGGACAAAACTTTAGCTCCTCATATTAGATTTTTAGCGTGGGAACGAGGAATCTCTTTCGGAATACTCCTTATTTTTGGCGGAACTTTAATGGTGCTGTTCATTCAGCGACCAAGGTGGTTGCAGCAGTACATTGCCCTATATGGAACCACGGGTACAGCCGTTATCTTGATTTTAATTGGCGGTATTCTTCTCGTTAGAGAGATTTTACTATCCCTGAGCTTTTGGAAAAAACAAAAAAAGAAAAGAGTGGCATTACCTTATAAGATTCGAATTGGTCGATATACAGCTGCTTTATTTATTATGGTAACGGGCACTCTTCTGCTCCTTGATCAGATTGATCAGACGGAGTATACATTTGAACTTTTAAGATACTGGCCGTTTATTCTAGTAGTATGGGGAATTGAATTTATTATTTCATTTATTCTGCATCAACAACTTCGGCCTTCCAGTAAAAGAAAATATAAATCAAGATTTAAGCCTGATTTTAAAGGGATCGTCTTCTCCGTTACGCTTATCGCTTGTATCTTTGTTGTAACACAGCAAGACCATTACACTCATCTATGGAACAGAGTGAGCTTGAACCTTACCTCTGCATCGATGGATTATAGTGAAGCTGCAGACAATCGGATTGTCAAAGATACCATTACTGTTCCTGTAGAGATGAGTACTGCATCTGTTCTTGTTGAGAATGTTAACGGAGATATTAGAGTGAATCGAGGCGATGTGGACGAAATTCAGATTAACACCATCGTATGGGTAGATCAGGTAGAAGAAATAGAAGCAGAGGCAGTAGCAGAAGCTTCAGAGGTGAAGGTGAGCGAAGGTAAGACCATTCACGTTTCTACCTCGCCCCAAGGTTATGGGAGTGAATCGAAACGCCAGCCAAGACTCAATATGACGATTACCATCCCAGACGACCGCAGATTTGATCTGGAGGTTAGAACGTCTAACGGTGCTATATACATGGACCGACCGCAAGCGATTAACAACATTAATGTCGAATCGGGTAACGGTAAAATTTATATTCATAGTGCTATCGGTGATATACGTGCTAAGACACTAAACGGAAATATATCGGTTGCTAATGTGACAGGAAGTGCTTCGTTAGATACGAATAGAGGAGATCTCCGAGCGGAAGATGTATCCAAAGAAATCAGTTTATCGACACAGGTAGGTCATATCCAGGCTTCCGGTATTGTAGGAGATATAGAAGCAAAAACACGTAATGGGAATATAAAAGTAATGAATCCTTTACAGGATCTGAGTCTGGAAACATTGAACGGAGCCGTTCAGGTAACATCAAGTATGGTAGGTGGCAATTGGAATATATATAGTGCAGTAGGGGATATTAATCTATCATTACCTCATGACGGAGACTATACCCTTGAAGGTTCCAGCACATATGGCAACTTAAATAGTGAATTGCCATTTATCATTAAGAACAGAGAAATTCAAGGAACCGTTGGTGAAGGGGAGTATAAAATCAAAGTTGAGGGAAATAGCGATTTGATCATCAATCAGACCCAAATCACGGAGGATATTAAAGAACAGCAAAAAACTCCGCGGGATGAACTCTAATTGCTTGAGTATTTTCTTATTTATCTTATACTCAGATTAATTCTTTTTTGTCTAATGTACCTTTCCTTTTCCTATATGCGTTGACAACGGTAAGAATAACAATTTACAATAAATATGAAGTCTGTCACTTAACTTGGAAAAATTTTGTCTAATAATTTAAATATTTAATCCCTAGTAAGGGTGCGAGTGTAAGAAAGGTAAGGCGGTGGGCTTATGGCAACACGTGTCCAACATGCGTTAGAACAACTTAAAACGACTGGTGTCCGCATTACGCCTCAACGCCATGCGATTCTTAATTATCTAATGGAATCAATGGGACATCCAACTGCCGATGAAATTTATCGTGCGCTGGAACCTCAATTTCCTAGTATGAGCGTGGCCACTGTATATAATAACTTAAAGATGTTTACACAAGCAGGTATGGTGAGAGAGCTGACTTATGGTGATAACTCCAGCCGATTTGATGCGAATATATCGGAACACTATCATATTATTTGCGAAAAGTGCGGAACAATTAAAGATTTCAGTTATCCTTCACTGCATGACGTAGAAGAGAAAGCCGCAGCCTGCACGGATTTCGAAGTGCATGGTCATCGTCTTGAACTTTATGGTGTATGTAAAAGTTGTAGGTAAGCAGAAAACTGTTACAATTACGTGAGAATTCCTTTTTTGGAATTTCTCGCGTTTTTTATTTCTTTATAAAACTTTTGTGTTTTTACTCTTGTTATATCAGATGGAGGATACTTACATGGTGAGAAGAAAAACACGAAAAAGAGGGACAAGAGCGTCCTTTTGGAAACAAGCCCTGGGTTTAGGTTGTATCGTCACGCTTGCTTACCTATTGATTACGACTTTTGTGATTCGCAGTGTGGATGATATTACGGATTGGAGAGGATTTGAAAAACCAATCTTTGTTCAAGGAGAACTTATGGATGCGGAGGCAAAAGGCTCTAAGGAGAGTTTGAAACTCCCTCTTTCTGTGCTCCAAGAGGAAGTAGATCCTTCCATTCGTTACGAGGAGTCAGAAGGTACAATTATTTTAACGTCCCCTGATAAGGTGCTTCAGCTAACAAAAGGGAAAGAACAGGGAGAACTAAATGGAAAGCCTTATATTTTACAAAACGTAGCTGAAGAAACGGACGGCGAACTTTACATTCCTGTACAAGCATTGAAAGAAGTGTACGGAATCAGCGTTCATGAGAGCGCAGACACAGGAGCTGTTTTGCTCATGAATCAAGGTGAAACCATAGAATATGCAGTAGTAGCAGGGAGTGGCCAGCATAAAGAACAAGAAGAACGCATATCACTTTATCAAAAACCTAACAATCAAGCGGTGACCGTGAAAAAAATAAATCATGGTGACCGGGTTAGAATATGGTCTTCTGATGGAAAATGGCTATTTGTGCAGATGGACAGCGGTTATACGGGTTATGTTTTAGCTAGTGAAGTGAAAAAGGCAGAAACGGTAACCGTCCCGAAACTGGAAGTGGCGCCTACAGCAGCAGAACGAAGATGGAAAGATAAAACGATTCATCTTACATGGGAGGCAGTTTACAATCGAGCAGCTGACCCAGATCATCTTTCTGTTCTTAAAGGTGTGAATGTAGTTAGTCCTACATGGTTCGAGATTTCAGATGACAAAGGGAATGTAGCAAGTAAGGCCGATCTAGCTTATGTGAAGAAAGCAAAGTCACTCGGTATAGAAGTCTGGGGTCTCATAAGTAATGCATTTGATGCTGACCTAACAGCAACAGCGCTATCTACTTATGAAAAGCGGAACACCATTATCACCCAAATTATTGAATATGCAAAAACTTATCAGCTGGACGGCATTAATGTTGATTTTGAGAATGTATATACAGAAGACGGTCCTAATGTTACTCAGTTGATGAGAGAGCTTCGCCCTTATGCGAAGGAGAATGATTTAGTGCTCTCGATAGCGGTAACACCTAAATCAAATAGTGAACGATGGAGTAAATTTCTTGACCGCAGATCCCTTGGACAGATTATTGATTACATGATGGTGATGACTTACGATGAGCACTGGGCTACAAGTCCAATAGCCGGATCGGTATCGTCCATACCGTGGGCTGCAGCTGCGATGACGAAAATTATGGATGAGGATGAAGTACCAGCGGGAAAACTCCTGCTCGGTGTGCCGACCTATACAAGAGTTTGGACTGAGGAAATGACTGAGGGAGAGGTCAAAGTGAGCTCCAAAGCAATTGGAATGGATACTGCTCAGGAAATAATCTCGGCACAGAAACTGACCCCTCAGTATTTAGAAGATACAGGTCAGCATTATGTAGAGTACGAGGAGCAAGGAGTCCTTAAAAAAATCTGGCTTGAAGATAAGACATCGCTTAGAGCAAGAGTTGAACTGGCAAAAAAACTGGAATTAGCAGGAGTCGCATCTTGGAGCAGAAGTTTTGCGAATGAAGGCGCCTGGGCTGTACTAAACCGAATTCATATGAACTAATACGATCTTATAATATAGAAAAGCCGTGCTGCGGCTCCTTCTTGAGCAACACTCCGATTTGTTAGATTGTGTCTAACAACGGGAGTGTTTCTCTTCCTAGGAGAGTTGGCACGGCTTTTTTTGTGTATAAAGAGTGTAGCTATTATTTTCTGTAGGAGATGATTGCTAGGATCTTGATTTTTGGACGTTAAGTTGGTCTGCTGTTATGTTTGCTTGAGCAGGGTCAAACGTCATGATTGTTTTGCAGAACATACAGCGGTCTGTTTTACCCAGCATTTTAGTAAGTTTATGACATTCGGGGCACTCGATCTGAACCGCACTGACAGACATCATACCGGCCCAAAAATAGATCCCGAGACTTCCCATCATCGAAATCAGACCAATAACAAGTCCAATACCTGCGGCGATCTTACCAGCGGAACCAAAAAAAACAATACCTGCTGTACCAAGTACCATAAGTCCCATTCCCATCATGGTCAGCAGCAATCCCCAGGTTCGAAAGGCTTCAATCTTAGCTGATTTAAAAATCATTATCAATGCTCCTAACGTAAGAGTAGTTGTCTTTACTGTATAGCAGGAAACCTATGTTCTTATGTAGAATGTAGAACTATATTATAACTTAATTGGTAAAAAATCACCATTTATTGTATGGAGGGAAAGCGTGGAATTAACTAATTTGTCTTTTCTATCCGAAGAGTCGGATAATCAGGGCGTCGTTGGAGCTATTGCGTACCCTCATTCGGGAGAGCATTTTCAGGGATCTCTTATGCAGGATTTTGAAGTGTACGTGTTGATTTTGCACGAAGACAGCTCTTTGCATAATAAAATTAGACACTCTATTATAGGTGAACTCCGTTACCAGATTGTTTACATGGACTGGGTGAAGCTTAATCGAGATTTGATAACAGGAGAAGAGCGAAGTGTAACGGAAGCTTTTATGGATGGAGATATCTTATGGGATCGAGACGAGAAAATTCATTTACTTAGAGATTCTGTGTTAGCGTTTGGCAGTAAGATGCGTAAGCAAAAAATGTTTTACGAGTACTCTTGTTTTTTAAATACTTGTATTGAGGCAAAACGTTGGCTCGCAGATGGACAGGTAATTGATGCATACCAGAGTATTCTGAAATCACTCAAACATTGGGCAAAAATCGTAGTAATTGAGAGGGGGACTCCTCCCGAGCAGGCTGTATGGGCACAGATCAGAGACATGGACAGAGCGGTATATAAGTTATATGACGAGCTTATAGCGAGTGAAGAGACCTTGGAACAACGTGTGGAATTAACTTTGTTAGCCTGTGAGTTTTCGGTCATGTCCAAAATGGAAGGTTGTTGTGAGTTATTATTAGAAGTTCTTCGCAAAAGCAATCATCCTGTAAGTTTAGCTGAGTTAATGATGAATCCAGATCTTATGTATTTTCATGAGGAGCTCCCGCTCATGCTGCGTAAGTTAGTGCATCGTTCCATTATTAAGGAAACAGGCAGCTGGATCCCTTCATTAACTGAAAGCGGGAGAGAGATTCGATACTTTGTGAATTGATTCGAATTCGTATGTTAAAGATAGAGGAGATGAGGAGGATGATCTTCTCTTATCTTTTTTTATCAAATAAGTTTGTAAAGTGTGAGAGGATAAGCGGGTGTACAGCTCTTTATACTAACAAATCTCCTTGTTACATGTACAACAGGGCTATTGAAGTAGGAGAGATGAAAAATCTTAAAAAAAGTTAGTTATATAGCTTGACTCATCCCTTCTTAATATGATAAATTATAAATCGCCCGTTAAAAAGGCGACAAACTTTCAGGTTAGACATACTACATGGACTAAATCATTGAGAAAGTTTGAAAAAAGTTTTTAAAAAAAGTGCTTGACGAAATGAATGGCAATGTGTTATATTATAAAAGTCGCCGCTTGAAATAAGCGAACGACAAAAATCAAGTTTCACATTGAAGATTGATCTTTGAAAACTGAACAACGAGGAGTTTTACGCAAGTAAAACTCGTGAGTGAATTAATACAAATTCAATTTGTTGGTCATAACAAATTGAATAGAGAACGTTAAGTTCTCGTCAGCATTTTCTAAATGAGCTTATCGCTCTTTTCGATATGTTTTGAAGGTTAGATATTTTCTTGAAGCAATTCAAGGGATGTCTGGCTCGAAAAATCTTTATTGGAGAGTTTGATCCTGGCTCAGGACGAACGCTGGCGGCGTGCCTAATACATGCAAGTCGAGCGGAGTCAATGAGGAGCTTGCTTCTCTGAGACTTAGCGGCGGACGGGTGAGTAACACGTAGGCAACCTGCCCATAAGACTGGGATAACTACCGGAAACGGTAGCTAATACCGGATAGGTTCTTCTCTCGCATGAGAGAAGAAAGAAAGACGGAGCAATCTGTCACTTATGGATGGGCCTGCGGCGCATTAGCTAGTTGGTGGGGTAAAGGCCTACCAAGGCGACGATGCGTAGCCGACCTGAGAGGGTGATCGGCCACACTGGGACTGAGACACGGCCCAGACTCCTACGGGAGGCAGCAGTAGGGAATCTTCCGCAATGGACGAAAGTCTGACGGAGCAACGCCGCGTGAGTGATGAAGGTTTTCGGATCGTAAAGCTCTGTTGCCAGGGAAGAACGTCCTTGAGAGTAACTGCTCAAGGAGTGACGGTACCTGAGAAGAAAGCCCCGGCTAACTACGTGCCAGCAGCCGCGGTAATACGTAGGGGGCAAGCGTTGTCCGGAATTATTGGGCGTAAAGCGCGCGCAGGCGGTTATTTAAGTTGGGTGTTTAATCCCGGGGCTCAACCTCGGGTCGCACCCAAAACTGGGTAACTTGAGTACAGAAGAGGAAAGTGGAATTCCACGTGTAGCGGTGAAATGCGTAGAGATGTGGAGGAACACCAGTGGCGAAGGCGACTTTCTGGGCTGTAACTGACGCTGAGGCGCGAAAGCGTGGGGAGCAAACAGGATTAGATACCCTGGTAGTCCACGCCGTAAACGATGAATGCTAGGTGTTAGGGGTTTCGATACCCTTGGTGCCAAAGTTAACACATTAAGCATTCCGCCTGGGGAGTACGGTCGCAAGACTGAAACTCAAAGGAATTGACGGGGACCCGCACAAGCAGTGGAGTATGTGGTTTAATTCGAAGCAACGCGAAGAACCTTACCAGGTCTTGA
>NZ_CP127162.1:3987500-4232500 GCF_030263935.1 Paenibacillus polygoni | reverse complement strand
TGCATAGGTTCAAATCCTATATCCCCAGCCATTTATTTGCGGACGTGGCTCAGCGGTAGAGCATCGCCTTGCCAAGGCGAGGGTCGCGGGTTCGATTCCCGTCGTCCGCTCCAATATATACGGCGCCATAGCCAAGTGGTAAGGCACAGCTCTGCAAAAGCTTTATCCCCAGTTCGAATCTGGGTGGCGCCTCCATTTTTTTATAAGCGGGAGTGGCGGAATCGGCAGACGCACAGGACTTAAAATCCTGCGGTAGGTGACTATCGTACCAGTTCAAGTCTGGTCTTCCGCATATTTATTTTTTGCCCTAGCTTAGCTAGATCGAGAATTTGACTACGAATCAAAAGGTCCGGAGTTCAAAATTCTGAGGGCGCATATAATAGAATAAGCCGGTGTGGCGGAATTGGCAGACGCGCGCGACTCAAAATCGTGAGGGAAACCGTGGGGGTTCGAGTCCCTTCACCGGCATACATCCATAAGGGTGATATTACTGAATTCAGTAATATCACCCTTATTTTGTTTTTTCACAAATCACATAATAGTAGCTTATGGTTCGTGTGATTTTGTGGTGTATATGGAACTTAAGAAAGTAATAGGACATATTGATCTATTGGTGTTTTATAAAACGTAGATCTGTTTGTTGATCGAGGTCTGTGATCTGAGGTTTGTGATCTGAGGTTTGTGATCTGAGGTTTGTTGATTTGAGGTTGGTTTTATTTAAGGTATACCTAGAGATGCTGTAAAGGTCTTGGATGATCCCCGACCTGAGTCTAGGATAAAAAACCGTCCCCGGTCCGTTTTATAAAGCGCAAGAATTACCTAAAATAAAGACATAAGAAACACGTAGTAAACGAAAGAGGCGGTGATAACAAATTATGAGGTATACAAAAGAGAAAAACTTGGCCATCATTTTGATCGCCATCGGAGCATTATTGTTACTTGGTAAATTTATTCCTTTTCTCGGTTTTATCTCTGGAACGATTATGAGCTACCTAATACCGGTGATTATAATTGCGATCGGATATTACGGTATTAAAAGAGGGAATGCGCTTTTTGGGTATATCATACTGATTATCGGCGTAATTAGCTTGCTCAGTAAACTTGCATGGCTTCTCGGACCGCTTCTTGCAATTGGGCTTATCATCTTCGGTATATCCATGTTAAGAGGTAGAGGAGTAAAACGGTTTTAAAGAAAGAGGAATAGAGAAAAGGGAGGTAAACAAGAATGAGTGTCTTTCGCCGAATGCGGGATATAACCGCAGCTACGATTAACGAACATTTAGAGCAAAGTCAAGATCCAGTGAAAATGATCGACCAGTTTCTAATGGATACAAGAAATGAGATCGGTGAGGTAGAAAAACTGCATGCTCAGTATTCACGTCATACAAGACAATTGAAGCAGCAGGTTGATGATGCCAAAGCTATGATTAATAAACGAGAAGAGCAAGCGCTGCTTGCACTCAAAGCAGAAGAAGATCATCTTGCTAAACTGGCTCTACAAGAAAAAATGCTATACGAAGAAAAGTATAATCAATATATTGGACTTTATGAACAGAGCAGAGATGCTTTAACGGAGTTAGAAGAACAACTGAATCACTTAAAGACTGAATACCAAACGGTCTATAGCAAACGTCAGTACTACTATGCACGAATGCAGACGATCCAGCTCCAGCAGCGAATGAATGAACGAGCTGGCAAAATGGGAGGCACTCAAATTCCAGGTATGTTTGGGAGACTGGAGGATCGGGTCTCCGATCTGGAATATGAAGCAAGAAGCCTTCGTGATCTTCGCAGAGGCGAGCAAGAACGTAATTCATTACAGCATTCCGTATCTGACTTACTTGAAAGAGAGCTGGCAAAGCTCAAAAAGAAGCTGGATAACGGAGGAAAGGAGTAACTATTCATGAGTAAGCTATATCGCTCTAGACGTGATAAAAAAGTGACCGGATTACTTGGCGGTTTATCTCAGACACTGGGTATGGATTCAACTCTGCTGCGGCTAATCTTTATTGTAGTCACATTCTTTTCAGGTGGTGTTTCGATCTTTCTGTACATCCTTGCTGCACTAGTTGTGCCGAAAGAACCTTTCCCGCCTTATGATCCATATGCTCCAGGACCTGGAATGGGTGGGTATCCTGGCGCTGGAGGAGGATTCTCTACTCCTCAAGGCTTTGACTCACAAGGTTATGGAACTCCTAGAGATAATCGTTATAACAGCAATCGTTTTGATAGAGGATTCGGGGCTCCAAAAGAAGATCATTTGGACTCCATGATGGAAGATATCGAGAAAAAAGCATTGAAAAAAGAAAACGAAGAACTTCGTAAAAAACTATCAAAGTATGAGAAGGGAGAATTTTAAAATGGGAGTATTTAAAAGAATTAAAGATATGACAAAAGCGTCGGTAAATGAGGTTCTTGATAAAGTAGAAGATCCAATCATCATGCTCAATCAATACATTCGTGATATGGAAGCAGAAATTCGTGAAGCAGAGGTTACCGTTGCCAAACAAATGGCTAATGAGCGCCGTATGAAACAACGTTTGGAAGAAGCAGAACGTCTTGGTGGACAACGCGAAGCACAAGCAGAATCTGCACTGATCAATGGCCAAGAAGAAGTCGCACGTAAGCTTCTGGAAGAAAAAATTTACTACGATCAAAAGGTGTCTGAATATCAGAATTTGCATGCTGAATCTGAGACTCAAGCGAAAGAACTTGTACAACAACTGCATGATATGAAAGATGAGTTCTACAAAATGCGTAATAAACGCAATGAGCTTGTATCCCGTGCCCAAATGGCTAAAGCAAGAAAACAAATGTCCCAAATTAACAGTGTTCATTCCATTGAGAGCGGCAATGCATCACTCGGATTCCACCGTATGGAAGAAAAAATCATGCAACTGGAAGCAGAAGCAGATGTAATGCGTGTACCTTACAGCTCCAGCTCATATACTCCTAACTCTGTAGATCAGGAAAAACAATTCCAAGTCAATGAGCAGCTGGAAGCATTGAAAAGTAAATTAAATGGAAAAGCTTCCTCTTCTGAAGCTCCAAAAGAATAAACTATCCAATGTAACATAGGATATGATATCCTAAGAATCGTGGAAAAGCCATACGGAGTTCATCCTTCGTATGGCCTTTTTACTGAAAACATGAAGTGATGTATGGAATACTATTCTTAGATTTAATTCATGCAGATAAATTAAGGATACACATAATAGGTATACATAACACGGATGAAAAGAGGTAACTCTGTTTATCTATAAAAAGGGGGTGTGACGAATGAGTAGAGGAAAGTCGCTGTTTGCTGTTCTGGCAATAGGGATTGGCTTAATGATGTTGCTGGGGAAATTTTTGAGTTTCTTTACTATCGTTGCACTGCTCTTATTGATTTTTGGATATTACAAACATAAATCAGGGGACACCAAAAAAGGTCGAACTTTGATGTGGGCAGGAACCGCAATCATTATTCTTGACAATCTTATTCTCGTAGTTGGGATAATGCTGATTTCACTCGGTATTTTTTATTGGAAAGGACGTAAAGTCCAGCCGCGTGAAGAATATATAATTCATCAGAACTTTATGTCTAATTATGCATGGGATCAAGCACCTTGGATTCTTCGTAACACCAGTATATGGCATGTTATAGGAGAAGTAGATGCGGATCTTTCTCTTGCACTTCCTGAAGAAAAAGAAACGGTCATTTATTTACAAGGTGTGATGGGAGATATTGACCTGTCGATCCCTGAGGATTACGGTGTAGAAATTGAAGCCTTTGTGCTACTCGGAAGACAAAAGTTTGGAAACGATCAGAAAAGCGGTGGAATGAACAGACTTGTCTACCAATCTCCTGGATATGCAGGAAGTGAATACAAAGTTAAATTTGTAATTTCCTATTTAATTGGAGACCTTGACGTAAAACTAACGTAATACTATCTATAAGAGAGGAGGTTCCGGATGCATTCCGAAAAGACAAAAAACATGGTGACTCGCGGCATGGGACAGGGCATTCTGTTTTCTGTACTGCTGGGAGCTGTCATTATCTATATTCTTTCTTCTTATGGCTATTTAACTCCTTGGTCGACATGGGATCGATGGATTCCGTTCGGAGCAACTCTCGTATTATTGTTAGTAGGTGTGGGTGCTTGCTACGGATTCTTTCAAGCTTATCGAACAAAAGTAAAATTGGAGAGGCTGCGAGAGACATTATTGCAGTGGGAAAAGGGCAGTGTAATGAGAGCTGTTCCTGAGCTAGGAAGCGATGAGATCGGAAGACTGGGAGAGCAACTCTCTCGTATCAGCAAAAAGTGGGAGGAGCAAGTGAGTTCTTTACAGCGCTTGTCCACGAATAATGCACAACTGGCAGAGAAGGCGCGGATCTCTGCGATCGTAGAGGAAAGACAGCGACTTGCTCGAGAACTGCATGATGCGGTATCTCAGCAGCTTTTTGCTATCTCGATGACAGCTACGGCAGTCGGCAGGACACTTGATAAGGATTTTAATCGTGCGAAGAGACAAGTGGCGCTTATCGAGGAGATGTCAGCTGTTGCCCAGTCCGAAATGAGGGCATTGTTACTTCATTTGCGGCCTGTCTATTTAGAAGGGAAACATCTTGAACAGGGCCTTAGAGAGTTGGTAAGAGAACTGCAAGCGAAAGTCCCAATGGAAATATTGTTTGAGATGGATGAGAATATTCACTTGGTAAAAGGAGTGGAGAATCACCTTTTTCGCATTATTCAGGAAGCGATGTCTAATACCCTTAGACATGCAAAAGCAGAAAAGATGGAAATTCGGATATTACGAAAAGACAAGGCAGTGAAGGTTGTCATTCGAGACGATGGAGAAGGTTTTGAATTAGATGATAAAAAACAGGCCTCCTATGGTCTTTCTAATATGCAGGAACGGGTGAACGAAATTGGAGGGTCTATTCTCTGGATTACAGCACCGGGTAAAGGAACAAGAATAGAAATTACCGTTCCTGTGATGGATGAAGAAAGCGAGGTAACCCCAGACTATGGAAGATGAATTGATGGAACGAAATATCAAAGTGCTTTTGGTCGATGATCACGAAATGGTACGGATCGGTCTAGCTGCCGTGCTGGATACCGAAGAAGGAATTGAAGTAATCGGAGAAGCAGGGAGTGGAGAAGAAGGTCTCCGGCTTGCTAAAGAGTACAAACCTGATGTAGTACTCATGGATCTCGTGATGGACGGGATGGACGGAATTGAAACCACTAGAGAACTGCTTAAACTGCAGCCAGATTGCAAAGTAATTGTACTTACCAGTTATTTAGATGATGAAAAGATGTATCCCGTTATTGAAGCTGGAGCATTTAGTTACTTACTCAAAACGTCACGTGCTACCGAAATTGCAGATGCCATTCGAGCAGCGGATCGCGGACAGTCTGTTCTGGAATCACAAGTGGCATCCAAAATGATGAATCGTTTTAGACAGCCTCCTGCGCAAATGAAAGCACATGAAGATCTAACGGATCGCGAAATGGATGTCTTGCGGTTACTCGCTCAGGGTAAATCCAATCAAGATATCGCAGATACGCTAATCATTGGGATCAAGACCGTGAAATTTCATGTGACCAACATTTTAGCAAAACTCGATGTAGATGATCGTACGCAAGCTGCGATCTATGCTTATAAGAATGGCTTAGCAGAATGAATATACACATATGTACGGTACGATTCTCATCTTCGGAAGGAAGAAAAGAGATTCGTACCTTTTTCATTTTGAAAAGAGTTTAGGAGAGCAATTGAATCCACATTAGATAAGGAATAACAAAGCCAGAGCGGTTAAACCTAAAGCCCAGCCCCATCCAGCTCCCCATCCGCCGCCATATCCGTAACCGCCGTATCCGCCGTAAGGGTAGAAACCTTTGATCTTTGCGTCTTTTTTACGTTTCTTTTTCTTCTTTGTTATTTCTGTGTTTGAATTCGTCTCAAGAATGCTGGACTTATATGCTCGGCATGGACGATATTGCTGATTACGACGTTCATCTGCTACGAAGACATGTGTATTATTACATGCTTTAAGTCTGCCGAAAATACGCCGGCCGTCTTTCGTTACCGCACAAACCATCTTTCCACAATGGCGGCTTAATACCTCTGGAGTTAAAGGATTGACAGGATACATCTCGTACACCTCTTCATTAAATAAGATAGTAGTCAAGATATTTATATTCTTACAGAGTTAAATAGGTTTGGACGAAGGACTAAGCTAGTGAAAATAACTCTACTTTTAAGGGAGTAAGTACGCCGATCAAGGTGAATATTAAAACAAAGACATCAAAGTGAAGGTTTGATGAATGTTTATTGAAAGTAAAAGATTAGCAGAGAAAGTTCGTAGCATTCGAAGGAACACTTATGCTAAAATATTTTCAACATAAATGACTTTTGCTCCTGTGGAAAAGGCGAAAGTTCACTTGAGACACATTGTAATAAACTAAAAAATCTATGATATATAGGGGAAAGAAGGGGCCATGAATACGAATCAACCATTGGAATCACTCAAGACTTCAGGTGCCGTATTTTTCATTTTTGGTGCTACAGGAGATCTTGCTCGGCGCAAGCTATTCCCAGCTATTTATAGTCTGTACCGTGAAGGTAAATTAGCACAAGATTTTGCAGTTGTCGGTTTGGCACGTCGTCCGCGTACACGTGAAGAATTCCGTCTTGATGTACATACATCCATCCAAGAATTTTGCCGCTATTCCAGTGATTCAATTGAAGATGAGGAATGGTTAACATTTGCAGAACACTTTGAGTATCAGTCACTTGATATTAATAATGTCGATGGTTTCCGTGAGCTGTGTGTTCTGACTGAGGAACTAGAAACGAAGTTTAATATTCCGGGTAACCGTATGTTCTACCTGGCTTTGGCTCCTGAACTATTTGGCAGTGTGTCGTATAACTTAAAAGAAGGTGGACTTCTAGAGAGTGCAGGATGGCATAGACTTGTGATCGAGAAACCATTTGGATATGATCTAGCTTCGGCTGAAAAATTAAATGAGCAAATTAGAGAAGTATTCCGCGAGGAAGAGATCTACCGTATCGATCATTATCTGGGTAAAGAAATGGTGCAAAATATTGAAGTTATCCGCTTTGGTAATGCGTTCTTTGAACCTTTGTGGAATAACAAACATATTGCAAATATCCAGATTACACTTGGAGAAACGGTCGGAGTGGAAGATCGCGGCGGATATTATGACTCAGCAGGTGCACTTCGGGATATGGGACAGAATCATATGCTGCAAATGCTTACCATGATCGCTATGGAGCCGCCTAGCAGATTGCTTCCTGAGGACATTCGTGATGAGAAGGTGAAAGTTCTTCGGTCACTTCGCCCTTATGCAACTAGCGACGATGTGAAGAATAACGTAGTGCGCGGTCAATACACAGCAGGTGAAGTGAGAGGCACTGAACTTCCTGGATATCGTCAGGAGGAGAAGGTGGATCCTAATTCTAATACAGAGACTTATTTTGCAGCTCGTGTATTTGTAGATAATTTCCGCTGGGCAGGCGTACCTTTTTATATCCGTACGGGAAAACGTCTGCCTGTCAAAACAACAGAGGTTGTAGTCGAGTTTAAATCGATGCCAACCAATGTCTATTTAGGACAGAAACATAAGCTAGAACCTAACTTGCTCGTTATTCGTGTGAATCCAATGGAAGGAATCTACATTAAGATTAATGCGAAGAAACCAGGGACAGACTCACAAATTGAGCCGCTCGCAATGGATTTCTGTCAGAGCTGCATGATTGGAATTAACTCGCCGGAAGCCTACGAACGACTTATTCACGATGCAACGAAAGGCGATTCAACTTACTTTACTCGTTGGGATGAAGTGGCGACAGCCTGGTCATTCGTGGATCGGATTGCTGCTGCTTGGGCAGAGAATTCAGGTGATATTGAGACATATCCTGCGGGAAGCTGGGGACCGAAAGCTACAGAAGATTTACTGGCGAAAGATGGATACTTCTGGTGGCCGGTCAATGGTCAGGACGAAGATAATGTAGTGTGGATTAAAAATCACTAATGGCATTACAATAATGAAAAAGCAGGTCAATCTCTACGGAGAATGCCTGCTTTTTCTCATTATTTTATTAAGACTTATTGTGTAAGACTTATTGTATAAAGTTTTTGTGCTATATTTTGTACAGGATTTATCGTATAAAGTTTAGGAAGACATAGTCATACCGCCATTAACATGGATACACTGACCGGTCATATAAGAACCTTCGTCAGAAGCAAGCAGTACGTAAGCTCCTACATGCTCAGCAGGTTGTCCCGGACGGCCCATAGGCACATCTTGTCCAAAACTTTCTACCATCTCTTCATCCATAGTAGAAGGAATGAGCGGAGTCCAGATTGGACCTGGGGCTACCATGTTTACTCGAATGTTTTTCTTAGCAAGACTTTGGGCCATACTGCGGGTAAACCCAACGATAGCTCCTTTAGTTGAAGTATAGTCAATAAATACTTGGTTCCCCACGTAAGGATTAACGGAAGTCGTGCTGATAATAGAGCTTCCTTCTTTAAGGTGAGGTACCGCATACTTCGTCATATAGAAAACGGAATAGATATTTGTTTTAAATGTTTTATCCCATTGTTCACTCGTAATGTTCTCAATTCCTTCCACTACGAACTGAATTGCTGCATTATTGACGAGAATATCAAGTTTACCGAATTCTTGTACTGTTTTATCTACGATTTCTTTACAAGTGTTCTCATCGGACACATCGCCGGGAAGAAGCAGTGCTTTCACGCCTTCTGCCTCAATATATTTTTTCGTTTCTTCCGCATCACCTTGCTCTTGATCGGAGAGATAGTTAATGGCTACGTGAGCACCTTCTTTTGCATAAGCAATGGCAACAGCACGCCCAATTCCGCTGTCTCCGCCTGTAATAAGAGTCACTTTACCTTTTAATTTTTCACTGCCTTTGTAATCTAGAGGCTGAATGGGACGAGGATCCATTTGGGATTCTACGCCAGGTTGACTCGCTTGTGTTTGTTTTGGAGTTCCATTTTTTTGTTGTTCGTAGATATTCATAAGTTGTCATCCTCCATTTAGCTAATAGGTTGTATCGTAAATTACCCGTCTCATTTGTTCTAAAACAAAATATTTTCAAGAAATTAATAGATATAGGGAGGGAATATAGGTAAATATAATTGTTGAATGTGGTACAATAGGAAAGTTGACTTAGTGGGATATATCATTTTAAGGAATGTAAAATTTGCTCTTGTAACGGAAGGAAGGTGGCACCCTTGTGAGTAACCAGCTACATTTTTTATTATGTTATAGAGACTTGCAGAGGGACTCCTTATAGCCTTCTCACAAAGAGCCTATATGAAATAGATCATACAAATATTTAATATTAATTTACTGAAGGGTAAGAGGGATAACAAAATGAGTAAATCACAAGAACATGTTATACAGAAAGAAGTCGACAAACGTC
This sequence comes from Paenibacillus polygoni, assembly GCF_030263935.1. Lineage (NCBI taxonomy): Bacteria > Bacillati > Bacillota > Bacilli > Caryophanales > Paenibacillaceae > Paenibacillus > Paenibacillus polygoni. Next base: position 4,223,035 of record NZ_CP127162.1, on the reverse strand, counting down.
GTACGTTTGCGATTATTTCTCACCCGGATGCCGGGAAAACGACACTAACGGAAAAGCTCCTTTTATTCGGGGGTGCAATTCGTCTTGCAGGTACTGTAAAAGCACGTAAGGCTAGTAAGCACGCAACGAGTGACTGGATGGAAATCGAAAAGCAACGGGGGATCTCTGTAACGTCTTCTGTTATGCAGTTTGATTATAATGGACACCGTATTAACATTCTTGATACACCTGGTCACCAAGATTTCAGTGAGGACACTTATCGTACGCTTACTGCAGCCGATAGTGCAGTCATGCTGATTGACGTGGCTAAAGGGGTCGAGGCTCAGACGATCAAGTTGTTCCAGGTCTGCGCGAAACGCGGGATTCCCATCTTTACGTTCATCAACAAATTGGACCGTGAAGGACAGAGCCCGTTTGATCTGATGGAGGAGCTGGAGAACGTACTCGGAATTCGTTCGGTACCAATGAACTGGCCAATCGGAATGGGACGGGAACTGTGCGGAGTATATGATCGGATGAAAAATCAGGTTGAATTATTCCAAGGAGATGACCACTCCAACATCCAAGTACAAAAAGTAGACAGTTATGAAGACCCGGTAATTCGTGAGATGGCGGGTGAGTTCCTGCATGAGCAGTTGAAACAGGATCTAGAGCTGCTGGATGTTGCTGGAGACCCATTTGATTATGAGAAAGTATTAAAAGGAGAATTAACTCCGGTATTCTTTGGCAGTGCGGTAAATAACTTTGGTGTTCAAACGTTCTTAGAGAACTTCCTTGAACTTGCACCTAAACCTGAACCGCGCCGCAGTACGGAAGGTATGGTAGAGCCGACGAACGAGAAGTTCAGCGGATACGTATTCAAAATTCAAGCGAATATGAACCCTGCTCACCGTGACCGTGTTGCCTTCCTTCGGATTGTATCCGGAAAATTCGAACGCGGAATGAGTGTTCGCCATGTACGAGCAGGCAAAGAGATCAAGCTGTCTCAACCGCAGCAGTTTCTCGCCCAAGATCGGGATATCGTTCAGGAAGCTTATCCTGGAGATATTATCGGTTTGTTTGATCCCGGCATTTTCCGAATTGGAGACTCGCTAAGTCAAGGCGGTAATATTGTGTTTGATGAATTGCCAACATTCTCTCCTGAGATTTTCTCCAAAGTTACGGTTAAAAATGCCTTGAAACATAAACAGTATCAAAAAGGGCTTGACCAGTTAACCGAAGAGGGAACCATCCAGGTATTCCGTACAGCAAGCTTTGATGAAACCATTCTTGGCGTAGTTGGACAATTGCAATTCGAAGTATTTGAACATCGGATGAAAGCAGAGTATGGGGTAGATGTACAGTTACAACGTATGCCGTATCAGTTTGCTCGCTGGATTATTGATGAGAAAATTGATCCAAGTAAATTCCGGATTAACTCAGTCCTTGTTAAGGATAAGAAAGACAATTATGTTGTCCTATTCGAAAATGAATACGCGATGAGAACAGCAATCGATAAAAACCCGACGGCTCAATTCCTTGAAATGGCGCCTTAAGCAGCTAATTCGTTAGAAGAGCAAGATATTGATACAATAAAAAATCCTCCGTCCCATGAATATGGGTCGGGGGATTTCTTTTTTGCAGTAAAAGAAACAGATAAGGATCCTAGGTTAGTGGTACGGGTTTAACCGTCTTTAAATGTGCTTGCGCCACTTTGACGAGTTCATCCCGTTTCTCTGCAGAGAGCTGTTTCCAGATCATTTCAAAAATAGAGCCAAGCCCCGGTAATGCTGCTTCGGGACCGTCAATGGAACCTTCAATCATTTCCTTAAGCTCTTGATCGGTCTTACCGTGCACCTTGTGAACAATAGCTTGGCGCAAATCCATTACGATTGGCATTCGCTTGTCCCTCCAAATTCAGTCTTTTCCTGCATCTATACTGTTCCCCGCACTTCTTGCTTACATTCAAGTTTTTCAGACATTGTGGTATACTACGTAGGATGATAGCACCGCAGGAGGTATCCATATTATGGCTAAGAAGCAATATGCCGTCATCGGTATGGGCCGTTTCGGATCCAGTGTCGCAAGCGTTCTTAGCGATATGGGGTTTGATGTGCTCGCCATTGATCGGGATGAGCAAAGAACTCAGGAAATATCAAATGTAGTAACCCACGCGGTTTCCGCGGATTCTACAGATGAAGAGGCACTCAGGGCGCTTGGAATACGTAATTTTGACGTAGTAGTTGTCTCTATCGGGGAAGATATTCAGGCCAGTATTCTGACGACACTGATCCTTAAGGATATGGGAATTACTACACTGGTTGTTAAAGCGAAAACAGAACTACATGGCAAGGTGCTCGAAAAAATCGGTGCAGACAAAGTCGTTTATCCAGAAAGAGATATGGGCATGCGGGTTGCTCACCATCTGGCATCTCCTAATATTCTGGATTACATTGAATTGTCCGATGATTACAGCATTCTTGAAATGAAAGCATCTTCAAATATGATAGGGCAAAATTTAAAACAGCTTGATATACGTGCACGCTACGGTTGCAACGTGATTGCGATTCGGCGGGGGACACAGATGAACATTTCACCGTATGCGGAAGACAGCATACTTCAAAATGATGTTCTTATCATTGTAGGTCATAAAGATAACCTCAGTAAGATGGAGCTGTCTTATTCGAAATAAGAAATAAATGAACTGGTGAAAGACATAAAGAAGGGAACTAAACATGGAAATTGCTTCTGTTAACAATCCTCGTGTTAAGGATTGGGCTCAGCTTCTCGAGAAGAAGCATCGAACGAGACAAGGGAAATACATCATTGAAGGCATACATCTCGTCCAGGAGGCGCTTCTGCATCAAGCTGAGATCGAATGTATTGCTTATGATATGGATAAAGGCATCCCGAGTGAACTTAGCAGGTATGAAGGTACAGCGGGTGTAGAATGGATTGGGGTATCGGCTGCTGTTATTGCTAAATGTACAGATACGGTGACACCGCAAGCGGTGTTTGCTGTCATTCGTAAAGATACTAAGCAAGCGGATGAAATCCTCCGTAAACCGGATAGTCTCGTTATTGTGCTGGACCGGCTCCAGGATCCTGGAAATGTGGGCACGATCATTCGCAGTGCAGACGCTGCGGGGGCCGATGGTGTTATTCTAGGACGCGGAAGCGCGGATGTGTATAATCCGAAGACCATCAGGTCAACGATGGGATCGTTTTTTCACCTTCCGGTTGTAGAAGCTGATCTTAGTGTAATCCTTCCCGAAGCAAAAGAAGCAGGTGTCACACTTGTGAGCACTTCCCTTGATGCAGAAGACTCCTGTTACTCGTATGACTTCAAAGGTTCACGCTGGATCGTCATTGGTAATGAGGGAAGCGGTGTATCGGAAGAAGTAAACGAGCTTGTTGATGATGCTGTAATTATCCCAAGCAAGGGACAGGCAGAGTCACTCAATGCGGCGATGGCAGCGACGGTACTTTTGTTTGAAGCAATGCGTCAGCGCCATTACTAACAAGTGAAAGCTAGTTAATATCGACTATCCTTGAGCAGCTTATGCTCTGGATAGTTTTCTTTTTGTCTAAAATCATGAAATCAAAGAGCGTAGGTTTATATTTATTTTGGAACTTTTTTGACGGAGAATACGTCTTTTATTACAAGCAGGAAGCATCTTAAGGCAGAGCGAAGGACAACCATGGTATACTATGGAGGCTGAGCTAGATGTGAATAGATAGAGAAAAGAGCTCTGCTATATTTTAGATGAAAGAAAAAACAGATGATTTACGTTAAAAAGGAGAGTCATAATGAACATTCTACGTAAATGGACAGCTCTTGTGCTGTCGGCGCTACTCATTGTAGCTGTATATAGTCCAATAGCAGTTCATGCCGACGCAGCCGAGGGTGATGTCATTATCATTCTAGGAGAAGATTTAACGAATGATCAAAAAGTAAAAGTATTGGCTGATTTGGAAGCACCAAGTGGCGCTACAGAGTTAACGGTTACTAACAAAGAGGAACATAAATATTTGGGAAATTATTTATCGAAAGCACAAATTGGCACGAGAGCACTTAGTTCTGCCAAGATTGTGATTGGTAAGGCAGGCAGCGGTCTATCCGTGACTACGAATCATATTAACTGGGTAACGAGTGATATGTACCTGAATGCGATGATTACAGCTGGAGTGAAAGATGCACACGTAATGATTACAGCTCCATTTGACGTATCGGGAACCGCGGCTCTTACAGGAATCATAAAAGCTTATGAAACAACGACAGATACTAAAATACCGGAAGAACAAAAACAAGTAGCTAATGAGGAAATTGTTAAAACTGCAAAACTCTCTGATTCGATTGGAGCGGAAGAAACAACGACTCTGATGACGAATATTAAAGAGCAGCTTGCAGAAAAACAGCCTCAGACAAGAGAAGCAATGCAGTCCTTAGTGGAAGATACAGCTAACAACCTGAATATTGCGATACCAGAAGCTCAATTAAATGGACTTGTTGACCTCTTCATGAACATGAAAGATGCCAATATTAACTGGAATGCGGTAGGGGAACAGTTAGATCAAGCGAAGCAGCAGTTTACTGATTTCATTGAATCAGACACAGGACAAGGAATTATCGCCAGCATTAAAAATTTCTTCGTGGGACTTATTGATGCAATAAAAGGTTGGTTCTCATCCTAATTATAAAATGCCGAAGTACGTAAAAATGATCTAATCTCATTTTACGCAGCTTCGGTTCTTTTTTTGTGGAATTTTAGTTGAAATCATCCTTAACAAATAACAAAAACCTTCCAATTTACTCATTCGCATGGGATTGGGAGGTTCTTGTGTGGGTCTGTTTTATTGATTCAAATATTTTTCATGCGTTTATAACCATTCTTTAGCCCAGCGTCCAACTGCATTAAGTGCTCGGGCAAGTTCGGTTCCCTTTCGAGTTAAGGAGTATTCCGTGCGTACGGGTCGATCTGCAATTACATTTCGAAGGATAATTCCTTCTTCTTCTAGTTCTTTCATTCGTTCTACGAGTACTCGCTTACTTAAATCGGGAATTAGGGCATGTATTTCACTGAATCGCTTTGGTTCTTCCATCAAGGTGTGAATAATGGGTGCAACCCATTTTCGTCCAATGATCTGGTAGGACTGGGTCACTTTTTCACACATCTTCAAGTAACTTGACATGGATTCTTGGTCCATTGTAAAAGCCCCCTTCACGTAGGATTGTTTACTATAAGTAACTGTGAAATTCAATGGACTATATCACACTTTTTTTAAACGATTTATTAGTATAACTAATAGGATAGCATAGGAAGCGTTGCCATAACAGAACAAAATCAATGTTCACAGATTGGACATTTTTTATTGACGAATGTTGTCGGAAGGGTGTATTATGGTTACATAATCTTAACTGGTTACATTTAATAACCTAATAAAAAGAGAAAGTTGATGATTCAGCATTCTACTTTCGATGTTATGTATAGACAGTGTGCACGTAACGTTCTTCGCATGCTAATGTCACACATTATAGAGTAAATATCAGGAGGCAATACGCATGGAAGCAATGACATTTGTCCTGTTCGGGGCTACAGGCGATCTAGCCAAAAGAAAAATATATCCGGCACTTTACAATTTATATGTAGATGAGAAGATGCCAAAAGCATTTTCGGTAATCGGTCTGGGAAGAAGAGAAGTATCCGATGTTGATTTTCAAGCTCGAGTAGAGGAATCATTACATACATTCTCTCGCCGGTCGCCAGAAGATGCAGCTAAGGTTCGCGATTTTTTAGGTGCATTCCGTTATACGTCACTAAATAATAAAAAAGTAGAAGATTACAAGAAACTCCTTGAGGTTGTGGAACGCCGTGAACAAGAACTGGGCATTCCGCAGAATCGGATGTTCTATTTGTCCGTAGCACCGGAGTTCTTTGAACCGATCGCTGAAAACATTAAAGAAAGCGGTTTGGGATCAGGGAAAGGCTGGAAACGATTGATTATTGAGAAGCCTTTCGGACATGACCTAAGTTCAGCACGTCGTCTGAATGAAAAACTCAGCAATACGTTTGCAGAAAATGAAATCTACCGGATTGACCACTTCCTTGGTAAACCTATGGTTCAGAACATGGAAGTCTTTAGTGCGACTAACCCTGTTATTCAAGCTCTATGGGGTAACCACTATGTATCCAACATTCAAATTACAGCAAGTGAAACGGTAGGAGTAGAGGAAAGAGCAGCGTATTATGACCAGAGCGGTGCAGTACGTGATATGTTCCAGAATCATATGCTCCAGCTGCTTATGATGGTTGCTTTGCATCTGCCGAAAAAATCTTCTCCAGAAGAGATTCGTTTTAAAAAGAAAAGTACAGCAGAGGCACTCATTCCTCTTTTACAGGAGAAACTGAATGAGAACATTGTCCGTGCACAATATCGCGCAGGAGAGCTGCAAGGTAAACCTGTGGTGGCATATGTGGACGAACCTGGTGTGGAGGCTACTTCTCAGAATGATACGTACTTTGCTGCACGTGTATTTCTCGATGATCCGTTCTGGAATGAAGTTCCTTTCTATATTCGCACAGGTAAACGTCTTAGTGAAAAATCCACACGGATTGTCGTTGAGTTTAAACGGCCGCTTAACACGGGAATTCCTGTCGATGAAAATCTAGATGCTAATCTGCTCATTATTGATATTGGTCCAAAAGAAGGAATCCGCATTCAATTGAATGCGAAAAGTCCAATGCACCACGATACGATTGAACCGATGGAACTCAGCTATAGTTCATCTTACGATAATGTTCCAGAAGCTTACGAGAATCTTATCTTTGATGCTTTACGCGGTGATGCAACCTTCTTTGCACATTGGGATGAAGTAGAATTGTCCTGGAAATGGGTACAGCATATTCTAGATGCATTTACAGCAAATGAAGTACCGCTTCATTATTATGAAGCAGGTACAGAAGGTCCGAAAGCTGCGGAAGAACTTCTTGCTCAAGATGGTAACGAGTGGCATTAACATTGAATAGCTGATCTTACGCGTTATCCAGCTGGTTTAAGCTGATGACATATACAGTTTCACTACATTTTAGATTGAGCATAATTTAGGAGGCACTTGGACATGAAAGTAGGATTAATTGGTTTAGGTAAAATGGGACTGAATCTAGGTAGAAATCTGATCGACCATAAGCATGAAGTGGTTGCTTATGATTTGAATGAAAAAGCAGTTTCAGAGATGAAAGAATACGGTGCAACAGGCGTTTCTTCTTACAAAGAAATGGCAGACTCCATGGAATCACCAAGAATCCTATGGATTATGGTACCGCACTCTGTAGTTGATGGAGTAATTAATGACTTGATTCCAATATTGTCCAAAGGCGACATTGTTATTGAAGCAGGTAACTCTCATTACAAAGAATCGATTCGTCGTTATGAGCAGTTGAAAGAACATGGCATCCATTTCATGGACGTAGGTACTTCCGGCGGCATGGAAGGTGCACGTAACGGTGCATGTTACATGATTGGCGGAGACGAAGAAGCATGGAATATCGTTGAACCGCTATTTAAAGACACAGCCGTAGAGAATGGTTATCTATATGCGGGTAAAGCCGGCAGCGGACATTTTCTAAAAATGGTTCACAACGGAATTGAGTACGGTATGATGGCATCGATTGGTGAAGGATTTGAAGTACTCGAGAAAAGTGATTACGACTTTGACTATGAAAAAGTAGCACGCGTATGGAATAATGGTTCTGTTATTCGTTCATGGCTGATGGAGCTTACAGAGCGTGCCTTCTCCAAAGATTCAAACTTAGATGAAATTCGCGGGGTTATGCACTCTTCCGGTGAAGGGAAATGGACAGTTGAAACGGCATTTGATCTGCAAGCAGCTACTCCAGTTATCGCTCTTTCCCTTCTTATGCGTTATCGTTCCCTTGAGAATGATACGTTTACAGGTAAAGTGGTAGCGGCACTTCGGAATGAATTTGGCGGACATGCTGTAGAGAAAAAATAATAAAATATGTTTAAAATATATGCCAATGTTTATATATAAATGTTGGCATATATTTTTATCTATTTATGATCGACTTATAAAGTAAAACGATGGAGGGCATGTCATTATGAAATTTTTCTTAGATACTGGGAATGTTGAACAAATCAAAAGAATTCATCGTCTGGGTCTGGTAGATGGCGTAACGACGAATCCTTCTCTAATTGCTAAAGAAGGTCGCGTATTTAAAGACGTGATCAAAGAGATTACTTCTTTTGTGGAAGGTCCTGTCAGTGCAGAAGTTATTGGTACAAAAGCAGAGGACATGTTAAAAGAAGCAGAAGAAATCGCAACTTGGGCACCGAATGTGGTTATTAAATTGCCAATGACGGAAGATGGTCTTTATGCGACGAACGAACTGAGCAAAAAAGGAATTAAAACCAATGTTACATTGGTCTTCTCAGCAGCTCAAGGTCTTATGGCAGCAAAAGCGGGTGCAACATTCATCAGTCCATTTGTTGGACGTCTTGATGACATCTCAGTGGATGGAATGCAGCTTATTCGTGATCTGCGTCAGATCTTGGATACGTATAATCTTCCTGCCGAAATCATTGCAGCAAGTATCCGTAACATTAAACATGTAGAGGATGCTGCTCTTGCAGGTGCGCATATTGCAACAATCCCAGGTACACTGGTGCCAACTCTATGGAAACATCCACTTACGGATAGTGGAATTGAGCGTTTCCTTAAAGATTGGGAATCCGTTCCTCAAGATGCTAAACCGCCAATGAAATAACTTGAAATTTGTTTATTATAATTCAAGGTGGATAAGAAGAGAATTCCTACGGGAGTTCTCTTTTTTTTTATACTTTTTTATATACGATAACACAGGCCATCAGGCTTGCTTCTTTTTTATGGTCAGGCTGCATAGATTAAAAAAAGAAACCTCTCTCAAGGGAGGAATGCGTGCATGGCATTCAGAAGATCCAGGTGGAGAAATCAGCATCAAAAAACAGGGGGACATTGGAAAAAGTGGTTACTGATCATTATGCTTGTGATTGTGATTTTGACGGTGCAATCTGCTGCATACATAGAGCGGAATCTGAAGCCTCCGATTATGCATTTAGCTAAAATCAGGGTGAAGCAGCTGGCGACAGAAGCGATTAACAAAGCCATAACGAGTCAAATTGCAGATGGCAAACCGTCTGATGATCTCATTGAGTGGAAAACGGATACCAAGGGAAAGATTAGCGGTTTTATGTTGAATTACGATGAGCACATGAGAATTACGTCTAATGCGTTATCCATTGTGCAAACTACACTACAAGATATGGAGTCATTCAGAGACCACATTCCACTCGGGCAAGCGCTGGGAAGTACGATCTTGTCCTCTTTTGGTCCTAAGGTGCCCATTCGGATTGAACCACAAGGCGCGGTAAAAGTAGATCTTAGCACAAGACAGCAAAATGCGGGAATCAATATGATTTTGGTTGAGGTATACATTCACATCATTGCTGAGGTGGCTGTTGTAGTTCCGCTGGATATGGAACCGGAAATTGTAGACACGGAGCTGCCAATTTCCTACTTACTTGTTGTTGGAGATGTGCCTATGTATTATTACGATAATCAAGGACGTCCTGTAGGAGATAATGGAGCAAGTGCTCCCAGCTTAGCGCTTCCTTCTTTACCATCCGCTGCAACACCAAGCACGGGAGTCACAACCCCGGATGCAAGCAGCACCGTCCCCAAGAATGAGGGAAATAGTCAGCTCTATCTGGAAGAGCCGGAACCTCTTTTGCCGAGTGGTAATGAGTAAGTGAGAAAGTTAAATCCTTTTAATCGTAAAAAAGATCGTAAAAAAAGAAAGTGACTTGTATAAGAATCGTCTGTTTTCCAGAGGATGCTTATGTAACAAGTCACTTTATAATTAAGGTGAGATTTTCTTTTTGGCTTGTTTAGATTTACGTTCTTCATTCTCCCAGCGATGCAGGGATGGATAGGGGTCAAAAGACCATTCGGTAAGCCCTGTATCCCGGTAGATACCATAATGCAGATGAGGAGGGAATTTACCCTGTGTTCCTGGCTTACCATAACCGGAGCTTCCTACCCATCCAATGGTTTGTCCTGGAGTCACAATACTGCCTACGTGTATCCCCTTCTCGAAGCCAGATAAATGCGCATAGTAGTGATAGTGGTTGTCTAGGTCCCTTATTCCCACACGCCATCCTCCAAATGGATTCCAGCCTTTAATTTCAATAATTCCATAACAAGTACTACGGACCGTCAAGCCATGATGGGCAAAAAGATCGGTTCCTTCATGAATTCTCCGTCCACCCCAGCTGCGGCTTGTTCCCCAGGTGCTTCGGTAAGAGTACACGGTACCTAAAGGTAAAGGGAATGCATGCTCCGAAAGCTCAAGCGTATCAAAATGCTTATAGATTCTGGCGAATTGCTGTATTCTTTGTACCGCTCTTGTGTTCTGGTAATAGTGCCAGAGAGAGATACCGATATCGTCTGCGGATATCCCATATTTTGAAGCAATACGAGACATCGTATAAAGAACATCCACATTATTCTCTGGGTCTGCTTTCTGGTCACCCGTACCATCGAGTCCAATTCCACCAAAGAGGGCAATGGACATAGGATTCTTATCCTGCTGATCTGGATTTAAAATTCCTGCCCATCGGCTGGATTCAAAAAAGATACCTGTTAACCGCTCTTCATGTGCGCGGTCCTTTGGATGTGCTTTTGTCATCGTCCGCTCATACTGATCGATCGCTGCAAGATAGTACCAAGGAACGCCGCTCACAACGCTAATTTGGTCATATAATGCCTTGCGTTCTCTATAAGTATCTTGAGCGCTTGGGGGAGTTACTGGTTTCTCCTGAGCTAGAGCATCCGCTGGTGCAAGTGAGGCAAAGAAAGAGAGAGTGAGTGTGACTTTCAGACAAAGCATTCGCAAGTTATGTTTTTTGTACAACCGTAACAACAGATACGCCTCCTTTCTTCGTTTTCGCTCAAAGTTATGTTTAGGTTCACACAACACTCTTGTTTTTATGCCTTGACATGAAAAAAGAATCGGAAGCGTAAAGAAGAAATGATTAGAAATGGAGGTTATTTCCATAAAAATCATGTTATAATGTGTCCGTGCGATAGTTTAATACATCTCGATATAGAAAAGAGGGTACTTCCTTGGGGAGCAAAGTGAAAGAACCTAAACCAGAGTGGATTAAGATAAAGCTAACCGCAGGTGAACCGTATCAAGAAATTAAAACAATGATGCGTTCAAAAACCCTTCATACGGTCTGCGAAGAAGCACGTTGTCCTAATATTTATGAGTGCTGGGCAAATCGTACAGCAACTTTTATGATTCTTGGAGATATTTGTACAAGAGCCTGCCGATTCTGTGCAGTAAATACGGGGCTGCCTACTGAGCTTGATTTACAGGAGCCGGAACGTGTTGCTGAAGCAGCAGAACAGATGAATTTACAGCACTGTGTAGTGACGAGTGTAGCGAGGGATGACCTAACCGATGGAGGGGCTTCCATTTTCGCAGAAACTATCAAAGCAATACGCAGAAAACTGCCTTTATGTAGTGTTGAGGTACTCATTCCTGATTTTCTAGGGAATAAGGAGGCACTGCAAATCGTCATGGACGCTAAACCGGATATTCTAAATCATAATATTGAAACGGTAGAACGCCTGTCTGATCAGGTTCGTGCCAAAGCGAAGTATGAACGTTCTCTTGAACTACTTAAAAGATCAAAAGAAATGAATCCAGATATTCCAACCAAGTCAAGTATTATGCTGGGGCTTGGAGAAGAATGGGATGAAATCCTTCAGACAATGGATGATTTGAGAGCGGTCGATTGTAATATTATGACGATTGGGCAATATCTACAACCTTCGGACAAGCATCTATATGTAAAAAGGTATGTCACACCTGAAGAATTCGCGGAACTAAAAAAAGAAGGCTTGGCCCGAGGATTCAGTCATGTTGAATCAGGACCTATGGTTAGAAGTTCATATCATGCACATGAACAAGTAAAGTCTGCCGCGAATGCAAATAATGTAGTATAGTAGGAGTAAGCCTTTGCATGAAGAAGAAGGCGGTTCGGATAGAAGGGAAGGAAGACGGTTTTGATTCAGATCAGCGGCAAAACTTATGAAGTCTTGCAGGACTATAGAAACGGTTGGAATCCGGAAGCCTTTCGTGATCGGTATAGCGATGTCCTTGAACGATACGATTATATTATTGGGGATTGGGGCTATAATCAACTGAGACTTAAAGGATTTTACCGAGAGAACCACCCGAAGGCGAATAAAGATACTTCGATTACGGGCATGGTTGATTATATTAACGAATATTGTAATTTTGGTTGTGCCTATTTTGTACTTCATAAGCAAAAAGAGCAAAAAGAACCTAAGGATTCAAAAGAGAAAGAATCTAAGGAACCGAAGGAACCTAAGGAACCAAAGGAATCCCAACCAAAAGAGGCAAAAGAGCTTAAAGAATCTAAAGAGTTTAAAGAGCTTAAAGAACCGAAAGAACCTAAAGAACCTAAAGAGCTTAAAGAGGTTAAAGAACCAAAAGAGTCAAAAGAACATAAAGAGCATAAAGAACCTAGAGAGCGCAAGTTCTCTAAAGAGAACAAGACAAAAGAAGAAGCTACAGCAAAAAGCGGTTCCTAAGCAGGAACCGCTTTTTGCTGTAAACTTAATCCAGAAAGGCTGTACGAACCCGATCCCAAAATGGGTAAGGACGATATCTTGCAAAACTAACTTTCTGTCTGGAGACCTGGCATCTTACAGATATAAGGTCATCCATCGTCATATTAACGTGATCAATCGTTAGTAGCAGTCTTTGGGATTTTCTAGAGAAAATATCGCAATGATGATGCTTGGGCAGTACGATAGGCGATCCCAGCGTACGGTAGACTCGGTTATTAATGGAGGCAATCTCAGCGATTTGCATCGCTTCAATCGTGGGGTGAATCATTGCTCCGCCAAGTGCTTTGTTGTAAGCCGTGCTGCCGGAAGGAGTGGATACGCAAATGCCGTCACCACGAAACATCTCAAAAGTAATATCATTAATATCGACTTGAGCTACCACTGTTCCATCGACACCCTTGAGGGTAAACTCATTAAGTGCAACCATGGAGGTAACTCCTGATTTTCGGTGGATCTCCAAATCAACTAAAGGATACTCCACAATACGTGGCTGCAACTGCTGACTCGTATCTAGACCGTTACTCATAAGTTTGATCAGCTCATGAAGCTCATCCGCTTTCCAGTCTGCATAAAAACCAAGGTGTCCTGTATGAACACCAACAAAAGCAATATCCGGGATTTGATCTATAAACGTATGAAAAGCTTGTAGCATGGTGCCATCGCCGCCAATAGAAACAACGATCTCTGGAGATTTGGCATCGAGTATAAATCCCTGCTCTTCAGCAAGGCGGTGAAATTGCTCGGCCAAATCCATAGATAAAGAGTCTCCTCTGTCCTGAACATAATATCTCAAGATGAAAGCTCCTTTGTAATAAGTATAACTTGATGATATCCAATTTCAGGACAGAAAACAATCGCTGCAACACATTTCCTTTAATCTTGAAATTTTGCAGTGAGCTGCTTAATCCATACATAGACAGTCGTGATCATCATTAATCCGCCAATCAAAATCATAGTCATTGCTAATTGGGATGGGAGCAGATGAATCCCCGTAAAGAGAGAAGAATCGGAAGGGGCAGCCCCATTTAACGTATCTACTGTATTCATTATCGGGTTCCAGCACAAAAATACAATTACGGCTGCAAGGACCGCATGAACCGCTCTTGCAAACATAAACGGTAAATAACGCAGCGGTGTAGAGTTCAGGATGCTTACGACCTGAGCATGAACCGATAAACCTCCCCAAGAAAGAATAGAAGCAGCCGCAGCCGCTTTATAGATGAGGGGGACTCCCTCTAAAGTTCCGGCATACCGAGCACCGAGGGTAACTTCAAATAATCCTCCAACGAGCGACTGAGATAACTCAGGAGGTAATCCAAGGAATAAGAGGACTTGTTCAAGCCAGTGGTACATCCCATTCATCAGTCCAGCTTCTGTAAATAATTCGAGAATGACTGAAAAAAATACGACAAGTCCGCCTACTACGGTCATCAGCTGTAAAGAAGATCGGATTGCTTGCTGCACAAGTTGTCCAAGAGAACGTCCATCGCTCTCACGAGCTTGATGCATTGCATGAAATGCATGCTTCAGACGGTTACCTTCCTCAGGTAAAGCTTCTGTATTGAGCTCGGAAGAATCTTTTGGACCATGAAATCGCATGAGAAGACCAACAATAAGTCCAGATCCATAATGAGCAATAGCTAGAACCCCTGCCAGAGCAGGCATGTGAAAAAAACCAACAGATACTGCCCCGATGAGGAATATAGGGTCAGATGTGGTAGTAAAAGCAACGAGCCGCTCTCCTTCTTCTCGTGTGATTTGTTTTTGTTCCCATAACTTAGCTGTCAGTTTCGCTCCAACAGGGTATCCCGAAGCATAGCTGATTGCGGCAACAAAACCGCCTGTTCCTGGAATTCGAAATACGGGTCTCATAAACGGATGAAGAAGAGTGCCCATGAAGTGGACGATGCCAAGTCCAAGAAGCAGCTCCGATATAACAAAAAAGGGAAAGAGAGAAGGGAAGAGGACCTCCCACCATATGGAAAGACCCCGAACGCCGGACTCCCATACGGATAAAGGATAGACCGCCATTAACATGCATATACTGAGTAGGCCAAAGGTGATCAAAAGTGGTAAGGCTAGACGCTTCATATGCCATGGTTCGCCCCTTTTTCTAAAAGCTGTTCGCTGGTTATGAATACTATATGAGCCAAGGTGGACAAACAGGACAAAAAAAATAGAAAGCGTTTGCAAATTTACTGTAATTTAAGGAAATGTATGCTAATATAAATAGTAATTAGTGAATAGATCTAAAGTCCTCTTTTGATATGCCTGGTTTCTATTATCTAAAGGATGGAGTGATGTCGTGATGGGAGTAATTGCAGGGATACTCGTCTGCGCTATTGTATATGTGATGCGGGCAGCGCATATCCATCCCGGTGAAGAAGACTGGCGGAGTTATTAAGGATCAACTGCAAATATATACCTTAGGCAAGAAAAACTGTTATGAGACAAGAGTCCTAGATAGATAGGAGCTCTTGTCTTTTTTTGTTATACTAGAGCATGAACTTTAGCATGAGAAAGAAGGCGAGAGGAATGGATCCGAACAAAACGCTTTATGAGAACTTGGGAGGCGCTGAGGGTGTAAAAGCACTGGTAGAGGCTTTTTATCCGAAAGTACAAAAAAATGAATTGTTATCTCCGCTTTTTCCAGAGGACATTACTCCCGTTATGGAGAAACAGTATATGTTCTTAAGTCAATTTTTCGGAGGTCCCTCTCTGTATTCTGATGCAAATGGGCATCCGATGATGAGAGCAAGACACTTACCTTTTCCTGTTACTGAAGAGCGGGCTCAGGCTTGGTTATCTTGTATGTATGAAGCTTTGAAAGAAATGGATATACCGGAGACGGTTGCTGATTTCACCATTCAGCGATTATCTGGTCCGGCCTATCATTTTATTAATACGCCCTCCTAAATGATGAAGAAAAGCACCGGTTTTCACCGGTGCTTTATCTGTCATAAGGATCTTAAACGCTGATCAGCAAGCAGATAATCCTGATCGTTATCGAGTAATGTTACCCGGTTTTTGCAGCACGGAAAGACAAGCAGGTGTTTCTTTCCGTCATGTATTAAGGAAAGCTGTTTCGGTTTTAACGGAAGTAATACATTCTCAGCCGAGCAGAAGGGACACTCCTGAACATAAATGTCACCCATTACAATGTCATAGGGCCATGTATTTTCAAATGGGATCATATATGGTTATCCTTGTCTTGGTCTGTACTTAGATCGGCATCTTCTGCTGCTGGAGAAGATTCTTCCTTAGCTAGTTCAGCCAGCTTTTGCATCAAGATATGTTGCGGCATATGCATAAGATGCTCAATAGGCACACCTAATTTTTTCGATAACGTAACGGCTGTCTCTGCAGAAATCTGTAAAGGTCTCATTTATATTTCCTCCTGAATGTTATATATCGAGTTTAGGTAAAGACTGGAATCAATAGAAGCATAATTCTGATATAGTATTAGTTATACACCTTGAACAGGGGTTGTTCAAACCTGTTTCTCGATGTTTTTTTGAAAAATAAATAAAAAAGGTGGTAAAAGTATGAGTAAAACACTGCGTCAAACATGGGATTTGGAAACAATTTTTAGCGGGGGTTCCTCATCGGAAACCTTTGCTGTTTATCTTAAACAACTCGAGCAGGATATCGCAAGTCTAAACGCACAAGTGGCTGATGCAAAAGTTCCTGTGACCGTGGAAGATACATATGTTTATGATGGAATAATTGATCAGCTTCAAGATATTATTGCACGATTGTCAGAAGGCTCTGCCTTTGTATCCTGCCTTGGTGCAGAGAATCAAGACGATAAAAAAGCGGTACAACTTACGGGCAGAATTGCTTCCCTGCATGCTAAGTTAGCGAGTGTTAAGACTAGGTTTGACAGTTTGCTTCAGCAAACAGATGATGAAGTATGGACAGGGTGGATGAAGCGCCCTGAGATCACGCCCATCTCTTTTGTTATGAATGAGAGCCGCCAAGAAGCAAAAGAAAAAATGGCACCAGAACTGGAAAGCTTAGCACTTGATCTCGCAGTGGACGGATATCACGGTTGGGGAGATTTCTATGACACCATCGTAAGTAAAGTGCGGGTTCCTTATGAAGAGAATGGGGAAACAACATACTTGTCGGCGGGACAAGCGGCGAACAAATTACAGCACCCTGATCGCAAAGTGCGTGAAACGATGCTGGTGAATTGGGAAAAAGCGTGGAGTGAGGCAGCAGACTACTGTGCTGATACCCTAAACCATCTCGGCGGTTTCCGTTTGAAACTTTATGAGAGAAGAGGATGGGATTCCGTTCTCAAAGAACCACTTGCAATTAACCGAATGTCTGCTGAGACTCTTGATGCAATGTGGGATGTGATCACGCGCGCGAAACCAGCTCTTGTAAAATATCTGGAACGCAAAGCAAAGCTTCTCGGCGTTGAGCAGTTATCCTGGGCTGATGTATCTGCACCGATAGGTGAATCTACGGGAACGATTACTTATGATGCAGCAGCAGAGAGTATTGTGTCTCAGTTCCGTAAATTTAGCCCTCGCATGGCTGACTTTGCACAGATGGCCTTTGATAAACATTGGATTGAGGCAGAGGATCGCCCAGGTAAACGTCCAGGAGGGTTCTGCACATCACTTCCGGTAAGCAAGGAAACGCGTATTTTTATGACGTATGCAGGCACCGCCTCTAATGTGTCTACACTAGCGCATGAGCTCGGACATGGTTATCACCAGCATGTAATGGATGATATGGAGATCTTGAATCAAAGCTACGCTATGAACGTTGCAGAAACGGCTTCTACTTTTGCAGAGCTGATTGTAGCAGATGCATTGATCCAAGAAGCAGATGAAAAAGAGAAGCTTGCTTTACTGGAAGAAAAAATTCAAAATACCGTTGCATTCTTTATGAATATTCATGCCCGGTTCCTTTTTGAGACACGTTTCTATGAGAAACGTAAAGAGGGTCTTCTTAGTGCATCTGATTTGTCTGAACTAATGGAGGAGGCGCAGCGTGAAGCATTCTGTGATTCTCTTGGTTCCTATCATCCTACATTCTGGGCATCGAAGCTGCATTTTTATATTACAGGAGTCCCTTTCTATAATTTCCCTTATACATTTGGATTCATGTTTAGTACCGGGATTTATGCACAGGCACAAAAAGAAGGAGCCGCATTTGCCGAGAAATATGACAATTTATTGCGGGATACTGGCCGGATGACCGTAGAGGAACTTGCTGAAAAACATTTAGATACGGATGTAACAAAACCTGACTTCTGGCAGGGAGCTGCTGACTTATGTATCGCTGATATTGAGCAGTTCCTTCATATGACTGAAAACCTGCAATAGACTTCAAATAAACAGGACCTTAGCAGCGATGCTGAGGTCTTTTTTTCATAAAAGTTATTGATTTTTGCCAGAAGTTTGTCGAAATATGATTATATAATAAAAAAACCAATAATTTTTGCATAAAATTGTTGTAAATTAGAAAAATTTGACATATACTGAGTCACAGGCCCTATATTTATATAGGCTAAAAGTATAAGAGGATGGTGTATATGATCTCACTTGATCAACTTTCTCTACCTAGACAATTGGATATTGTCTTTAGAGCACTTGATGAGGAACTTGCAGGTCTTGATTCAGGAATCGTTTTTGTACAAATTCGAAATAATGTAATAGGTAAATTCGGAATTAGGCATTATCCGGTACCTATGAAGAAAGTGATGGATAATTCTCCAAAAGGACTTACAGAACCACAGCGGTCCTCTTTCCGTCTTATGGCCTTGGAATCACTAAAGTTAAAAAAGCACTGGACACATGGAGAAATTACTTATGATTTTGCCGTTAGAAATAACATGATTGTTGTAGATTCAACTTTAGAGTCCAATTATAATTTGGCTAGTTTAATGATTCGCTACCCGCGTACTACATACACAGACATTCAAATAGGTCCATCATAATAACAAAGCGGCCCTCTCTTATAAGAGAAGACCGCCCTGTTTAACCCGCTTAGATTCCTCGCATGGAACCTAGCTAGATTTATGAGAAAATAACGACATTATTGACGACCAGACAATTGCTGTTCAGCGATTTGTACCAGACGTTTTGTGATATAACCTCCGAGAGATCCAGTCTCACGGGAAGTATAGTTACCGTAGTAACCATCTGCAGGAATTGTTACGCCCAGCTCTTGTGCTGCTTCCAATTTCAGTTGTTGAAGCGCAGCATTCGCTTGTGGCACTACCAAATTATTAGAACGAGATCCTGATGCCATGTGTTGTCACCTCCTTTTGTGCTTTGTGAGATTAGTATGGTTTAAGGAAGAGAAAATATACTCAAAAAAGTATCAGGTAACAAGTGGAAATAAAGAAGATACTTCGGGGGGGAATTCCTGAGGTAAAATCAATTAGCTTAATATCAGTCTTAAGGGTTTGATTAGAAGATTGAGGGTATATAACACAAACAGACAGCTCAATCAGCTGTCTGTTTGTAAAATATGCTTTTTATTATTCTGAATCAGGAGGCTGAACAATCTCAATCTGTGTTAAGAGTTCAATGGTCTGACCTGGCTCCATATGTATGATTCCTGTGAAGTCTGCATCTCTCTCCATATTTGGAGCATCGGGCAACCAAGTATAAGGTTCAATACACAAATAATCGCTGCTTTCCCCTTTGGTAAATAGCACCCAATGTAAAAAAGAATCCTTATTCGCTGTATATTTAATGGCGTAACCATCATTACGCGTTAGATAAGCAGTGTCTTGTTCACGATTAGACCTAAATATGGTATCTAAATTCTGTCCTTCGAGATTTATTCCATAAGGCAGGCTGGCAAGAGAACCTAAATCCTCTAAATCGCCTGTTGGCAGTAAATCATCATTAAGCGAATATATTCCATTTACCGGAAGTTTAATATTCCAACGATGTGGTTCTCCATCAAGCATAAACCAAGTGTGATATCCCATACCAAACGGTGCTGCATGATCACCTTGATGGGTAACTCGAAGTTGTTGTGTCAGAGTAGAACCTTGCAGTCTAAAGGTCATTGAGAATGTCATAGGAACAGGAAAATGCTTCATCCATAGTTCATCTTCACTTGTCTTCCACTCCGTTGTTACGGTGCATCCATCGTCATCTTCTTCTATGTCACTGACGCACCAAGGCTGTGTACGATGAAGTCCATGAATATGGTTATTATTTACGGAATTTTGAGCAAATTGATACTCTTGGCCTTCATATTCAAAGTGACCCAGGTGGATACGCCCCGGGGGGATCAGCATCGGAACACCAAAATGGTAAGGTTTCTGAAGATAAAAAGCGAGATCCTGTTCGTCAGGTTTACGAACGACTTCCCGGTTTTGAATACGATCATAAATGGATATAATGTTGTTACCGAGGCGGGGTAGCAGGGTGACTTCAAGATCACGACTGTGCAAAATATAGGTGTCATAGCCGTTCCAAAGCCCTTTGGTCACTTGTTTCATCTTTTTTTGCTCCTTTTCCCACGAAAGATCTTAAACATCTTACACGTAAGTCTATCATAACAGATAATTGTATCGGTAGTAAAAAGGCACCTAAGATTCACAAATGAAATTTATGTATTTTTTGCTTCTCATATTTCATGTTGACATTAGAACTTTATCATGATTATGATAAAGCAAGTATATAATTTATAATCGTTGATAGGGATAAGTAAGCTTAGTGATGGCAACTTGCAGAAAGCCGATGGTTGATGCGAATCGGTGTTGCTGACTTTGACTGAATGGACCCTGGAGAGCCCGGCTTAACGAGAAGCGATGCTTCTTTAGTAGGTCAGGACGACTAATCCGCGTTAAGGAAGATAAGGTTGCTTATGCGTGTTTTTATGTTTAAATAAGCAGCGAATTAGGGTGGCACCACGGTCTCACGTCCCTTTCACGGGATGTGGGGCCTTTTTGTATTTTGTTATATTCTTGAAGGATATGAATTGTAGGAGGAATAGAAAATGAAAACGGTATTCTCGGGTATTCAACCTAGTGGAAAGCTAACGCTAGGGAATTATATTGGGGCAATGAAGAATTTCGTTAAGTTACAAGACGAATATCATTGTAATTTTGTAGTTGTAGACTTGCACGCCATTACGGTTTCACAAGACCCTGCTGCGCTCTACGAACAATCTAAAGACGTTGCTGCGTTATACTTGGCAGCTGGAATCGATCCGAAAAAAGCGAATGTGTTCTTGCAATCTCATGTACCTCAGCACGCAGAACTCGGATGGATGCTGACCACGCTGACAGCGATGGGTGAACTTGAACGGATGACGCAATTTAAAGATAAATCAGCAGGCAAAGAATCCGTAGGTGCAGGACTTTTTGTATATCCTTCTTTGATGGCAGCAGATATTTTGCTCTATAACGCAGATCTCGTACCGGTTGGAGATGACCAAAAACAGCACATGGAACTGACAAGAGACCTTGCTCAGCGATTTAACCGTCGTTATGGAGAATTCTTTACGATTCCTGAGATCTATACACCAGAAGTCGGAGCACGGATTATGTCACTGGATGATGCATCTAAAAAAATGAGTAAGAGTAACCCAAATCCAGGAAGCTATATCTCGCTTTTGGATACACCTAAAGACATTCGTAAAAAAATCAGCCGTGCAACAACGGATTCGGACAGTACCGTTCGATTCGATCCTGCAAACAAACCGGAGATCAGTAATTTAATGAGTATTTACAGCGAATGCTCTGGACTCTCTCTGCAAGAGATCGAAAAACAGTACGAAGGACAAATGTATGGGGCTTTCAAAAAAGAACTTGCAGAAGTGGTGGTTTCTGTTATTGAACCGATGCAAGAGAGATTCCGTGAAATTCGTGAGTCTGATGAACTCATGCGCATTCTAAATGAATCTGCTGAGCGAGCAAGAGAGATCGCTGCTGCCAATCTGACAGAAGTGAAAAAACGGATGGGTTTTGTTGTCTAAATTTTAAGACTGGTTTAACTCAGCCCGATTCCTTTTTGCTTTGATGACGAATCCCCAGCCAATATTACCGATAGCCAATATACTAAAAAGTAGAGCTAACCATAAGGAATGGCTAAGTGAAACCGCAGTGACGATAAGTAATATAATAGAAGAAGCGGCAAACCAAAGAGACAGACCTTTACTCATGTGAACGTACCTCCAGAAAAATATTTTTAAAAAGAAGTATAGCTTTTCGAGAGAGAGCCATAATAATCTTGCAAGCTTGCAACAGCACATATTACGCGCGAAGCGAAAGGAGATTACACACATGGCATCAGGATCTCGTTCTAACAATTTGGTAGTTCCACAAGCGAACGCTGCACTTCAACAACTGAAAATGGAAGCTGCTCAAGAACTGGGCGTAACAATTCCGTCGGATGGTTACTACGGTAACTACACTTCCCGCGAAACAGGTTCACTCGGGGGATATATCACAAAACGTCTGGTACAAATCGCTGAACAGCAATTGTCCGGTCAAAGCAAATAGATGTAATTTAACAATCAAAATAGTGAGCTTGGGCGGTATATCTACCGTCCAAGCTTTTTATGTTGCCTATGTAGCTGATTTTGCATGAAAGCGGTATATTACGTCAAGCATAAAAAACGACCTCCGGGGGAGGCCGTTTCAGATTGTAGACAAAAGGCATTCGGAATGTATTCATTCTGAGTGCCTTTTGTCATTTCTACTTCTTTTCATGAATAAATCAGGTGGAAACCCGCCTGATTTACGCTGGAATTGGTCTGTTCCACGACCATCTGGCGATTTTCTTCAAATTCATGGCAGCAAACGTAAGCATCGCCTGCATGGACAATTTTTTTAGCCCTCGCAGGGTTGTCCATCGCATGCCATGCTTTTCTTTTGCATCTGCAAATACCCGTTCCACCGTTTCTTTTCGTTTTGCATAGATTTGTTTTACATGCTGGTGGTGTCTTAGATGCTCTACTTCTTCTAAGTGGTTTTGCCATACATGTCGCGTCACTACTTTTTGGTGGTTCTTGCTCCCTGTACACATGGATAAATAATGACACGATTTACAAATTTCTTTTGGAGATTTGTATTCTCGGTACCCCTCTTTATTGGTGGTCGAGTAAGGTAATACCACGTTAGCAGGACATAAATAGGCGTCAAAATATTCATCATACACGTAGTCATCTTTTCGAAAACCTTCTTTTTGAGAACGCGGACGTGTATAAGGCAGCGCCGGAGTAACCCCTTGCTCCAACAAATATTTGCTAATCCAAGGTGTTTTGTAGGCAGCATCGGCTGCCACTGCTACAGGTTTCCCAATCTTTTCTTTTACCATTTCTACGAGGGGTGCAAGCAAGTGGCTGTCATGTTCATTTCCGGGAGTGACGATGTTACCGAGTACAAATCCGTTTCGGTCTACTGCTGCGTGAAACGAATAAGCAAATTGTTTGGTCCGTTCATCTTTGACATAGTAGCCGCTATCGGGATCTGTAGTGCTTTGTTTAATTTCCTTTTCTTCTTCTTTTTTAAAAGAGTCCGGAGGAAACGGCTTTTTATCATGGTCGTCCCGATCTTGGTTAATTTCCTCTTCCAGTTTGCGTTGATATGCTCTTGTTTCTTTGCGTACAACCTTCTTTTCGAATTTCCGTTTATTCGCACTCGCTTTTACGTGTGTAGAATCGATGAAAACATGCTCCGCGCTGAGTAAATGTTTCTCAGCTGCAGTCCGCAAAATACGGTAGAAAATCTGTTCGAATAGATCTGTATCTTTAAAACGACGTTCGTAGTTCTTTCCAAAGGTAGAGAAATGCGGAACTTTATCATAAAATCCATAGCCCAGAAACCAACGATACGCCATGTTGGTTTGAACTTCTTCGATCGTTTTTCGCATGGAACGAATACCAAAGGTATATTGAATAAGAGGTAATTTAATTAAGATGACCGGATCGATGCTAGGTCGTCCAATTTCCGAATAATGATCCTGAACCAAGTCGTAGATGAAAGAAAAGTCGATCGCCGATTCGATTTTGCGAACCAAATGATCTTCTGGAACGAGTTGATCTAGAGCAACCATTTCAAGTTGGTCACGTTGAGTGGAGGATTGTTTCGTTAGCAAGATTGTCACCTCAAATAAAATAGTTGCTTCTATTGTAAAATAAAAAAGACTGCAGGCAAACTAGTTTAAGCTAGTTTGTCTACAGTCTGAAACGACCTCCGGGGGAGGCCGTTTCTCTTTTTGATATTTAGGTGTGAGAGCCAAGGGACAATTTTTTCTCCATCTTATCCTCACTAAGCCAACCTACATAAGTGCTGATCGGTTCATAATTTCTGTCCATGACCATACAAGCAACAAAGGGGTACTGTTTACGATGCCGATACCTTACATCGCCCCATCGAACAAAATAACCAAAACTTAATTCTTCCACTTCAGCAACCGCAAAAGAAGTAAAATAAAGAAATGCCTGAATGTCTGGGTGAGATTTAGAAATCTCAACAGCAGGATGGTCTGAGGAAACAGCGTGCTTACTCCAAACGAGGAGATGTCCATCTAATTTCCCGATTTCGTAGCTGCCGTCTTTGTGAGCCTTGACCACATGCCAGCGATTTAAATGAATCGTAGGGATAACATAATACTTATCTTCAGGTTCTGATGAGGTATCCATCTTTCTTATTTGTTTTGTTTTGGAATAATGAACCAGGGTACGCCAGATGTAATAAAGAGCCAAGAATGAATATAAGACAATAAAAGTCGGTGCAGGATCGACAATCCCAAAGAACCATAATAGAATGGCGATCACATGGGTTGTAAAGAGAACCGGATCAAAAATATGAATGATGTTCCACGAAATCCATTTCTCTGTAAAAGGACGCATAGCTTGTGTTCCGTATGTATTAAATACGTCGGTGAATACGTGAACACATACGGCTATTCCGGTCCATAAGGCAACATGAAGGATCGGTACGTCTCGGAATAACAAAGAAATAACGGCGGTAATCAGCGCTGTCCATATAAATAGAAAGGGGATTGAATGCGTTATTCCACGATGATTCCTTATATAGGAAGCATTGTTTTTTTTAATTCGAAGAACGGTATCCAGATCGGGAGCTTGTGATCCTGCAGCAGTGCCGACCATGACGGCAACAGCCAGTTCTGGATTTGAGGCCACGACAGGGTCAACGAAGCTTAGGCCAGCAAGACCAAAGCCCATAACAAAATGTGTAGCTGTATCCATGTAGGTACTCTCCTTTTTGGTAATCGAATCATAAATTCTAGGAAATTTGTTATTTTGTAATCTGAAGATATTTAATTATTTAATTCCCTGCT
The DNA here is from genome assembly GCF_030263935.1 of Paenibacillus polygoni. Taxonomy (NCBI): domain Bacteria; kingdom Bacillati; phylum Bacillota; class Bacilli; order Caryophanales; family Paenibacillaceae; genus Paenibacillus; species Paenibacillus polygoni. Next base: position 4,198,042 of record NZ_CP127162.1, on the reverse strand, counting down.
TAGAAGATCTCTATTCAAGTAAAAAAAGATAGAATGGTCGTATTTTGACATAAAGGGATATGATATTCCAATAACTTACCTCACAAATAGGAAATTTGTCATAGCCTATTCATAATTGAGTGATCTTTGTCAAAGACTTTCCTTACTTGTTATGATAAAATTTATATCGGAGGCAATAATTTTTTCTCCAATAAGACGTTATCGTAAGGAGGATTTACAAGCGTGAATAATAGATATCAGGCATCTTCCGATACAGCAGCTATTCCTGCACGGCCTACGCCACCGCAAGAATCTGCAACATGGAAAGATTTTGTAGTTTTGACAAAGCCGGGCATCCTGAGAACAAACCTGGTCGCAGCATTTGGTGGTTTTTGGCTTGGATCTCAATGGGATGTTGATTATTTAAGAATGATTATTACCATGATTGGAACAATGCTCGTAATGGCCTCTTCCTGTGTGTTCAATAATTATTTTGATCGTGAATTAGATAAAAAAATGGAACGAACTCGTAATCGCGCACTACCCACTGGGAAACTCAGCCCGAAGGTAGTGCTTACTTATGCGGTCAGTTTAGGAATTCTGGGACTTATTGTTTTGTTTACCTATTCCGGCTGGCTTGCAGGCGTCCTAGGTATATTTGGGATGTTCATTTACGTCATTATTTATACTTTATGGCTTAAGCGTTCATCTACATGGAGTACATCCATAGGCGGATTCTCCGGTGCGGTACCACCCGTTATCGGATATGTAGCTGCAGCAGGAACACTTGATCTTGGCGCTCTGCTATTGTTTGCTTTGTTGTTTCTATGGCAGCCACCACATTTCTGGGCACTGGCGATTCGCAGGGTAGAAGATTACCGTGCTGCAGGATATCCGCTTCTTCCTGTGGTCAAAGGGATCGAACGTACAAAAATTCAAATGATTCCTTATTTAATCCTTCTGGTTCCTGTTCCCATTCTCATGTATGTGTACAATTACACAGGTTTTGTGTTTATGATTGTTTCACTAATCCTATCAATCATATGGTTATTTTACGGCTTCCAAGGTTTCAAAGCAAAAGATACTGATGCCTGGGCCAAAAAAATGTTTTTCTTCTCCATTAACTACCTAACGATCAGTTTCCTTCTTATGATTCTAGATACGGTTCATAAATAAGCAGAAACAGACGATGTTTCAAAAACGATATCTATTTTTATTACACCAAGGAACTTTACATTAATCATGAAATAAAAAGGGAGACCCGCTCCAAACCGGATGGCCTCCTCCTTTTTTTACTCTATAACTTCAAAATTGTTACATACTTGGATTGAATTTATAATACCTTTGGGTGCATTCATCAGGAATAACCATTTATGGAAGAAGGAGCGGATCTTCTTGATTTTTAAAAAGTACATATGGACTTGGATTTTACTATTGATCGCAGCAGTTATGGCTGGTTATCTCATTTATAATGCGCTCGATTTTGGAAAAGAAGAGTATCCAAAGTTAGGAAAAGTAGAAACTTTTTCAATGGAGAATGTAGATGGAAGCACAGTTTCTCTAGAGGATACGGAAGGGAAGACACGTCTGTTTTATTTCTATTTTACAAGTTGCCCTGATGTATGCCCAGTGACGACCTTCAGCCTGTCTCAGGTTCAGGAACTGCTGAAAGAAGATGAAACGTTTGGCAAGAAAGCTTCCTTTGTTTCCATATCATTTGATCCGGAAGTGGATACGAGAGAAACCATCAAAGCATTTGCAGATCGGTTCAAAGCAGATTATTCTGGATGGTATTTCCTAAGAGGAGATGCAGAAGAGACAAAGCAGTTAGCAAGAGAATCATTTAAAATTCTCATTGAAGGAAATAGTGTGGATAATTTTGTACATGCTAATCTTATTGCATTAGTAGATCCGGATAACAATATCCGCAAAATCTATAACGCCTCTAATACAGAGGAAGCTGCGCCGGAGATCATTGCAAGAGATGTTAGGAATATAGTGAGTGAATAAGTTTATCAATGTAGTAAGAAAGCTGTGTCCATTAAAGGAACAGCTTTTTTTACTTATCAAAATGGCTGGTGAAGTCAGGATAGATAATGTATTCATCAAGTCCTGCTTTTTCTAACTGGGCAATAAGATACTCATCAGGCGTACCTTCCACCCCAGCATAACCTCGTCTTGTATAAATATGTTCTGCATCCGGGAAGGTATCTCTGAGTTCACCTCGAATGCGTTTTCCAGAGCTGTCATTATCCATAAACAAATAAACTTCATCATATTTAATCTGTTTGCGAAGTTTTTCCAGCTTCATACTGTTCAGTGTTCCATACGTGCACAAAATAGAAATCTCAGGTTGTAACAACCGACGGAGTTTGCTGCGATCATTTTTGCCTTCGACAATGACATGAATCGGCATCGTATGCTTCACCTCTTGTTTTATTCGCATATGGACTCGAAATTCCCCGGGAAATGTTTATGTTCTATTTTATCGCAAAGTAAAGATTTCATGCAAAAAAGATCAGTCCATGGTTGGACTGATCTCAGATTGTAGACAAACTAGCCGCCGCTCGTTTGCCTAGAGTCTTATTTATTAGATGTGTTTTGGTTCCGGGTTAAGTGCGGCAGTACGTACCTGTTTTGAAAAAGGTAAGAATAACAGGCCAATCATGAGGACGAGGAAAGCTAGGAAGTAGGGCGAAATCTCCATTCGAATCTGCCCGGCTGCAATAGGACCTACAAAAGAACCTAATGAAGTCGCAATGGATTGAATGGAGAAAATCCGCCCAAGCCTGGCTCCGCCGCTTAACTGCACAAACATGGTCGCTAGTGCCGGGAATATGATTCCTTTGGATGTACCAAGAACATAGAGGACAAGCCACAATGGCATTTCAGGTACAGAAGCGAGCAGAAAGAAGCTGATTGCCATCAGTAATACGCCTGCGGCAAGGCGAAGCTTTGTCGAATAACGATTGAGGAACAACATACTAAGTGTAGTGAGTGCTCCTAAACTGATGATGGAGAATAGCAGGCCTGTTGATAAAATCGAAGCTGATCCACTGCCTCTTAGAGGGAGTTCAAAGAAAAGAACGCCTTGAGAGCATGCAATAACTAGCGGTAAAACAAAATAACGCCAAGATATCGGAAGAAAACGGCCTTCCATAGGAGGCAGCACTTTGATGCTCTGCGTACTGGCTTCCTTCACGGCAGGTATGGTGAAGAACGCCATAAGACCCGTGATGACCAGTAAAATTCCAAGAATCTGAAAAGTTCCAGAGAATCCAATACCTGCAACAATGAAGGCGCCCGCTGCGGGAGAGACCACAGAAGCCAGTGTATGGACCACACCATGTCCTGACATATACTTTCCTTGCGTAGTTGGATCAGACGACAACTGAGCAAGCAGAGTCATACAGGCAGGAGAGAGAAAGGCAAGAACAAATCCGCTGAGGGCCCGTAAAATAAGCAGTTGCCACGGGGTATCAACATAGGCTTGAAGCAACAATAGAATTCCAGCGGTCGTTAGACTGAAAATGATATAACGCTTGCTTCCATACTTATCGATTTTCGTGCCTGCAATCAGATTTCCCGGTAGATGGGTTAAGGAATAAATGCCCATCATCCAACCAATAAAGGTGGGAGCTGCGCCTAATGAAATTGCAAAAGGCGTAAGAATCGGATACTGAGCATGTAAATCGAAGAAGGCTAAAAAAAGAAATAAATAAAGCCATATGGCCGTTTTCAAGGAAACAGCACCTCCCATTTCAATATGTAGCTAGAACATCGTATGATATACTTGTACGCCTAATGGGACAGTCTTATACCGTATTTTTGCGTAAACGCGTGCTTAGCTGACAGCAGTAAAGGTAATCATGTATAATATTCGGGAACTCATATCAATGGAGTTCGGGAGGTGGATGATCATAATGGATTTAGAAATATGGAAAGAGTTCGTTCAGCAAAATTGGCTGGTTATTATTGTTGCTTTGATATTGTTGTTTATCGTCATTAATGTGCTTAAGACGGTACTCAAGTGGGCTATCGTTCTCGTAATTGTGGCCGCACTGATTATATACAGCGGTGTTTCTTTAGATCAGATCAAAGATGTAGTTACGGATGTAAGTTCGTCTACTATGGAAACGGTGAAAACAGAAGCACAAGAACTGATGGAGAATGAAGCGAAGCAAGCAACCTATGTCCTTCACGAAGATGAAACGTTCACCATTACGAGTCCCAATGTGGAAGTGACAGGAGAGCAAGGGAAAGACAAAGTGAAAGTAAGTCTGCGCGGTGTATCTGTGGGGGAGTGGAGTATTCATAATGCCGCAGTGAAACAGTACATGGAAACTGCACAGAACTAAGAAAGATAAATGTTTAGGTAAAACAGGGGTGATAGCATGTTCGAATCATGGATTGACAGCCTATTGAATGGAAATGCGGTCACGCTTGTTCTATTGGTCATACTCCTGGTATCTCTGATACAAGGATTTGCAAGAGGAGCTTCACGCTCAGCTGGAGCGCTGGTAAACCTGGTTACGGAAGGCATGTTTACCGTCATTGGTTTAGCTGGTGCTTTTTTTCTCTCGATGAAGTTATCTCCAATGGTTCAAACGTGGCTAGCACAATATAGTGAGAACATACCTAATCGAGATTTGAAAGTATGGGAGCAAATTTATTATACTGCCATTACCGGGCTGACTGATTTTCCGTTAATGCGATTTGCTGTTCTTTTTATGATTAGTTATGCAGTAATACGTTTTGTTCTTTCTGTAGTCAGTGGTTTGCTTACGGGCCTTGGCCTTGGCAGATCCAATAACAGATCACGTAAAAATCCAGGAATGATCAGCCGCCTTCTTGGTGCTGCATTCGGAGTTGTTGTCGGTATAGCGAGAAGCATACTCGTAATTGCACTGTTATTTATAGTAGTGAGTCTATATCCGGGAAGTACATTCAGCAATTATGTGGAATCTTCCCCTTTGTATCAGCAGGGTGCGAAGAAAGTAATTGAACCGCTCTCGGGAACACTGATTAAGGAACGGCTTCCTGTCATTACCCAAGCGGCAAAAAATGAACTAACCGGCATGATGCACAGAAGGTACGAGGTGATTGATCGGAGTATCCCTAAGGATATTGAAGGAGCTGCTTCTAAAGTGACAGAGAATGCGGTCACTGATGAAGAAAAAGCAAAAGCGCTCTATCAATGGATAGGTACTCGTGTTGGGTATGATTACGATAAAGTAGAAGACTACGAGCAAAGAGGCATCTGGAATGAGCAAACACCGCAGGATACGTTTCGAACGATGAAAGGGGTTTGCATTGACTATGCAAGGCTATACGCGGTTATGGCCCGGTCAGAAGGACTCGATGTAAAAGTCATTACAGGTCTTGGATATAATGGACAAGGCGGATACGGTGCTCATGCTTGGAACGAAGTGTATTTAAGCGAAACAGATGAGTGGGTACCTCTTGATCCAACTTGGGCGAATAGTGGAAATTGGTTCAATCCATCTAACTTCTACGACACCCATATCAAAGATCAGTCCTTATAATGTACTTGTTAAACCGCAGTTAGAAAGGATAGTTTTGGAATGAGCAAAGAGGGAACAGACCCATATATGAAAAAAGTGATTGCAAAGGAGAAGAGATTTACTTTCAGGCTTAATGTCTTTTTCCTGGCAACCTTTTTGATCTTTGGTGTACTGATCATCAGGCTGGCATATCTGCAGCTGGTTCAGGGTCCTACGCTAAAAAAAGAAGAAGCAAGTGTCGCAACGAAAAGTGTATCTCTTTCACCCATTCGGGGAACGATATTCGACTCTACGGGTGAGAATCGGCTCGCCTATTCGACCTCAACACAGTCTTTGTATGTGAGTTTAGATAAAAACTACACCCGTGAAGAGAACAAGGATGAATTAAAAGAACTGGTTTCGAGTCTCAAACAAGTTTTTGACCGGTATGGAGATTCGAGCAAAACAATGACAGAAGATGAGATTGAGGAAGCTCTAGACATATCCTATCGCAAAAATTACGGATATACGCCGAGAAGAATCAAGACAGATCTGACTGAGGAAGAAATTGCCTATTTTCTATCCCATAAGGATGAGTTTCCAACCGTAGAAGTGGTCGAAGAAAATGTGAGACGTTATGACGAGGATACCGTTGCCGTTCAAACGGTAGGATATATGAAACCATTCCGTTCCGTAATTGATCCAGATTATGGACTCGGTTATTATCTGAAGGCCAAGGAAGAAACCGACCCTAAGCTTCAATATCTGGATGATGAGGAAGTCGGATATGATGGGATAGAGTTTATGTTTCAAGAGGAGTTAAGAGGCACGAAAGGTGTTAAGACCTTCCCAGTGAACTCACAAAATCAAATTTCTGGTGAAGCAGAAATTACGGCTCCTAAAAAAGGGAATAATGTGTGGTTATCTATTCATAAAGATGTTCAGTTGGCTGCCGAGCAGGCAATCATGGACCAATTGGAATATTTGCAAACAACAAGTAATTCTAGTATTAAAGCTCCAAACGCCAAAACGGGATTTGCAGTTGCCATGGAAGTGGACACAGGCAAGATCGTAACCATGGCGAGTATGCCTGACTATGACCCAAACATATGGACAAAAGGAAGCATGTCACAAGAAGAACTTAATAATATTGCTCCTTATGCTTCAAATGGTGCCATTCGTGAGGTGTATCAATCCTACAGCAGCAAAGAAGAAAGTTATAAACACCCATCTTCCACCGTGCTGCTCGGTTCGGTTATTAAGCCGTTATCAGTTCTCATTGGTCTGCAAGAAAATTTATTTACGACTTCTACTTTATATAATGATGTGGGGGTAGGAAAGTTTGGTAAGAAAGGTTATGAAACTTCCGTTCGAAATTCGGGGAGTCACGCTTACGGTTTGATTGACCCTGCATTAGCGATTGAACATTCTTCCAATGCATTCATGGTAGAAATGGTCGGAAATAAATTATATGAGAAGTATGGTGCAAAAGGCGTTGATGTATGGGATAAGTACATGAAGGAATTTGGGCTAGGGGTATCGACAGAGAGCGGTATACCTAATGAGCAGTCTGGTCTGCGCGAATATATAAAAGAAGCTGAGAATAGCAGTTCGCAATCAGCGCTTGCCTATGCTTCATTTGGGCAGCAAGGGAAGTATACAACACTCCAGCTTGCTCAGTATGCGGCCATGCTTGCGAATGAAGGGAAACGACTGAAACCCCAAATTGCAAGCAAGATTACGGATGTGGAAGGTAATGTTGTAAAAGAATTTGGTACAGAAATACTAAACACTGTGGAGTTTGACTCTTCTTTCTGGGATGAAATCAAAGCAGGGATGAACAGTAATGCTCAAGGATTTGAGGGGTTCCCGTATGATTTTGCTCGTAAAACAGGAACATCTCAGCAAAGTGTAGGCGGTGAACTTGTAGAAAACGGCGTCTTTATTACATTTGCTCCTAGAGATAACCCGAAACTTGCGATTGCTGTTGTGGTGCCTGAAGGAGGATTTGGTTCAGTCAGTGCAGCGCCTATTGCACGTAAAATTTATGATGCTTACGATCAGTATATTGGACTTGACGGAACACCCAAAATTCAAGATTCACAAGATCAGAGTGATGCTTCCAAACAAGATAATTCTGCTGAATAGACTGTGAAATATCCATATACAATATGTTATTACAGAAACCGTGTGTGCCACGTGATTGAGGCACACGCGGTTTTGTCGTTTTATGACGAAATTGTAATCAGCAAAAGAGAAATTTGGAACACAGTTGTGGTAGAATGAAAAAGGATATCTATGGAACAGAAAGAAAAGTGAGGTATGGTATGACTCAGCAGCAAAATCATGAAAAGGAAGAACTGTCTAATAAGCGCCGATTTAGTTTTCGTCTGAATTTTTTCTTCTTTAGCTCTTTTATTATTTTTTCTATTATTATCATTAGGCTTGCTGTGCTTCAGTTTGTAGAAGGGCCAGAGCTCGCACAGCAGGAAAGCGGCAGTGTGACTAAGAATATACCGCTGCTTCCGGTAAGGGGTTCCATACTTGACTCTACGGGTGAGGTAAAACTTGCGTATTCAGAGCCTATTCAGTCCCTGTATATTACGTTATATAAGAACTATAGTAAGCCGACAGACGGTTCAGTAAATCCAAACCATGAAGAGGCATTGGAGATGGCTGAGCGTCTTGCTGAAGTTTTTGAGAAGTATAAAGACCCGGATGCGGAAACATTGACTGCAGCTGATATCGAAAAGGCAATGGACCTTAATTATCGGCAAACGCATGGTTATACGCCTAGGCTGATTAAAAGTAACTTATCCGAAAAAGAAATTGCTTATTTTTTGCAACATAAAAAAGAGTTTCCCGGCGTCAGCGTAATCGAAGAGACGGTAAGAAAATATGATGAGGATACAGTTGCTGTTCAGGCCATTGGCTATCTTAAAACGTTTAAGACCTCAAAAACACTTGAGAAGTATAAACAAGTAGATGAAACAAATAAGGATCAGACAGAACCAGGACTTGTCTATTCTGAACTGGAAAAGGTTGGTGTAGACGGACTTGAAATGCAGTACCAGGATGAACTTCGTGGTAAAGCCGGATATAGTCAGATTCCGATCAATCCACTGAATCTTCCAGAGGAAGGAACCGTAATTCAGGCCCCTGAAAAAGGAAAAGATATCGTATCTACCATTAATAAGGAAATTCAGGTAGAAACGGAACAAGCCATTATGGATCAGCTCGATTGGCTGCATCGAAATCCTGTCTCTGGTAAATTACATCCTAATGCAACAACCGGTTATGCGGTTGCGATGGAAGTAGATACAGGAAATATTGTGGCAATGGCGAGTATGCCGGATTATGACCCCAATGATGAATGGGATTATGACAAAATTAAATATATTTATCGTAATGGTACAACAGAATCTTACCCGCCGGATGACTCGAGAAGACGGATGGAATCTACGGTTCTCTTAGGTTCTACAATTAAACCACTTAGTGTATTAATCGGTTTAAAAGAAGGTCTATTCAGTACCAATACAGCTTATCAAGATGTAGGGTATGCCCTTTTTGGCCGAGACGACTCTAGAGTACGAAACTCACAGAATCATGTGTATGGTCTTCTTTTCCCAGATACAGCTATTAAGCACTCCTCGAACGCGTTTATGGTGGATATGGTCGGTGAAAGACTGTATAACAAATTCGGAAGTAAAGGTATTGATATCTGGGATCAGCATATGAAAGAGTTCGGTCTAGGTGTTGAGACAGGCGTAGATTTACCGCGTGAATTTAAGGGGCAAATCGAGTATAAAAATGAAAAGGAAACAGCTCTTTCCCGGCTTGCCTTCGCATCCTTTGGACAGCAAGGGAAGTATACGACTATGCAGCTTGCTCAGTATACAACGATGCTTGCTAACAAAGGAAAAAGGTTGGAACCGCATCTTGTCAAAGAAATTCGCGATTCGGAAGGAAATGTAGTTAAGAAGATTGAACCTAAGGTACTCAATGAAGTAGACTTTGCAGACGAGTACTGGAATACAGTTCACCGCGGAATGTCAACTAATGTAGATATGGCCTTCTCAGGTTTCCCATATGACTTTGCTCGGAAAACAGGTACCTCGCAGCAGGATATTTATTATAACGGGACAAAAACAAGAATTGATAACGGTGTGTTTATTGCCTTTGCACCGCGTAATAATCCGAAACTGGCTGTAGCCGTCGTTATTCCAGAAGGTGGATTTGGCTCCAGCAGTGCGGCTCCTATTGCTCGTAAAATCTTTGATGCTTATGATAAAGTGTACGGTCTTGACGGTGTTCCAAAAGGAAACCCGCAAGATGGTGAAGAAACATCACAGAATGAATAGTAGATTGATAAGAAAGACGTCTTTTGCATAAAAGCAAAGGGCGTCTTCTTTTTTGTACAATAGTGGTAAATGTTGGTATAATTAGCGTATATGTGCATTTGTTGTTTTATCTATGGGGGGACTACTAATGAATCGTTATGAACAAGACGAAGAGAATATAAAAATTGAGCGGAGACGGACTTTTCGTATGAATATATCCTTTTTCGCTGTTTTTATATTATTTTGTGTTCTTATCGTAAGACTAGCATTTATACAGTTTGTGGAAGGGGAGGAACTGGCGAATCTAGAACGAGGAGAGAATAAAAGAGCAGTACCCATGATGCCGATCCGTGGGACGATCTATGATTCTACTCATACCCCGCTGGCTTATTCAGAGCCCTCGCATTCTTTATATATTTCTTTGTATGAGAATTATGGGTTGTCTAACGGGATTCCTACAGCGGGAAGAATTGAGATAAATTTGATGGCCGAGAAAATAGCAGGCGTTTTCAAAAAATATGGAGCCAAGGATGCTCCGGAAATCACTGCCGGGGAGATTACCAAGAGCCTTGATCTTAATTATTCTAAGTTCGGCGGTTACGTTCCGCGTCTCATCAAAAGCAATTTATCAGATAAAGAAGTAGCTTATTTTTTACAGAATAAAGATCAGTTTAAAGGGGTTCAAATCATTGAAGAAACGGTGCGTAAATACCATAAAGATACCCTTGCTACGCAAACCGTTGGATACCTGTTTAAGTATAAAGGAGCCAAGGATGATCCTTTCTATAAGAACATCAGCGAACATAATTCAGAAGTGGGTCTAGAAAATCCAGGTCTTTTTTATCAAGAGAATGAGAATGTTGGCTTTGGCGGGCTTGAATTACAATATCAGGAGGAACTGCGCGGGGAATCGGGCTATCAGTTAATACCAGTAGATATGCGTAATATGCCCACAGGTCCAGGGGAACTGGTGCCGCCTAAAAAAGGGAACGATCTATATACAAATCTGCATAAAGATGTACAGCGGATAACGGAACAGGCTATTACAGATCAGATTAAAGCGCTGCGTACGAGTGGAAGAAAGGAATCACAAAATGCGAGAATGGGCTTCGCAGTAGCAATGGAAGTGGATACTGGAAATGTAATAGCTATGGCAAGCATGCCCGATTATGATTCAAATGTGTGGAAGAATGGGGGCGTTACTCCTAAAGTATATAACGAAATAAAAAATGTGTACCAAAACGGTACGATTCGTTCTTTTTTTCCTACAGATCAAACCAACACAACAGAATCCGTCGTTCTGCTGGGTTCAACCATTAAACCTCTGAGTGTTCTCATAGGATTAGAAGAAGGACTCATCAGCCCATCAACCGTGTATCAAGACAAGGGATATGCTCTATTTGGACGTGATGGCAGAGTAAGTAACTCAGGCGGTTCCGTAATGGGGAGTTTGACACCTCGTGAGGCAATTCGAAGATCATCCAATGCTTTTATGGTGACTTTGATTGGGGAAGGGCTTTGGAAACGTTACGGCAGCAGCAAGGCGATCGAAGTCTGGGATGAATATATGAAAAAGTTTGGGCTTGGGGTAGAAACTGGGGTGGATCTACCCAATGAATACCGAGGAAATATAGAATATAAGAACGAAGAGGAAACAGCACTTTCCCGGCTCGCATTCGCCTCTTTTGGACAGCAGGGGAAATATACGACCATGCAGCTTGCTCAGTACGTAACCATGCTTGCAAATAAAGGAAAACGTATGGAACCGCATATTGTCAGTGAGATTAGGGATTCAGAAGGCAATGTGATCCGTAAAATAGAGCCAAAGGTACTGAATGAAGTGAAGTTTAGTGATGCGAACTGGAATCTGATTCGCAGTGCGATGGCAACCAATGTGGGAACAAGTTTTGATGGATTCCCTTATGATTTTGCTAGGAAAACCGGTACATCTCAGCAGGACATATTTTATAAAGGAACCAGAAAACGAGTCGATAATGGAGTGTTCATTGCCTTTGCTCCTCGTGAAAATCCAAAACTTGCGGTCGCCGTTATGATCCCGGAAGGCGGTTTCGGATCGGTCAGTGCTGCTCCGATTGCTCGTAAAATCTTCGATGCATATGATATGTATTACGGTTTGGATGGCACACCTAAGAAACAGAAGGCAACCAAAGAAAAATAAAGATAGGTGTATTGCCTGATTAAAGCTGCCAAGGTACTAAGAAAATGATTCAAGTGACCATATTTTCATAAAAATTAGATATAGGCTATAGCGTTTTGCAGCCAAAACTAAGACAAGCAAGAGAAAATTTCTCTTGCTTTTTTACTTTGCCTCCCATAAAATTTGCCTTGAGGAAACTTAATTGCATATATATAAATTAATTGTAATAAGATAAATAACTTGTACCAGGTAAATAATTGAGCTGATGGAACACCTAGTATCACCTAATTAATCACCTAATTAACTTGCGGAAGGGAAGAGTGAACAATGAAAAAGAAGAGGATATGGGACCGAATGTTTATAGCTTTTGTCGTAATGAGTTCAATACTGGCTTTAACAGCATGCGGTGGTACATCAAGTAAAGCGGGAGAAAATGAAGAGACAGGGAAACTAAAAATTACGACCACAACGGGTATGATTGCAGATGCTGCTAAAGAAGTTGGCGGAGAGCATGTAGAAGTAACAGGGCTGATGGGACCAGGAGTAGACCCCCACTTATATAAAGCTTCTCAAGGAGATATTAAAAAATTGGAACAAGCGGATCTCATTTTATATAACGGATTGCATCTTGAAGGAAAGATGTCTGATATTCTACTCAACCTGGGCAAGTCTAAGACCGTGACTCAAGTGACGAAGGATATTCCAGAAAGCGAGCTGCTGATGGTTCCTTATGGGGATAAGGAGGAAGCGGATCCTCATGTATGGTTCGATGTGACAAAGTGGATACAGGTTACGGATACCATTCGGGACAGTCTTACTCAGGCAGATCCCGAACATGCGAAAGACTATAATGACCAGGCGGATGCGTATATAGCAAAGCTGCAGGATTTACACGAGGAAGTCAGCGAAAGGATTACTTCCATTCCGAAAGCTTCCCGGGTACTCGTCACTGCACATGATGCTTTTGGCTATTTTGGTCAGGCTTACGACATTGAAGTGCTTGGTTTACAAGGAATCAGCACATCTGCCGAGTATGGAGTAAATGATGTTAGTGAACTGAGAGATTTTCTTGTAGACAACCAAATTAAAGCTGTCTTTGTAGAATCCAGTATTTCACCAAAAGCGATGGAAGCGATCGTAGCCGGGGCAAAAGAGAAAGGGCATACGGTTACGATTGGCGGTCAATTATATTCCGATGCGATGGGCCAAGAAGGAACGGAAGAGGGAACCTATATTGGAATGGTAAAACATAATACAAAGGTGATCGTGGATGCTTTGAAATAGGATGCACAAGGATAAGAGGAGTGGGGAAAATGGGCATGTTAACGCAGGAGGATACCGTGAATGGAACAGAATCTAGTGAAGTGCAATCACCGTTTTCGGTTCAGCATCTGGCCGTAGCCTATCATAAAAAGCCGGTACTTGAAGACATCACATTTTCTGTACCGGAAGGAAAATTAATCGGAATATTAGGACCGAATGGAGCCGGAAAGTCCACGCTCATCAAAGCAGCACTGGGCCTGGTGCCCTCCCTCAGCGGGGATGTCAAAATCTATGGAAAACCCTATAAAGAACAGCGCAAAAGAATTGGATATGTACCGCAGCGAGAATCCGTGGATTGGGATTTTCCAACGAATGCCCTTGATGTAGTGATGATGGGGAGGTACGGAAGACTAGGCTGGTTTAAGAGACCTGGGAAGAAAGAAAAAGAAATCGCTATGGATTGTCTGAAGAAAGTAGGCATGGCCGATTTCTGTCACCGTCAGATAAGTCAGCTGTCCGGCGGACAGCAGCAGCGTGTATTCCTGGCAAGAGCCCTTGCACAGGATGCGGATATCTATTTCATGGATGAACCCTTTGCTGGTGTGGATGCGACAACAGAGAAAGCGATCATCGCCTTGCTGAGCGAACTGAAAGAACAAGGGAAAACAGTGCTTGTCGTTCATCATGACCTTGCAACAGTAGAGGAATACTTTGATCATGTCATACTGTTGAATGGAAAGTTAGTGGCAGCAGGTCCAACATCAACCACGTTCACATCAGAGATGCTTCAAAAAACATATGGCGGCCGTATTGCTATGATTGGTCAGTCAGCCGCTGCAGAGAAGTGGAAGGAGTAGTAGGTATGATGAACTGGATATTCTCCATTATGACAGATCCAAATGCAAGGTGGATCATGCTGGGTTCGATGCTGCTTGGGTTTAGCAGCGGAATGGTGGGATCCTTTACTTATCTTCGTAAGCAAAGTCTAATTGGAGATACGTTAGCCCATGCTGCTCTCCCAGGAATTTGTATTGCTTTTATGCTGAGCGGGGTAAAATCAACTTTCTTATTTATGCTGGGGGCGCTCGTTTCGGGAATGATTGCGACCATCGGAATATCCGTCATAACGAAGTACTCCCGTATAAAACAAGACACTGCACTCGGCGTTATACTGTCCGTCTTTTTTGGAGTAGGGGTTATGTTGTTAACCCGCATTCAGCATGGGGATTATGGAAGTCAGAGCGGACTGGATAAATATATGTTTGGTCAAGCGGCTTCTATGGTTAGAAGCGATGTTTATACGATGCTTGGTGTTTCTATTTTTCTGCTTGTTGTATGTTGTCTTTTATTTAAAGAACTCAAGTTAATCAGTTTTGATCCGGGATTTGCTAGAGGAATGGGGGTTCCTTCTGGGTTACTGGCGCAGCTATTGCTGTTTCTTACGGTAATTGCCGTCGTAGCAGGGGTACAAATTGTGGGTGTAGTGCTTGTTGCTGCACTTCTCGTTACACCCGCTGCAGCGGCTAAATATTGGACACACCGGCTGGGTCTAATGGTTGCACTGGCTGGATTATTCGGAGCACTTAGCGGAGTGATTGGTACGGTGGTTAGTGCAACTACACCCGATTTGCCTACAGGCCCGGTAACCGTACTTGTTGCCACCGGATTGTTTGCTGTCTCTGTTCTTTTTGCTCCTGATAGAGGATGGATGGCAAGAGCCTTTCGTGAGCGGAGAGTGAGGACAGCATATCATCAGCAGTCAGGTAAGCCACAGGCAGAAATCAGGAAGTAGAGGGGGATCATCATGTCAGGATTTTGGATAATACTCACCGCAATACTGGTTTCCTCCGCCTGCGCGCTTCTCGGGACTTTTCTAGTGCTTAGAAAGATGGCAATGGTCGGAGATGCGATAAGTCACGCTGTGCTGCCAGGGATTGCCATTGCCTTTCTAATCAGCGGCCGTGAGTCGCTGTGGATATTGGCAGGGGCTACTGCTTTTGGACTCATCGCTGTTTTTCTCATTCAAATGTTACAAGGGGGCGGTTTATCGTCCGATGCCTCGATTGGAATTGTATTTACGGCGCTCTTTGCCGCAGGGGTCATCTTGATCAGCTTGAACGCACAAAATATTGATCTTGATCTTGACCATGTGCTTTTTGGAGAAATTGCTTATGTTCAGTGGGATCAGCTGGCTTTGGGCGGTGTTGATGTGGGACCAAGGGCGGTATGGATGCTTGGGATTACCCTGTTTGTCATAATGGTCTTACTAACCTTATTCTATAAGCAATTCAAAATTTGTTCCTTTGATCCAGCACTTGCTGCAGCAAGCGGTATTCCGGTGGCACTGTTTCATTATTTACTTATGGGAATGGTCTCCATGACTTCGGTTGCATCTTTTGACAGCGTAGGCGCTATTCTCGTTGTTGGGATGCTCATTGTTCCTGCGGCAACAGCCTATCTATTGACGGATCGTCTTGGGATCATGCTGACTTATAGTGTTCTCATCGGAGCAGCAAGTTCCGTTGCTGGATATTATATGGCCTTCTTACTTGATGCTTCGATTGCAGGGTGCATGGTGGCCTCAGCAGGAGGGTTATTCGTACTTGCTTTTCTGTTCTCACCGCTCCATGGTGTTCTCGTTCGGAGACTCCTGCGAGGCAGGGGAAGCAGGGAAGTACGACTGTAATATGGAATATATACGAAATGCATTACAATAAAATAATATCATAGATAAGAGCAGGTGAGGCCGCCTGCTCTTTTTATATGTCATACATATGACTTAAACCAGGTAAACCTCTTTTGTTGCAATTCCTTGTTTATGATAAAATGCGATATGTATTGTGATTCATAAACAAAAAATAAAGATAAAGAATGGATGGGTAGAGAACAAAAAGGAGGAGACTTATTTTGAATAATCAATATCGATATAAATTACTTGCGCTAGATATGGACGGCACGCTGCTAACCGATGAACATGAAATTTCTCACGAGACGTCCAGCTGGATTCATAAGGCAATGAAAGCGGGTATACATGTATGCCTATCTACAGGACGTGCTGCTCATCATGCGCTTCCTTATGGTCAGGAACTTGGCCTGGATACACCGATGGTTACCGTGAACGGAAGCGAAGTATGGAAATCACCGAATGAGCTGCATGTAAGAACCTTGCTTGATCCAGAACTTGTATCTAAAATGCATGAGATCGCAATTAAGCATAATTGTTGGTTCTGGGCTTATACGGTAGATAAGCTGTTTAACAGCGAGCGCTGGGTGGATTCCATTTACGATCATGAGTGGCTGAAATTCGGTTATACAACCGAAGATAATGATGTCCGCCATCAGATTTTGATGGAGCTTCAAGATTTGGGTGGTCTTCAGATTACGAACTCCTCAACAACAAATCTCGAGATTAATCCGGCGGGTATTTCTAAAGCCAGCGGGATTCAGGAAGTATGTAAACTTCTCGGAATTACGATGGAAGAGGTAGTTGCGGTAGGCGATAGTCTGAATGATCTTGCTGTCATTCAGGCAGCAGGTCTTGGAGTCGCTATGGGGAATGCACAGGAAACGGTAAAAGAAGCAGCTGATCTCGTAGTAGGCACGAACAATGAAGATGGAAT
This sequence comes from Paenibacillus polygoni, assembly GCF_030263935.1. Lineage (NCBI taxonomy): Bacteria > Bacillati > Bacillota > Bacilli > Caryophanales > Paenibacillaceae > Paenibacillus > Paenibacillus polygoni. Next base: position 4,181,178 of record NZ_CP127162.1, on the reverse strand, counting down.
TGTGGAAGTGATACGAGACTATATTTTGAAGGAGGCATAATTGCCTGATGACAATCCTTGGTTGGATTCTTGTTATTCTATTATTTGCGATTGGACTTGCGGGAGCAATTTTCCCTATTCTGCCTGGTGCTCTCGCTATTTATTTCGCCTTTTTTGTATATGGATGGTTCTTCGGATTCGAATCATTTGGAGTCTGGTTCTGGATTATCCAGACACTGATCGTCGTGGTGTTGTTTGTGGCAGACTACGTCGTTAATGCCTGGGGCGTCAAGAAATATGGAGGTTCAAAGCTCTCGACCACACTCAGTACCATTGGTGTCATTATCGGACCTTTTGTTATACCGGCTTTTGGACTTGTTATTGGACCCTTCTTAGGCGCTTTTGTCGGGGAACTGATTGGCGGATCGACGGTTCAAAAGTCCGCAAAAGTTGGATTTGGTTCGGTGTTAGGTTTATTTGCAAGTACCGTCATGAAGATCATCTTGCAAGTAGCTATGGTGATTATATTTTTTATATGGATTACAGTTAATTAATTTCATAATACCTTTAGTTGCTTTAATCAGGGTTATATATAGATCAAAATGGTTTTGTTTGTCTATATATAGTTACAAATTCATCATTTTAATGAGTTATGAAATTGATTCAGTTAATTAAAATTAGGTTCCTAAACGTTTCGTTCGGGGGAAGGAAGAAGGGAATTACGTCTTGTCTAAAAAGGAATCATTCATCAAGGGTACGATTATCCTTGCTGTGGCAGCTCTTGTTGCCCGGCTGCTTGGGCTTGTCCAGCGCGTTCCGCTTGAACACTTGCTCGGAGATGTGGGGGACGCCTCTTTCGGGGTGGCGAACAGCGTATATCTAATGCTGCTTACGGTGGCCACCGCAGGTATTCCAAGTACGCTCAGCAAAATGGTCTCCGAGCGCTATGCGCTGGATAAACCTGAGGAAGCAAAACGAATTTATCAAGCTGCTCTTATTTTCTCCGCATTTGCTGGAATTGTTATGACGATACTGTTATGGACACTTGCTCCATTTTACGCAACGTATGTTGCCCAAGTTCCTGAATCGGCTTTAGCCATTCGTGCACTGGCTCCGGCGCTCTTATTATTCCCGACGATTGCCATGATGCGCGGCTACTTCCAAGGCCGCAACAACATGACAGCTGGCGGGATCTCGCAGATTGTCGAACAATTTGCACGGGTTGGTACGGCAATCTTGCTTGCTTATATTCTATTAAGAGCAGGATATGGAGATAGTGAGGTTGCAGCAGGTGCAACGTTCGGGGGAGTGCTCGGCAGTGTCGGTGCATTCGCAGTAATGCTGTATTTTACTCGGAAACAGATTCGAAAAGACCGAGAACTTGGTCTCCATGATCTGCAAACGGCGCAAATTCCGTTGTCCCGGATCTACCGTGATATTTTCACACTTTCTATACCGATCGTATTGTCATCATTAGCTGTACCTGCCGTTAACTTTATTGATTCATCCATTATTAAACCTCTGATCAGCGGTCAGGTCGGCTCAGATACGGCTACGACGATACTTGGTATTTTGACAAACCGGGCTCAGCCTGTTGCGGGAATTCCGCCGATCCTGGCGATTGCACTCAGTACATCATTGATCCCTATTATCTCGGCAGCATTTGCAAGAAAAGATGAAGTTCATCTGCGTAATCAAGTGACCCTCGCTATGCGGATCGCGATCATGACAGGGATGCCGATGGTGATTGCTCTCTGTGTAGCTGCTTATTCAATTAATGGACTTTTGTTTAGTAGTTTGGATGGCAGCGGAATTGTTGCTATGTTGACGTTCGGGACAATTTTTCAAATTACAATGATGACTTCCAACTCCATTCTACTGGGTATCGGTAAACCAAGAATTACCATGGTAACCGTGTTTATCGGAATTATGGTGAAGTTGTTCTCCAGCTTTATCCTTGCTCAGTTCTTTGGAATCTATGGAATCATTATCTCAACGGGGCTTGCTTTCTTTGTGATCACACTTCTCAACATTCGTGTTCTTAAAAAGACAGTTGCTTTCTCCATTCTCGGTAAGAGATGGATTGGCTTTCTGATTACCGTTATTATATCCAGTGCGATTGGATATGGACTTCATCAGCTTGGGCTGTCTATGGTAGATATGATGCCTGCGAGAGTGGCATTTTTAATAAACTGTATCATCGTTGGAGTCGCGGTAGTCATCAGTTATTTTGTTCTGCTTATTGCCATGCGCGTACTTCGTCAGGACGAGCTTGCGAACTATCCGCGGATCATTCAGAAGGTGCTTCGGCCTTTGATGAGATTACAGCGAGGTAATAAGCAAGGCAGCAGAGGATAAGGTAAAAAGAACGATAGCTCTTTAAAGGGCTTCGTTCTTTTTTTATAGAATCTTATTGGTGTTTCTTATTTCGTTCAGATCATGAACAATGCCAAGTTTCCATAGAGCGAACCGGTGCCGGTAACTCACATCAAATATACGTGGTCTCCTTGGAAGGTTGAGGTGACCGAGTGTATCTGTATGAGAGGTATGCGTAAGCCAGTCTTCACGAGTTATTTTCTCATAAGGCATATCATACCAAGCTTTATATAAGGTAGGACTATATATTTTGTTGTCTCTAGAAAGCATCTCTTTATTACTTAGTGCAGCTGTGAGAAGGGGTTCCTCTCGTTTCTGACCATATAGGGAAGTGTAATATTTAGGCCAATATTCACTTCGCGAACCTTCATGAGGTATTTCTTTAGAAAAGGTGGCTGCTCTCTCTAGTACTTGCGAATACCCGAATAACAGGGCATACAGAGCTTTGCCGAACTCAATCCGTTCATGCAGTTTATTGAAATGATTCATCGTCAAACCGACCAATTCCTGATCCACACCCAGCGGGATAATAATATGATTAAGCCCAGCCAGTTCATGGGAACGAAAAGAGAGAGTAGCCATGACATGATGCTGATAATAGGGATTGCGAATGACCCGGTTCTCGATATAATTTTGCTCATTAATAATGAGACCAACGGTCAAGACCTCGCTGCTACGTTCAAGCCAGAATTGTTCCCAAAAAGGACTCATAAAGGCAGACACATGAAACTCGGACAGCAAATGAAAATAGCTTCGGCCTTTTTCTCGGCTTTTCATATATAACAGCAGCTGCGGATAGGCATCTTGAAAAATAAGTGCATTACACCGTTCTAAGAGAAGATAAACTTGTTTATTATCCTGACTTTTAAGTACATTATGCAAAAGATCGCTCTTTAAATCGGTCATATTGTAGCCGCCGTTACGAGATACCAAATGAGCAAGCAGAGCCCAGTGAAGTTCCGGATAGGCTTCATAGCAAGCTAAATAAGCAGCCGTTCTTGTTAGATTACTTTGATTATGCTGCTGCGTTTGTTCCATGATCTCGCGTACGAGTTCCAGCTCTTCCACGCTATAAGGATCGAGCTGACTGCTCCGCATGGAAGCGGGCTGAACTCCGCTGGCTCGTACACTGGCAAGTGTTTGTTCCAGTTGATTCTGTATCCAGGAAGCAGATGAAGCTGGCCAGGTGAGCGGACGAAGCGGATGACGGAGTCGTTTCGATGAACGAATGGCGGCCTGTTTACCGCGAATCACTTCTGCTGCAGTTATAGGCAAGGTCTTTACCATTTGCCATATTGCGTTGAAAGAATGGACAGAAGATTGCTGATTTTTCATCTTTTTCTTGCCTCCTCTTTTGCTACAGACTTTGCCTGGTTATATAATAGTATGTACGAATGATTTGACTTCCACTCGTCAAGAATGATTCACTAAACCAGAAGATCTATACGAGCCTGTATACTAGAGAGGATGAATAAGGATGAAAAAAATTAATTCTAAAGCGGAATTCGATGTTTTAACCCAATCTTCTAATTTGACGGTCGCTGTCTTCAAAGCAGACTGGTGCGTAGACTGCAGATTTATCGATCCCTTCATGCCGGAGGTAGAGCAGGAGTTTTCTCAGCTGCTTACTCTGATTGAAGTCGATGTAGAACAAACCGGCGATCTAAGTCAGGAACAGAACATTCTAGGAATCCCTAGTTTTGTGGCTTATGCAGATGGACGCGAGCTCATTCGTTTCGTAAATAAAAATCGCAAATCACGTGAGGAAATTGTAGAATTCCTTAACCGGGCGGTTGAAGTGTATCAAACACTGCGCAGCTAAAGTAATCATAATAAAACACCGTTCTTTTGATTAAAAAAGAGCGGTGTTTTTTTGTGCTGGATTGTGCTGAATACCATAAATAGGGTAGGATTCTAGGGAAACAATGAAAAATGTTACGTTTTAACAGCCGTTAAGATATTGTCACAATCCCCTCATGTTTCGAATTCTTTTATCCGTTATAATAATGAGAGTTGCTGAGCATTGCTTATATAATCAGCATGCGGAGAGTTTTCCGCCACATCATATAATTGCAGGTGAATAAGGTTGAAGCATATCAGACTTTTAAAATGGTTTAGTTTTGTGACTACGCTGTTCATGTTTTTTGCCACATTTGGCGGCGGGGTAGTTACACGTACGGATTCGGGACTTGGTTGCGGAAATGAGTGGCCATTATGTCATGGGGAATTTGTGCCTGCACATACACTAGCTTCGCTCATTGAATATTCACACCGGATTGTCAGTACGTCAGCAGGGCTGCTGTCCATTACCACATTTGTACTCTTTATGCTGTTTGCTAAACAGCGCCGTGATCTACAAATCTTTTCACTGTTAACATTATTCTTCGTTGTTATTCAAGGGATGATGGGAGCACTCGCCGTTGTATTCTCCCAAGTACCTGCTGTTATGGCACTACATCTTGGTTTTGCCATTATTTCGCTTGCAAGTTCCTTGATGACTACCCTTGGTGCAAGGCAAGAACAGAAATTTGGCGGACTCGCTAAGTTCGACAGCCTGCCGCGGGTAAGCAAACAATTTCGTAATTTAGTGTGGCTAACGATGATTTATTCTTATATCGTTGTTTATACAGGGGCTTTCGTCAGCCATACCGAGTCTGCAGGCGGCTGCAGTGGATTCCCGCTCTGTAATGGAGCCGTGATTCCTGAACTCACAGGCGGCGTAGCTGTAGCATTCCTGCATCGTGTTGCTGCATTTTTCCTTGTCGTCATCATTGCAGTCCTCAGTTACTATGCTTATCGTTATAATAAAGGAAACAGGGAGTTGCAAATGCTTGGCATTACCGCAATCTCGCTTGTAATTATACAAGTGTTGTCCGGTGTAGGCCTGATGCTGACAATGGATCGTCCTGAGATTTACATGTTTGTGGTACTTGCTCATATGACCATTATTTCGATATTGTTCGGGCTTCTTGCCTACATGAGTTATGTAGTATGGAAACTGGCTAAGCCGGCAGGTATTCATCGCTCGTAAACGGCAGTTAAATAAATGGTTATCATAGTTGTATCTTGGAAAAAAATAGCCGGACAGTGTACAATAAAGGTTGGTGCCTGTCCGAAGGCTACATAGGTAAATGACAAAGTCCACGAATTCGATTTCGCAGGGCTTTGTTTTATAAAGGGGGATCTTCCACATTGATTTATTCAAATTTACGTGAGTTTGTAACCAAATTACAACAGGAAAAAGACCTTGTTATTATCGACGCGCCTGTTGATCCTTACTTAGAGATAGCAGAAATTCATAGACGTGTCATCGAGGAGCAGGGACCTGCCTTGTTATTTACCAACGTAAAAGGAACTCCTTTTCCGGTACTCACGAATATGTTCGGCACGAGCCGCAGAGTAGATATGGCATTTGGACCAAGACCTGAAGAACTCATGAAATCCATTGTGGGTGCAACGAAAACGCTTATGCCTCCTACACCCAAAGCACTCTGGAATGAACGAGGCTTGATTAAAGAGGCGCTAAAAGTGGGATTGAAAACAGTGCAGCGAAGTGATGCACCCATTTTATCTGCCAATCAAACGGAAGCTCCGCTAAAAATGCTTCCGAAGGTAACGAGCTGGCAGCTGGACGGAGGTCCATTCTTAACATTACCGCTCGTTTATACAGAACATCCAGATGATCATAAAGATCACAACCTTGGGATGTATCGAATTCAGATTTATGATGATCATACAACAGGTGTGCACTGGCAAATTCAAAAAGGCGGCGGATTCCATTACCATGAAGCGGAACAGCGCGGACAAGGGTTACCGGTATCTGTCATTCTAGGCGGGCCTCCCGCTCTCATTGCGTCTGCAATCGCTCCTGTCCCGGAGAAACTTCCGGAACTGCTCATGGCTTCTCTGATTATGGGAGACAAGCTGAAAATGGTTGATGACCCGTACGGGGGACACCGCATGCCGGCTGAAGCAGAATTTGTAATCAAAGGAATAGTGCCGCCTCATGAGCGTAGAATGGAAGGGCCATTTGGTGATCATTTCGGTTATTATTCGTTGGCTCATGAGTTTCCAATCTTGAACGTGGAGCGGATGTGGCACCGCAAAGATGCAATTTATCCGATGACGATCGTGGGTAAACCACGTCAAGAGGATTATTATCTCGGAGAATTCGTACAGCGCTTATTATCTCCCGCTTACTCCATTGTCATGCCGACGGTGAAAGATTTATGGGCTTATGCGGAAAGCGGAGTTCACGCGCTTGCTTCTGCTGTTGTGCGGGAAAGCTATTCGCGTGAGGCATTAGTTTCTGGATTCAGCATACTTGGACAAGGTCAGTTGTCATTGACCAAATTTTTGATTTTAACCGATCAGGCCATTGAATTATCTAACTTTACGACATTAATTGAAACGGTACTGGAGCGGTTTGATCCCAAGACGGATCTGTTTATTTTTGATCATACTTCACATGATACGCTGGATTATACCGGTCACAAGCTGAACCACGGAAGTAAAGCCATCCTAGTGGGTGTTGGAGAGAAAGTGCGCGATCTTCCTCGCACATACGAGGGTGGGTTTGTGAATGAAATATCCGATATCAGACCTTATTGCGGTGGAGTACTGCTTGTAGAGGGAGCTTCTTACGAAGAAGAACCAGAACTTGCAGGCAGGCTTGTAGAACGTTTTGGGGCACTCGAACAGACTTGGCCGCTCGTCATTCTAGTTGATCATGCACAAGAAACAGCGAAGAATCAGATGTCCTTCTTATGGACTGTATTTACTCGCTTTAATCCAGCAAGTGACATGTATGCAGATACTTCAGTGAAACGGAATCATATTGGTTACTCCTTGCCGATCGTGATTGATGCGCGGATGAAGCCAGGTTACCCTGAAGAAGTCATTCCGAGGGAAGATATTGTAGAACTCGTCGATTCGCGCTGGAAATCATATTTCGCAAAGGTCCAATAAGAAGCAGGGATTCTGAGTGCCTGGATGGGGGAAAATGAGGTACAGGGAGGATGTTCATATGCTGCGTACTTTATTAGGTGAACCACCCCGGGTGAACTCGGGATACTTGAAAGAAGCAATGGATGCAATGGCGCGTATGTTGCAGTTACTCATGCAAGAAATAAAAGAGAGTACAGACCCAACACATGATTATCGTGAACTGGAAATATGGACTCGTGGACTCATTACCTCATTGGATGAGCTCGAGCAAAGTTCGTATGCAGCTTCTTTTTATGCGGCAAAGGTTCATGCGGAATCAACAGATGATATGGGGCCAGACGAAAAAGCCGATTATGCCAGGTACGTATACTTTTACAAGGACGGCTTCATCCGTATGTTTGCAACCTTAGACAAACTGGGTAATGTTCTAGATGACTGGTATCACTTAGAGACCTCCAGAATCAAAGCCCATTTTTCCTATTTCACGGTTCTGAAACAGCTCGAAGGGCAACCCAAGCATAAGACACTTCTCATGCAACTAAGCAGCTTGAAAGATAAGTATCATCAGCCCATGAATCGTCTTCGCAAAAGACGAAATACAGAGATCCATCATATGAATGTGGAGATGCAAGATGATTTATGGCAAAGGCATCAAGCACTGCATGGGAAAGTGAAACTAGAAGACCTAAAAGCATTTACTTCTGATCTGGAACTTGGTGTGGATCTCGTGTCAAGAAGTTTACATGAATCCTTTGAGTACATGATTAGCACATGGAAAAAACAAACGGTTCGCTCTTAATATTTTCCTTTGACAAGTGTTATGAAATATCTTATACTTTCACTAAGTTTCTGAAACAATTATTTGTTTAGCAAACGTCAACATTCGACATTATCATTATTCATAACTGCATATCATTCTTATCGAGAGTGGCGGAGGGACAGGCCCTATGAAGCCCGGCAACCGATTCTTTATAGATTATTTTTCTATATAGGATGACATGGTGCTAAATCCTTCAAGATCATACGTTTTGGTCTTGGCAGATGAGAAGGAGTCGTTTAACTATTGATGCCCTCTTTTTCTGTGAAAAAGGGGGTTTTTTGTGTCTATGAGTCAAAATGAGAATGACCGCAAGGCAAGGAGGTACCGTATTGATTGAATTAAAAAATATTCGCAAAGATTATGGACAAGGAAAGCATGTAACCACTGCACTGTCTGGGCTTGATTTGTCTATTCATAAAGGCGAAATCTTTGGTGTAATCGGTCATTCCGGAGCAGGGAAAAGTACACTGATTCGGTTGATTAACTTATTAGAGCGTCCAACATCAGGTGATGTTTATGTGGACGGTATTAATATGACGAAATTAAATAAATCACAACTTCAAGCGCAGCGGCGCAAAATAGGGATGATTTTTCAGCATTTTAATCTGCTGAGTTCTGCCACCGTTTATGAGAATATTGCATTCCCGCTGCGTTTAGTAAAAACGGACAACAAGAAAGTCGATCAAAAGGTGAAGGAATTACTTGAACTCGTGGGACTCACCAACCACAGTAACAAATATCCTTCTCAACTGTCCGGAGGGCAAAAACAGCGTGTCGGTATTGCAAGGGCGCTTGCAAGCGATCCTCAAGTTCTGCTGTGTGATGAAGCCACCTCAGCGCTTGATCCGCAGACAACGAACTCCATACTTAAGCTCTTGCTTGATATTAATCAGAAGTACAATCTTACGATTGTACTCATCACCCATGAGATGCATGTAATTCAGACCATCTGTGACCGGGTGGCTGTTATTCATCAAGGCGGGATTGTGGAAGAAGGACCAGTTGCAGAAGTATTCCTCAAACCGCAACATCCTGTTACCCAAGAATTTATTTTACGTGAAACGGAAGTTAGCGATTTAATGGAGGAAGCCATTCAGGCTACGCATTTAGAACATTCACAAACGGTAAAAATCACTTTTCTTGGGAGTAAAACCTATGATTCGATTTTATCGCAGACGGTGCGGCAAACCGGAGTGGATTTTGCAATCTTGCAAGGAACAATCTCTACAATTAAGCAGATGCCGTATGGTCAGTTGATGGTTCGATTAGAGGGACATCCTGAACAGATATTAAAAACGGTTGAATCCTTGACTTCGCAAGGTCTTGAAGTGGAGGTGCTGAATAGTGGGTCTTGATTTTTCCGTCATTAACTGGGATGAGATTCAAAAAGCTACCTTAGAAACACTAAGTATGCTGCTTGTATCGGGTATCTTTACTTTTATTATTGGACTGCCGGTGGGTATTATTCTCTTTCTAACTTCACGATCTGCTTCTATGCCGAATCGTGTCATATACACTGTGCTTTCTTTTATCGTAAATATTTTGCGATCAGTTCCTTTTATTATTCTGATTGTTGCCATGCTTCCGATCACAAAAGCGCTGGTTAGCACAACAATCGGGGTTGTGGGAACAATCCCGCCGCTCGTGGTAGGTGCAGCACCTTTCTTTGCAAGGCTCGTAGAGACTTCTCTGCGCGAAGTAGACAAGGGTGTTATCGAAGCATCACAGGCGATGGGGGCTTCCACGGGGCAGATTATCATGAAGGTGCTCATGCCTGAAGCTCTTCCTGGTTTATTTGCAGGGATTACAATCACGGTGGTTACCCTCATATCCTACACCGCAATGGCCGGGATGGTTGGCGGCGGGGGACTGGGTGCGCTGGCCATTAACTATGGATATTACAGGTATGAACGAGAAGTGATGATTGTTGCCGTTATTGTAATGATTATTCTGGTACAAGTCCTGCAGATGGCAGGGGACAGATTAGTCAAACATTTTACACGTAAATAGCAATTTTCTTTAAGAGATAGGGATTTACTATAAATAGGAGGGTTTAACGATGAAAAAATGGTTATTGTCTGGTCTTACACTCGCATTGGTACTAGTTCTAGCTGCATGTGGAAATGATTCTGCTGGTAAGGATACGACAGGAAATGGCGATAGCGGTCAGACAGATAAAAGAGTCACCCTTCGAGTAGGAGCATCACCTGTACCGCATGCTGAGATTTTGGAGCAAGTAAAGCCGATCCTCGCAGAAGAAGGTATTGATCTTGAGATCACCATCTTTAACGATTATGTACAGCCTAATTTACAGCTGTCTCAAAACCAGCTGGATGCGAACTTCTTCCAACACAAGCCGTATCTGAATGATGAAAATGAAAAACGCGGTTTGAACTTGGTAGCTCTTAACAATGTTCATGTAGAACCTATTGGAGCTTATTCTAACACAGTTAAAACTGCAGATGAATTAAAAGAGGGTGCAAAGATCGCCATCCCTAATGATGCTACTAACGGTGGTCGTGCCCTGATGTTACTTGATAAAAACGGTATTATTAAACTGAAAGACAACACGAATGTAGAGTCTAAAATCAGTGACATTGCAGAGAATCCGAAAAATGTGAAAATCGTTGAACTGGACGCAGCTATGCTTCCAAGACAACTGGGTGAAGTAGATCTCGCTGTAATCAACGTGAACTATGCACTTGAAGCTGATTTAAATCCACTTGAGGATGCTTTGTTCATTGAAGATGAAGATTCTCCTTATGCGAACGTGCTTGTCGCTCGTGAGAACAATCAGAACGATGAAGCTGTACAAAAGCTTAATGCTGCTCTGAATTCCGATGAAATCAAAACTTTCATTGAAAATAATTATGCGGGAGCTATCGTTCCTGCATTCTAAAAAATGACGAAGAACCTGCGCTCTGTTCATAGAGGCAGGTTCTTTTTTTCTAGGAATCCTTCTTTCTTTTCTTATTACTCCTGCTATATTATACTGAGTAGGAACCGCTCTTTTTAGGAGGAGGAAGGGATGTTGGACAACAAAGTCGCTCTGATTACAGGAAGCGCTAAGGGACTTGGCAAGATGACTGCACTTCAGCTTGCAGCAGAAGGATATGATATTGCTCTGAATTATGTACATAGTCAGAAGGAAGCAGAGGAATTATGTGCAGCTGTCAAAGAACGGGGTGTTCGTTGCATCGCAGTACAGGCGGACATATGTAAGGCAGAAGATATCGAACGGTTAGTCTCAACAGTAGAGCATAAGCTTGGTGTAGTGGATATACTTATAAACAATGCCGGTCCTTTTATTAGGGATCGAAAGCTGTTTTCCGAATATACGCAAGAAGACATTATTATGTTAACGCAAGGAAATCTGGTAGGAACGATGTTGTTAGATCACCGGGTGCTTCCGGGTATGCGGAAGAAAAACTGGGGCCGGATTATCCATTTCGGATTCAGTCATGCCGGTGAAGCGAGATCTTGGCCACATCGGGCGGTTTATGCCGCTGCGAAGGTAGGGCTTGTTTCTTTTACAAAGACGCTTGCCGTCGAAGAAGCACCTTATGGCATTACGGTAAATATGATTTGCCCTGGTGATATCAGAGGAGCACATAAAGAGATGACCATTGAACAAGTAAGTGGTTTAATTGATAGGGAAACACCAAGAGGAAGACCAGGAAGCGGAGAAGATGTAGCAAGAGTTATTCATTATCTATGTAAGAATCAATCGGATTTTATAACGGGAAATATTATGGATATATCGGGAGGACTCGATCCTATTCGTCCAACCATTACAGAATAAAAGAAGAGAGTCCCCTATTCGGGACTCTCTTATATGCTGATGGGATGATTAGAATACTTGAACTACTTCTTGTACGCCCTCTACTTCTTCAACGAGTGCGCGTTCAATCCCTGCTTTTAATGTAATGGTGGAGCTTGGGCAACTACCGCAAGCACCCATTAATTTCAGCTTAACGATGCCGTCTTCAACATCAACCAATTCCACGTCACCGCCATCGCGTTGCAGGAATGGGCGAAGTTTATCAAGAACTTCTAGAACTTCATCATACATGGTGCTGCTTTGTACGTTTTCGCTCATATTGTCAACTCCTTTCCTTCCCTTTATTATAGTACAATTGAAGTCAAAATAAAATGGTCAAAACCGAAGCAGGTGAATAATTTGAGACCCATTATTGAATTTTGTACCAACAACATGCATTTTGGAACAGATGAAGTCTTTGAGGCACTGGAAGAAAACCTCGAATACGATGTAATCGAATACGGATGCCTCACGAATTGCGGACAATGCAGCAGTACTCCCTTTGCTCTTGTGAATGGGGAAGTAGTCACAGCAGCAAGTGCAAAGGAACTGCATGAAGCCATTTTGTCCAAAATTGCAGAAATTGACGCATGGAATGACCTGGATCTTTAAAGGGAAAAATCTTCTTTAACCCAGATGACGCTTCGACATCCAGAGGACACCGCTTTTTAGAATCCGCGGAACACGTCCCATCATCGATGTCTTACCCATAAGCCCAAAACCAGCTTTCTTGCCGAGTGCTCCTAGAGTACCGCGCAGTTTGAGAGCTTCGGTTTTGGGTTTTTCATTCTTCCATAAGGCATGAATAATATGCGCAATTTGTTCTCCTTGCACTTCAGCAGCTTGTGCGCTTGGTGCAAAAGGAAGACTCGCACAGTCACCCACGACATATACTTCAGGATATTCAGGAATCTGGTAGTACTCATTAAGAGTAACTCGGCCTTGGGGATCTTTCTGTACATTCAGATCACGGACCATTTTTACAGGCTGAATTCCTGCTGTCCATATAACCGCATCCGTTACGATTTCTTCATCCCGATTATAAATGGCCTGGGGTTCTACCCTGGCTACTGAAATATGATTTCTAGTCTCTACCTGATGCTCTGCAAACCATTCACTTACATAAGCAGATAATCGCTGCGGAAAAGCGGAAAGAACACGGTCACCTCTGTCCAAGATGGTCACATTAAGATCTGAACGGCTTTCTCTAATCTCTGCAGCAATCTCGACCCCGCTGAGTCCTCCTCCTACAATGTGAACATGACCATAGGGTTTAACTTCACTTACACGCAGATAGGTCTCACGTGTGTTTCGGAAGCTTTGAATGGTATTGCTGTATTCTTCTGCACCCGGAGTTCCATGAAAACGGTCTGTGCACCCAAGACCAATCACTAATTGGTCATACGGAAGGGGATCCTCATTTTGAATTTGAATTACTTTTCCTTCTAAATCAATAGCTTCAACTTCGCCATATTTATAGGTCAGACGTTCATGAACAGGGTACTGCACACGCAGATCATAATCAGATACTGTCCCTGCAGCAAGTGCATAATATTCAGTTTTGAGCCCTTGAAAAGGCATACGGTCCACGAGGACAATCTGGGTATCATTTGGGATAGAGCCTTCAAGAAGATGTTTAATTACGGTAAGACCGCCGTAGCCGCCTCCGAGGATAACGATATTTTTCATGACGAATTAACTTCCTTTCTTATGCGATCTTGCAAAGATGTTAGTTTACGCTCGGTCATGATGCATTTGGCCGGGTGGGGATGATGGGATAATGAATGTAACTGCGGAAACAATAAATTGGATTCAGCTCTATAGTAAAGAGCTGAATCCATATGGGAACTCTTTCAAGTATCAGGTCATTATTCGAAAACTTCGATCTCGTTATAGAAGGTATCACGTTCAACGGGAATACGGCCTGCACCTTTTACAAGCCAGATTAATTCTTTACGAGTCAGCCCTGCAGGTGTAAGCGCACCAGCAGCATGACTGATCTGTTCACGTACAATCGTACCATGTACATCAGAAGCCCCAAAGCTGAGTGCTACTTGCGTTAATTGAGGGCCAATATTAATGAAATAGGCTTTTACATGATCGATGTTATCAAGCATAAGTCTTGAGATCGCAATCGTTTTGAGATCTTCATAGGCGGAGTTACGACGCATAATACCGGCATTTTTACTTTTCGGCTGCATCGAGAGAGGTATAAAGACCATGAATCCACCCGTTTCATCTTGGAGCTCACGAATCTGAAGCATATGCTGAATTCGATCTTCGTAGGATTCAACAGAACCATAAAGCATGGTGGTGTGTGTTTTCATACCAAGCTGATGAGCTGTCCGGTGGACCTCAAGATATCGATCAACATTGGCTTTGGTTACTTTCATTTTCTGACGATATTCATCCGATAAGATTTCTGCTCCGCCGCCTGTGAGGGATTGGAGTCCAGCGTTTTGTAGTTCCTGTAAAACTTCTTTGACACTGAGACCGCTAATTCGTGTGAAGAAATCAATCTCAGCTGCCGTATATGCTTTAAGCGTAACATTCGGATATTTTTCGTTCAGAGCACGCAGGGATTCAACATAATACTCGAATGGCACATGAGGATTATGTCCACCAACAATGTGGAACTCCCTAACACCAGGATGGATGTGCTGTTCTACATAGTCAATCATCTCTTGACCAGAAAGGGTATAAGATCCTTCTTCCCCTTGGTCTTTTCTGAAGTTACAAAATGCACAGCGTGCTTCACATACATTTGTAAAATACAAACTCATATTTTCAATGAAATATACTTTTTTACCGTTTTTGCGAAGATTTGCTTCATTGGCAAGTTGTCCGATTGTAAGAAGATCATCGCTCTCATAAAGATAAACACCGTCTTCCAGTGTCAAACGCTGTCCATTCTGTACTTTCTCGACGATGGCAGCCATTTTCGTATCTGTAAATGGTGTGATTAATGTAGACATGCTTATTCCTCCTGAGTCATGACGTTCTGTGTTCGCCCGCATATTAAATAATGTAAAGACCAAACGGTTGTCATGGTAGAATGTGAAAAAAGTTACAACTGAAATTACGGCTGCAAAAGCAGGTTTCTGTGACAAATCTTTGACAATTACATGTACAATTCCCTACTATTATAAACCTCACATCCAAGCGGTTCAATACAAAGGTGTAAAAAGCTTGTTTACTTAGGATCTTTATTCCATGCTCATCTCTTGAGGTAGGAGAACAGGTGGAGTATAATTCTACATATGATATAGGAATTCAACTTCATTTTACGTCCCTATGAACGTGAGATGACTTGAATCTTATTAGATAGAAGGAGGTATGACCGATGATTACCATTAGTGATGCAGCAGCAGAGCGTTTGAAAGAGATGCTCGAGCAACAAGAAACACCAAATATGTTTTTGCGTCTTGGCGTAGCACCCGGTGGCTGTACCGGATTTTCATATGCAATGGGGTTTGACGATAACGAAACAGATCAAGATGTATTTATGACTGTTCAGGATATGAAGGTAGTTGTGGAGAAAGACAGCCTTCGTCTGTTAGAAGGTCTAGAAATTGACTTTGAAGAATCCGGTATGACCGGGGGATTCACGATTCATAACCCGAACGCGATTGCCACATGCGGCTGCGGTTCTTCGTTCCGTACGGCAACCGATGCAGGCAAACCAAGCGAAGAGCCTTGCTAAGAGAGGTATATCGCAGAATCGAAATTTAAATGTGCAGGAAAAAACCTCCTGAACCTAAGTATAGCGAAAGTGATGCTTAGTTCAGGAGGTTTTTTGTTATTTTTATAAATGAGTAAGACTCATCATAACGATCGTATTCACCGATATCTTTTATATAAGTAGGTCTTTGTACATAGAAAAAGGGGATAAGATGATGGCGAATAACATAAATAGGGTCCTGCGAATGACCTTTGTCATGCTGATTATTTGTGCAGTTCTATTGATTCTGGTACAAAAAGTGGTTGAACCTGTACTTTCGGATTACATTGCACAGCCCATCTCAGAACATATCGTCAATAAAGCTTCGGATTATTTAGAGTTTCCGCCGTCACCTGAGGCGCTTAGCGAGTTTAAACAGGAAGCACTGAATAATGATTGGTATGATTCAGAAGGTCATTTAATCGTGGAGTATAAGCAGCTTCCAAATGCTACAGAAGGAACGATTACGGTATCGTACTCCGAGACGTTTTTGAGTTTTATGAGACTAAGCTCTTCTTCCAATAAGGTGATTTATTATCAGAAGCCTTATACTACGGAATTTTTTGTTTCGACCGAAGAAGGAGATATCGAGCAGTTTACGACTGACTATGCAGACGGTACAGAAACGGATCAGCCTGAAGAGACCGATGAGTTAACTACAGAGAGCGAAACCATAGAGAGCGAAGCCGTAATAGCAATAGGAGAAACTGCGCCGCTACAGGACGTATTCTTGCAAGAAACAGAACAACCCAGCAAGGATAACGCAGAGGCGATGTTGACGAATGCAGAAACTTCTACCGAAGTCCCTTCCGAAATTCCTGCCGAAGAACATGGTGTTGCTTTATATGTAGATGGTTCCTATTTTGATGCTTTTTTAAAGAAACAGGATGCGTTAAAGCTTGCCGCTTTTGTAGAAAATGCAAAAATTATCGATTTGGTCACGAGTCGTGTCGTGTGGGAGAGTAAATAATACCTAACACCTATGATCCATCCACTGGATGGACTCTAGGTGTTTTTTGTTTTATTAATACAAAGGTTTATTCAAGGATAAGAAAATATTATCCCAGGATTGCAGGTTTATTCCCCTTTTTATTTTTTTATATCGGATCCATTATTAAAGTAACTCCAGTTGGTCATTTTACAGCCGTACGGAGAGGAGGGAATAAGCAGGAAATGCCGCATTTACGGGGGCAACCATTAGTATGGTAGATATTATAGTAAACGCTTTCAAATAAAATCATCCTAACCTACATCGCTCGATATTCAATCCTCATGCAGGTACTTCTTTAAAAAAATTCAATTCACACCCACGCTAAATTTCCGATAACACCCTACCGAATCTATGAATGACTTCAGAAGTTACTTAATTTACAAATTTAATAACTTTGATAGAGGTGAAAAAAATGAATTCATTTTTGAGGAAAAAAGAAACCAAATGGATTAATTTCTTTCTTGCATTTATCTTAATTTTCACACCCTTGGTCCAACCTTCTTATGTTCATGCGGAAGAAGGAATAACATCTGCTTCATCTGCGCCTGTCACAACTTCAGCGGATGAAGCTATTTCTGAAAGTGAATTGCCAAGTGAGAGTATAGTGCCGGATGAAAGTGAAGTACCATCAAGTGAAAATGAAGTACCGTCAAGTGAAAATGAAGATACTGATGAAAGCGAAGTCGCTCTTGAAAATGAAGTTCTTGATGAAGAGGTTGATATGACGGCTCCAAAGCACCTGAGATTGGCGGAAGATGGTCTAAGGCATAATACAGCTAAAATCGAGTGGGATTTCCGGGAAGATGTCGAGGATAACGACATTCAAATCTATAATGCGGATACAAATGCCTGGATTACATGGGGAAGTTATTACACGCGAACCCTTACCGGACTGAATCCGGAAACTACATACCGGATCTACATTACTTGGAACGGCGATGCGGGGAACATAAGTAATATTCTAGAGTTCACAACTCCTGCGGATACAAGTGAATATCCGGATACACCGCTCACACCACCGAGCGCATTAACGCTTAGTGATATTTCGTCTGATGCGGTAAACCTCAGCTGGGGAGCAAGCCCTGGAGCAACTGGATATGATGTCTATGTAAATGGAGGATGGGTCGGTGGTACTTGGAACGAACAGGATACATGGTATGAGTACAAACCTGACGGTGGACTCACCCAAGGAAAGACATACAAGTTTGAAGTTGCTGCTCAGAAGACAGATTATCCTGTCTCAAAGAACAGCAATGCCGTAACGATCACTTGGGGGGAGCTCGCTGCTCCTAAAGGACTTAGTGTCATTACTGCTACGAGGACGGAGGTAAGTCTTGGCTGGGCGCCTGTCCCTGGAGCTGCGGAGTATGAGGTATACCAGAACGGAGTTCAGATCGGAACGACAGCCGACGTTCGTTATGTTGCAGATCATGTAGCGGAAGGACAAAAGTATGAATACTACGTTATAGCCAAAAACAGTCTTTGGACATCAGAAGCAAGTGGCAGAGTTTCTGCGGTACCTGGAAGCAGTTACAGCAATGTGTCTTATTTTCCTGCCTGGGCTGTATATCCCGATGGACGTAATTTTCAGCCTGAAGATGTAGCCGTTACAAAGCTTACTCATGTCAACTATGCTTTTGCAGATCTGTGCTGGAAAGGCATCAATAGTAAAGGAGAGCCTTGTCAGGATGCAGCCATTCCACTCCAATCAGATTACGTGTTTGATGGTGAGATGATCATCGGGGATAAGGTGAAAGACATCGAAAATTTCACTCGCTTTAATGCAAGGAAATTGGAAAATCCGGACTTTAAACTGATGATATCTGTTGGAGGTTGGTCCTGGTCAGACTACTTCTCATTGATGGCAGATTCAGAAGTTACACGGCGAGCGTTTGCTAATTCTGCAGTGGAATTCCTGAGAACATATCATTTTGATGGACTCGACATTGACTGGGAGTATCCAGTAGAAGGCGGAGAAGACAATAATTCACGCGGTCCGGAGGATACGGAGAATTTCACACTTCTTATGAAAACTGCGCGGGAAGCTTTGGATGCAGCGGGTGCTGAAGACGGCAAGTATTATTTACTAACGATTGCATCAGCACAAGGAGATAATTTCGTGGTAAATGCGGATTTGCAAAACTCCGTCACTTACCTTGATTTCATCAATATTATGACCTATGACTACAGCGGAACTTGGGAACAATTAGCGAATCACAATGCCCCGCTTTATTATGATCGCAATCTTCCCAAAAGTTCTGCTCCTCGTAACAATGTGCTGGGTGCTTTACTCGGTCATTTAAACGGAGGTGTTCCTGAGTACAAGTTGTTAGCAGGCGTACCGTATTACGGTAAAGGTTGGTCTGATTGTCCTTCGCCAGGAGAATATGCAGTATGTACTGGCGCTCCGCCGAAAGGATCTTGGGAAGCCGGCATCTATGACTTTACGGATATTGAGAACAACTATGTGAATAAAAATGGATACATTCAAACGTGGAATGAGGCAGCCAAAGTATCTTACGTATACAATCCAGAGACGAAGCTATTCATAACTTATAATGATGAAACCACAATGAAATATACAGCTTCCATGGTTAGATCACTGGATATTGCCGGTTCAATGAACTGGGATGTAACAAGTGATCGCAGTCATGCCTTGATTAATGAACTGGCCTCCAATCTTCCAATGGACGGGGGTGTGAATACAGAAGAGCTTAAGGCTCCAACGAATGTTAGCTTTGAAAAAGTAGAAGATCAAAAGTACCAAATGCATTGGAGTACTGTGCCAGGGGCGACCCATTACGAAGTATTTATAGACAATGAATATATCGGGGCAACGGAGAAAAATAACTATACCATCTCTGTAGATGCAAGCAAGGATCATGTGGTGCGGCTGCTCGCAACAAAGAGATCGGGCGATTCCGTGGAAAAAGTGTCGAATTTTATAACTCAAAAAGTAAAAGTGACTTCCCCTGGACCTGACCAGCAGCCGAATCCAAATCCAAATCCAAATCCAAATCCAAATCCAAACACTAACACCAACACAAGCCCATCTACTCCTGTTACCGTAGCGCCAGCTCCACCAGCACAGGTACTGGAAGAAAATCAGCTAGAGACGAAAGTCATCATGGATGGAAATACAACAAAAATTACGCTCGTTACAGAGCAGGCATTGAAAACGATTCGTGAAGCAACCGAAGTGAACTATAGAATAATTGTAAAAAGCAGTACAGAACAGAACGAAATTACACTTCCGCAGGCAATAATTGAAAGTATCCGTAAGAAATCTGCATCAGCAAAACTGATCTTGGTCATTAACGGAGCGGAACAACATATTCCTGTGTCCCTATTATCAGGAGCAGGGGATAGCAGAGTAACGGTTTCAGCCATTTCCGAAACAGAGGATAAGGGACTAAATGCTTGGCTTAAAGAGTTGAAAATTGTGAATAAGCCAATGCACCTGAAGGTAGAGCACATGAAAGCTCAAGGAACAGCAGAGGAGGTCAGTAGATTCGGCACCTCTTATATCAGCGAACTCATTACACTGGATGCAAAAGAAGTAGATAAGAAAAAACTGAGCGGGTTCGTTTATCTACAAAGTAGGAATGAAATTCGTCCCGTACCGACATTGGTAACGAGCTCTGCTAATGGCAAGGTTACGGTAGAGATGAAGAAAACAGCAAGCGGTATTTACTTCTTGGCACAAAGCAGCAGTATATTCACAGGTTCAGTAGCGAAGTGGGCAGGGGAAGATGTGGAACAGGCTTTGATGAAGCAGATTCTTCTGTCTGGTGTAAAAGGCAGTATTCAAGGTAAAGAAACGATTTCACGCGAAGAGGTCATTTCTATTCTCGTAAGAGGTCTAGGGCTCCTTCCGAATGCAAACGACACTAACTTCATTGATGTAACTAAGGGATCAAAGTATGAGAAAGAGATTGCTGCCGCCAAAGCAGCATACCTTGTAAAAGGAAAAACGGATGGTACATTTAATGGAAAAGCGGATATCACTCGTCAAGAGCTTGCGGTATTCATAGTAAATGTACTTCATTATGCAGGTAAGCATGAAGAGGCTGATGCAGCTTCCCTTGCACCGTTTAAGGACCGTGGAGATATTTCGCCTTATGCCCAGACGTCCGTAGCACTGCTTGTCGAAAAGAAACTGCTGAATGGAGTATCTTCGAGTCAGCTGGCTCCGCATAAAAAGGTAACGAAAGAAGAAGCCGTTGTCATTCTGTTGAGAACACTTCGTTATTTACAACTGTCTAATTAAATTTATCATGGATCACAAGGAAAGGCAGTCACCATCACTACAGAGATGGTGACTGCCTTTCTGTATTTTTTACCTGTATCATAAAAAAATAAATAGTCTATCGATAATCCGCGATTTTATATCAACAAGAAGCGCAGGATATGTTAGCATAGCATTACAGATTATTTTGTAAACTATTTCCTATACAAATATACACAAAAAGAGGTGCAACTACCGTGATTGAAATGGAACGAATCCATCATGTGAGTTTGGCTGTTCGAGACTTAACAAAGGCTCATCAGTTCTATTCCGAAAAATTACAATTGAAACAGATCACGCGCCCTCCTTTTGATTCAACAGGAGTTTGGTACGCGATCGGAGAAGAGCAGCAGCTGCATCTATTGCAGCACCCAGCAGGAGAGACACTTCGGAAGAGCGGAATTGACACAACGGACGGACACTTCGCTGTGTGGGTGAAAAGTTATGAAAAAACAAAGCATTGGCTTGAATCCGTAGGAATCCCCTACGAAGCAAGACCTAACAGTGTAGCTGGTTTTGCCCAAATTTTCATTCTCGATCCCGATCAGAACATTATTGAATTTGCTGCACCCTATTCATCCTAACCGGTAAGCAATAAAAAACGACTACATAACAACGGGTGCTGCTTCGTGTCATGTAGTCGTATCTATATATTAAACCTCGGTTTGGAATATAACGGTATCTCTAGAGTAATGATGTTCCATTCCATCTTCACTTCGAACTCGAACCTGATCATTAGAAAACATTTCTACATATCCGCGAGCGATTTCGCAATATACGCCTGCGGAATCTTCCTGCCAGACGGAAACGACGGTTTGAGATAAGGCAGCAGTAAAAAACTCTATGTTTTTTTGCAGCGTTCTAGATTTGTTAGAATTCATCGTATCCTCCTTCTATTAGGTGTTAATTACGTTCTAATGCCCTAAAGAGAGCTGACGTAAACACTTTACCTTCTCTCTACTCTATTGTAAAGCATTCGATAGAATTTGGCAGATTCGCACTCGAAACTTTATAAATTCTTCATTCTATCTATGATATATATATGCAGCTAGATGGAAGATTTTACATTATATTTACATAAATTTAACATAGGGCTGATGATTGATTCTTTTAGTAGGGTTTACAATAGAGTGAGCTACTATAATGATTCTTACTGTGAGGGGTCTTATGAAAAAAGAGAATGTGATTCTAGAAAACAGGACGGAACGTGAAATATATTCCTATTTGAATCGCGATTTAAGCTGGCTTGAGTTCAACCGAAGAGTGCTTCAAGAAGCGCAAAATGTGGACACACCTCTATTAGAACGTGTTCGTTTTTTATCCATTGTTACCTCGAATCTCGATGAATTTATGAGTGTGCGGGTTGCTGAAACAAGAGAGAAGATAAAGGCAGAGCTGATGAAAAAAGATTTTACGGGTTACACACCAACGGGTCTATACAAACGATTAATGAAGCGGATCTCTAAGATGATTCAGGAACAGTATCGCTCCTATCGGGATCTTATGAGACAGCTCTCCAAAAAAGGCATCGTATTTATGGAGTATACAGATCTGAATGCAACCCAGCAGAAGGCAATGGAGCAATATTATCATGATATTGTTTTTCCTGTGCTTACACCTATGGCTGTAGATCAAAGCAGACCTTTTCCTCTTGTGCATCATAAGTTTGTTTATCTCGCTGTCGTCTTGCGGAAAGAAGGAGACGCGAATGAATTTTATTTTGCTATTGTTCAAGTCCCTTCCAATATTCCAAGAGTCATTCAGGTTCCACTCCGTTCAAACAGTAAGAAAAAATCATTTATCCTTACCGAAGAGCTGATAAAGCATCATATTCATACGCTGTTCAGCGGGTACATACCAGAGTCGGTTCATGGTTTTCGGCTAACCCGAAATTCCGATCTTTATATTAATGAAGAAGAAGTAGAAGATTTACTGGAAGAAATAGAAAAAGAGCTGAGACGCCGCAGACGGGGGGCCCCGGTATGCCTTGAAGTGGAGGAGGGCATTCACCCGAATGCACTTGCTTACTTAAAGCATGAATTCGGTATTAAAGACGACCAGATGTTTGAGATTCAAGGTCCGCTCGATCTTGGATTTCTAGGCAGTTTTGTTGACCAGCTTGAAGGATATAATCATTTAAAATATCCGAATCTTAAGCCGGTCTATCCCGAGATTTTCCACACGGACGAAAGCTTCTTTAAAATTTTACGCAGACAAGATGTTCTTTTATACCATCCCTATGAGTCTTTTGATGCAGTGACTGATTTTCTGGAAGAAGCAGCAGAAGATCCAGATGTGATGGCGATCAAAATGACCTTATATCGGGTCAATGGAGACTCGCGGTTAATTCCTGCGTTGGCACATGCTGCAGAGATGGGAAAACAGGTCACCGTTGTCGTAGAACTCAAAGCAAGATTTGATGAAGAACGAAATATAGCTTGGGCAAGAGAGCTAGAAAAAGCCGGATGCCACGTCGTTTATGGCTTATTAGGTCTCAAAACGCATGCAAAAATCATTCTAATTGTACGCAGAGAACAAGATACACTTCGCAGGTATGTTCATGTTGGAACGGGTAACTATAATGCGAACACGGCACGGGTATATACGGATATTGGATTATTGACCTCAGATCCTCAGATCGGTGAAGATGCTTCACAGGTATTTAATGAGATAACGGGCTATTCAGAAGCGCAGGGGCTGGGTGAGATTCACCTCGCACCAGAGGGACTGAAAAATAAATTGTTTGAAATGATCCGGCGTGAAGCAGCAAATGCCCAAAGCGGCAAACCGGCAAGAATCATTGCCAAGGTGAACTCTCTTTCGAATCAGGAAATGATTGATGAACTATATGCAGCTTCACAAGCAGGAGTACAAATCCAGCTCATTGTAAGAGGAGTCTGCTGTCTGCGTCCGGGTCTGGAAGGGATCAGCGAGAATATACGAGTTATTAGTATTGTAGATCGTTTCTTAGAGCATTCACGCATATTCTACTTTGAGAATGAAGGAGACTTCGAAGTTTATTTATCGAGTGCAGATTGGATGACAAGAAATCTGGATCGCCGGATTGAACTCATGTGTCCTGTGAATGACCGCAAATTAAAAGAAATACTAGTGAATACACTGGAACTTTCCCTTAAAGACAACGTAAAGGCCCGCCTGTTATTATCCAACGGAACCTATGTCCCGGTGAATAACAAGGAGCCTTTACTTCGGAGTCAATTTGAGGCGATTCAGATTAAGACTTGGAAGAAATCGAGATCGTCCAACTAAGGTCTATTTTCCAAGCTTTTTCTACTTCTTTCTTGATATCTTCCAGTTCCTTTTGTTCCATAGACGGCATTCTGCGGCAAGTTAAATGTAGCTGCAGGAAGTCGTCTTTTTTTTCTATTTTCATCGATTCTACAGCAGTTCCTCCGTTTCCGTACAAGGCAGAAGCAAGTCTGAGCAGTGAGCCGAGGCGAATGATTCGTTTATAGTCTTCTGAATATAAGATGTCTTGATGAAAATCGATTTCAGCAGGCGTTCGGCCCTTTGGATGATAGTCAGCTATGATGGCAGTGATGATCGTTTCACGGTGGCTAAGGCCCCATACGCCATGATTCTTAATCCAGTAGAGCGAATGCTGGCTTGCTTTATGATGCTGAAGTTGTTCCCCAATACGGTACAGCATGGAGGAGGCATACATGATTCGGCTGTCGGATACCGAAGCTTCTCCTTCTAGCACCTGATACAGCTGCTGCATACCGGAATGAACTTGGTTCAACTGCCCTGCCGGAACTGTGGAATGAAAATGAAGCAGATTCCAAATGCTTTTTGTTAAGACTTCCTGTTTCATATAGTCAGGATAGTCTTTTTGCATGAGTTCATAGAATAGCCCGTCCCGAAGCCCTGCTCCACTGACAAGGTAATGGGTTGATTCCAGCCAGTTGAAGATCGTTTGAAGCAAAATGACACCAGGTATGATCAAATCTGCCCGGTCTTTTGATAAGCCGGGTGTTTTTTTTCGTTGATCTGAAGGAATATAAGGAAGGGTATTATAAAATACGCGAATATCTTCCGGTTCCATTCGGTAATTGTGCATGACAGGAAGAGAATATTCTTGTTTTTTCTGTACCATTTTAGCTAGAGAACGTACCGTTCCACCAAGACCAACCAGTGTAAGTCCTGGATGCTGCTGTGTCCAAACATGTTCTTTTAAAAAGCTATGTATGGAACTCACGAAATCATCTACCATCTCACGACTCCAGTGAGTAGAAGTGCCATAGCGGGCATGCGCATTAACAGCACCGTAAGGAATAGAAAGGCTTTCCTTATATTGACCGTTTAGAAAAAGAGTGATCTCCGTACTTCCTCCGCCGATGTCAATAATAAATCCGTCAGATAAGGAAATGGACTCAATGACACCCAAGAATCCAAGACGCCCTTCCTCTTCTCCAGAGATCAGCTGGATTTCAAGACCCGTTTCTTCCTTAATCCATCTCGTTATGTCACTGCTATTCTGTGCATTACGTATCGCCGCCGTAGCGGCTGCCCTGACGTGAGATACTTGGTAGCTTGCACATATATCCTGATAACTGCGAAGTACCGGCAGAATAGAGCTGATTGCTTCATAGCTGATCGTCCCATCCCTATCTACCTTTTGACTCAGTCTTGCTGCATACTTTTTCTCATATAAAACCCGGTAGGCTCCCATATTCAGCACTTCATAGATGACAAGTCTGATGGAGTTTGATCCGATATCAATGATTCCCATACGCTCCGACATAAGCAGCACAGCACCTACTTTCCTCGTTTTTGTTATTGTAACCGAAAAAGAGATATACGAAAAAACCACCTCTCTCTTTATTTGGAGAAGATGGTTCCTGGGATCGGGTGCTTAGGCAGTAACTAACTTAACAGCTTCTATAATAATGACGGTAAAAAGAATGGAAAAGCCAATACAGCCGATTCCAAAACCGATATGTTTTTTATCACGAATAAACTTAATGCCGGTGATAAAAGTGAGAAGGGTGACCGCTACGAGTACGATGGCCATGGCAAAATAGGCAACCCCATAAAAACTTTCAATAAATTGAGCCACGAAGTAATAAGCTCCTTTCCTAATCGTTATCTACCTCTTAATATAGCCTATCTTTGGTAAAAAACCCAATTCTCTTTTCCCTCATAAAAAGGCGTCTCTATAAGGACAGACATACAAGAGAAGAAAGAGTTACAGAAATATATATAGTATTAGGACTCGATCTGACCTCATTATTTATGTTCTGAAGGAGGGAAACGTATGAATCGAACTATTGGAAGTAAGTGGATCAAAACAGAAGTTCTTCAGACAAATCCTTATATCGCAAATCATATCCCAGAAACCGCAATATTTACCGAGCAACATTTGAAAGATATGTTACAGAAATATGGAATGGTATTTGTTAAGCCTGTGCATGGCGGGGGTGGAAACGGCGTTATGCGTGTGGGAAGAGAGGGAGAGAAATATTTCTTTACGAAAATGTCTCATACGTATAGCTTCTCTAACTATAAATCGATGTATCGTTCCCTTTTGAGAAATAAAATAAAAAGAACCTATCTTATTCAGCAAGGAATTACACTGGCTCGTATTATGGGACGTCCTATTGATTACCGAGTAAAATTTTTGAAGAAAGAGACAGGGTGGAAGATTACAGCCATGCTGGGAAGGCATGCTCGAAAAGGGCTCGTCATTACCAACGTATGTAAAGGAGGAACGCTCCTGAAATGCCGGGAAGCTTTACGTCGTTCTCTACCTCATATTGACGCGAGAGCTAAGCAGCAAGAGATGCGCAAACTTACACGGACCTGCACCGCACTTCTGGAAGAAAGGTTCCCAGGCATTGGTGAACTTGGTTTTGATTATGGGCTTGATCACTCCGGTAAAATATGGATTTTAGAAGTGAATACGAGACCGCAATAATTTTATAAAAAAGTGTTTAGGAAAGATAATTCATGGGTAATATATTCGGGTGTTTCTTATATTCCAGTCATTTCACTTTAAATCTAGCTAATTTCTCTAATAATATATGAAATATATTTTTCGTTAGAAAATACATTTTTATCCTGTGTATAAATATTGTCCACATATCCTTCCTTCTAAAACTTCGGATTTTGACATTTATTAACAAACTATACACAGGATTTCCACACTTGGTTGTGGATAACAGAACACTTGTTCTACTTTTTGATCTTTGATAGAATAGAGACGAGGAAAACAAAGAAAGGTTGTGTCGGAGATGGCTATGCTTTCAGATGAGATGTTGCTCGATTCTTATCACATGGCAATCGAGCTTCAACTTGAACGCGATTTCATCGAGTTATTATTAGGTGAGATCCTTAGGCGTGAACTGAACACCGACGTCCCTGCCATTTTTCATTAGAGATCCTCGTGGTTTGACGGTCCGATATGGCCTTGCACTTCCCATGTTTCTACAGCATATGAAGACTGCGTCAGACAGTGAGGACAGAACATGAGGTGAATGCAGTAGCCTTTAGCTTCTGGTATCGTAAGATCATCGGAAGATGATACATAAGGGCTGTAAGGCCCAGCGTAGTCTTTCGTTAATCCGTAATCCACGATAGGCTCACCACAGGTGGGGCAAGGTTGTGCAGCAGGTATATTGAGACCGTTACATAGTGGGCACATATAAGTCAAAGGGTATCCCTCCTGAATGGTTGTCAGGAGTAAGATACCCTTTTTTATTGGTGTATTATTCTTTAAATATAAATTAACTAAATATTACATTTTCATATTACTGCTGTGCCCAGGAGATAGTTTGGCACTCGGGTCTACATATACTTTGGCGTTATTGACCGCTGTAGGTGCTTCACCGAAGCCGACAGCAATCAGTTTTAGCTTGCCTTCGTATGTGGTGATATCCCCTGCTGCAAAGATGCCAGGTATGCTTGTCTCCATTCGAGTGTCAACAACGATAGAGTTACCTTGAATATCAATTCCCCATTCAGCAATAGGTCCAAGAGAAGAGATGAAACCAAAGTTTACAATGACATCATCGACTTCAATTTCTTGTGTTTCTTTGGTTTTTACATGAGAAAGAGTAACTTTTGTAATGCGATCTTCTCCGTGCAGCTCAGCGATTTCGGTAGGAGTGATCACATTTACTTTGGAAGCCATCAGATTCTCAACACTATGTTCATGTGCGCGGAATTTGTCCCGGCGGTGGATTAGTGTAACTTGTTCAGCAATGGGCTCAAGCATAAGCGCCCAGTCAACAGCAGAGTCGCCGCCGCCGCTGATCAGTACTTTTTTACCTGCAAAACGGCTCAGGTCACTGACAAAATAATGAAGATTTGCTTTTTCAAAACGTGCTGCTCCTTCAAGATCCAGTCTGCGTGGTTCGAAAGCGCCTACACCTGCTGTAATAATGATGGATTTCGCATGATGAACATCTTTGTCGGTTGTAACAACAAAATGCCGTTCTTCTTTCTTCTCGACAGAAATGACTTTTTCTTCAAGTCTAATGTCTGTATCAAAACGATCCATTTGTGTGAGGAGATTATTCACCAGTTCTCCTGCTGTAATTTTAGGGAAGCCGGCAACATCATAAATGAATTTCTCCGGGTATAATGCAGCGAGCTGGCCGCCCAATTGAGGCATACTCTCCACGATTTTCACAGATGCCTGACGCATACCGCCATAAAAAGCAGCAAACATTCCGGCAGGACCACCGCCGATAATGAGTAAATCGGTCATCTCGTAAGTAGTTTCAGATGCAGAGGTCGTCATTTTATAGAACACACCTTTCTCTATATGTTATTGTGAATCAATAACGTCACGGATATCCACGAGATTGTCGATTCTTAAGTTAAATTCATTTTTCATTATAGACACTACCGCAATTTGTTGCAAAGGTGACTTCCATTCTGTTTTGCCTGTATTTAAAGTAGTTATTCTGTATTTTATATCTATAAAAGGGTATATTGTCACTTGCTATTTTAAGGTTGTATCGCTATCATTTTTGTTGCGTGAATTTTTTTCTTGATTTTTACGTATTTACCGTTTATTTTATAAAGTTTTGAAACCTCATGACATAACATGTCGTTTTAATGAATAGGGATAGAACTATCTTTGCCTTTAGTGGATTGAATCAATTTTTATAAGTTGGGTTTATAAGGTGCCTAAGTAATCTTTATTTAAAAGTTATCGCTTTCAGGCGTTAATTTCTTACTATATTCTTATTCTTAGGCCTTCTATTAAAGAGTTGAATGATTTTGGAGGGGTAGGCGCATGAGTAACATTCCTAAGATCGTCATCCTTGGCGCAGGCTATGGCGGTATACTAACCGCACAGCGACTTCAAAAGGAACTGAACTACAATGAAGCAGATGTCACACTGGTAAACAGGCACGACTACCACTACATAACAACGCATCTGCACATGCCAGCTGCTGGGACGGATACTATTGATCATGCAAGGGTACCCATTTCGAAGCTGATTGACGAGTTCAAGATCGATCTTGTGAAATCTGCTGTAAAAGATATTAGGCCGCACGAGAAAAAAGTAATATTGGAAGACGGCACCTTATCGTATGATATTTTAGTCGTCAGTCTAGGCGGAGAACCCGAGACATTTGGGATACCCGGAATGAAAGACCATGCAATGACGATTCGCAGTATTAATTCCGTAAGATTAATTCGAGAACATATTGAATACCAGTTTGCTTGTTATAAAAATGACAGCATAGCAAGCCGTCTGCGATTTGTGGTTGGAGGAGCTGGGTTTAGCGGAGTGGAATTTGTATCTGAACTGGCAGACCGCTTACCTCTTCTATGCAAAGAGTTTGATGTAGATCCAGAAAAAGTGGAACTCTACAATGTCGAGGCAGCTCCCACACCGCTTCCCGGCTTTGATAAAGAATTAGTAGAGTATGCTATGGATGTACTCAAGAATAAAGGAATTATTCTTCGAATCGGCGTGCCGATAAAAGAGTGTTTTGCCGGTGGTGTCATCATTGGAGACGGCGAACGAATTGAAGCCTCTACCGTGGTGTGGACTGGGGGAATTCGAGGTAACAAGCTGATCGAGAATGCTGGATTTGAGGTGACACGCGGACGTGTCAAAGTAGATGAGTATTTAAGAGCACCAGGTTACGATCATATATACATCATAGGAGACAGCTCACTCGTACTAAACAAGGAGGGCCGTCCTTATCCACCGACGGCTCAAATTGCGATGCAGCAGGGAGTGAATTGTGCGAAAAATATAGCTCTTTCGATTCGCGGCAAACAGCTGAGCAAGTTCACATTCAGCCACAAAGGAACGGTCGCTTCACTCGGTAAAGGGGAAGCCATAGCGATTGTGAACGGGAAGAAGTGGAAGGGCTGGAAAGCAGCACAGCTGAAAAAAGCAGTGGATATTCGCTATTTATATGTAATTGGCGGTATACCGCTTGTACTCCAAAAAGGAAGGTTCTTTTAAACCATGAGACATTGCAGTGTACAGGTAAGAGGACTACTCAAAAGAGATGAACTGGATCGATATCATGCCTTAATGGAAGTTGGCAGTTATCTCGAAGAGCAGGAAAAGTATGATCTATCTTATATCGTACAAAAGGAAATCGATATTTTGATATTACCTGCTATTGAAAGGTTAAAAGAAAAAGGTCGTGACCGCGATCGGGCTACGGCTGAATTTCTGGAATCCTTAAAGAAGCTCGAAGAAGAGAACGACTAAACGAAGAAACATATAATAAAAAGGATGCCGCATAAGGGCATCCTTTTTATTATATGAGCTCATTTATATTATATCTTTAACATACTTTCAAAAGATTCGGGATTCAAAAGACTACCTACATAGAAAGAACCGAATTCTCCGTAACGTGCGCTAACTTCATCAAAACGCATCTCGTACACCAGCTTTTTGAACTGAAGAGCATCATCGGCAAAGAGAGTAACGCCCCATTCCCAATCATCGAAACCAACAGAGCCGGTAATGATTTGTTTTACCTTGCCTGCATAGCTGCGTCCAATCAGACCATGGCTTCTCATCATCGCTTTTCGCTCGTCCATAGAGAGCATGTACCAGTTATCGCTTAGGTCCCGCTTTTTATTCATTGGATAGAAACAAATATATTGTCTTTTTGGAAGAATCGGCTTCAGACGTGCTACAATTTCTGGATTTTGCATCGGATCAGCATCTTTACCAGCAAGGTAATTACTCAGTTCTACTACACTGACATAAGAGTAAGCTTTGGTCGTAAAACGAGCAAAAGTTGTTTTGTTAAATGCATTTTCAAGTGCATTGAGGTCTTCCAAAGATTCACGTAAATGCATCATTACAAAATCAGCTTTTTGACCGATGATCGTATATACGGCTGAACTGCCGTTCCCGGCTTCCTCAACAGAAGTCCACTCTTGTAAAAATTCTTGCAGGTCGTCTAAAGCAACAGCGCGTGCTTCCTCATCAGCAGAACGCCAAGCGGCCCAGTTAATGGATCGGAAATCATGTAGAGCATACCAGCCTTCCAGAGTCGATGCAGCTTCGTTCATTTGTTTCACTCCTATATGATATTAAATTTTGTATATCAGATTATTTCATAGATGAAATCAATGATTCTATTGTATCAAAGGCGGAAGTAGCAGGGCAAATGAAGATCTCATTAAAAGTCGGTAAACGCTGGCGGAACCTAGAAAGTTCATTGCCGTGACACCTATTTTGGGTTACACTATTTATTATCTGTTATGGATAGAGATTCATGATTTGGTAGAAAGAAGGAGGATGTAAGCGAATGCAGTTTTTACCTGTGCTCGTGCTTATGATCTTGTTTTTTGTAATGATGTTTGGCATCGGTTTTATTTTGAATATGCTCATGAAAACGACTTGGTTTCCTGCTTATCTATTTATCATTGTCCTTATACCCATTGTCATTTTCTCCATGTGGGATCGAAGTAGCAGTTTCGGTACACATATGAGTTCTTATGGACCTGTTGATTATTTAATCGGACTCAGCGGTGTGGCAGGTGCAATTCTTAGTGGATGGACAATCCAAAAGCTGCGTATCGGCGGCTACAAAATGTTTTGATTTTACCCTATTATATTTAGGTGTATACTTGCCCTCTTTTCATATCATGAGAAGAGGGTTTTGTCATGAAACGCTTCCCTTTTCATAGAATAGTAGAGTACAATGAAAAACTCGATTTCAAAAACAGAGGGAATGCGAACATTTGTCAGATAAGAGGGAATAGCGGAAAGATTAAGCAGGGATTTTGGCTATATTTGAAGATTTAAGCCGGCCCTTTTTATGATAGAATAGAGTTCACTACAAATCGGAGAGAAGGAGTAATGAGCAATGCGCGTGAAGAATATGCTTCACTTTACAGAAAATCATCGTTACTGCGTTTTCCGTGAGTTTGGCCTTAGCAGCCTGGACGAACGGATGCTCAGCTCTGCCTATCAGCCGATGGTAGGCGCGTTTGCCATCAGTTTGTACCATTTATTGTTTCAGCATATAAGAGCTGATCAGATTGGTTACTCAGGAATGGAACAGCAACGTAAATTATTTCTGACTTTGGGGATAGATCCAAGTGAGAAGGGACGCTCGTTCCTAATGGAACAAACTTCCAAGCTGGAAGCGGTCGGCCTTTTACAAACCTCACGGGTTTATGTGCCAGAGACAGATGAATATACCTATGAATATGAGCTTAGTCCACCGCTTTCACCTGGAGAGTTTTTCAGGACACAGCATTTGACTTTGCTTCTCAGAGATCGAATTGGCAAGTTTGCCGTGCTGGCTTTGCGGTCTCAGCTTTGGACAGAAGATGCAGCGGATGTTGGTATGTCTGCTATGAATAAAGAAAATATTTCGGTCCCTTTTTATGAGATTTTCGAGCTGAATACGCATGTAATTGACTATGAGCTTGAACAAGCTTTAGTCGAAGTATCCAGCGGCAGAGCGGATCAAGCGACTCTGTCTGTACCAGAAGAAAGCAAACTGAACTATTCAGATATTATCCTTCGTTTCCCGAAGGAATCCATAAATCGTCGTCATGTGGAACATCTCCGATTTGATACAGAGCAGATGGGGATTATTAATTATGTAGTCCATAAATATAGCTTAGGTGTTCAAGATGTATGCAGGTTGCTTGATGAAGATGGGGTGTTTAATCCGCAAGGCGAGGTCATTCTTGATCGGCTTCAGCAACTGGCGAGTCAAACATTTCGGCAAGGGAAGAAACGGAAAGAAGAACAAAGCATTCATGCAGCCAAAGTGGTTAATCTTCGTCAGGCCGCGCAGAATGAACCAAATGATGAACTGCCTGTTGAACATGTCGTTGAAATGGAGTACTATCTTGAGGTTCCTCCTCAATTTGCGACCAAATGTGACATTCATCAATATAATATGATGCTAAGGAACGAGCCTTATTTACGTTTATTACAAACGTTCTTCCCTGGTTCTGTTCCGGATAATCTGATTGATATTTTTGAAAAGGTTGATTTGAGCTATAAGCTGCCAGCAGAAGTGATTAATGTACTGATCCATTATCTGATGACCATGGTTGTATCGGGCAACGATCAGCGAATTAATCGTAATTTTGTGGAAGCTATTGCATCCAATATGCTGCTAAAACAAGTTTATACTTATGAGAAAGCAGTTCAATATATACGGGATCAAGCAAAAATCAAAGGGAACAAAGAAAAAACGGGAGCTGGAGAACGGACGCCGAAAACAAGCCGGCCTCGTTCATATCAACAGCAGACAAGATCCAAACCCGAGATTCCCATTGTTCAAGATACAGGCAGCACTGATGTAGTAAGTGAGGAAGAACTGGAGGAAATGATTCGTTTTGCAGAGGAAATGCAGGCGAAACGAACTACTTTTTCTTAAAGTTTCGGTTAGGTACGCTTGGCGGAGCTTAAGCGATTATAATTAACAATCTAAGAAGAAAGGTGGGCGCAAACTATACCTATGGAATCTTTAGGCCCCATTTTGCAGCAGTTGAATCCATCCT
The DNA here is from genome assembly GCF_030263935.1 of Paenibacillus polygoni. Taxonomy (NCBI): domain Bacteria; kingdom Bacillati; phylum Bacillota; class Bacilli; order Caryophanales; family Paenibacillaceae; genus Paenibacillus; species Paenibacillus polygoni. The sequence continues at coordinate 4,147,249 of NZ_CP127162.1, read as the reverse complement.
TTCGTCAGCAATCAAAGCGCATTGAAGATCAGGTTAATGCAGATCCCTTTGTGCAAAAATTCAGGGAAGAACATCCTGAAGTGGATGATATGAAGTTTAAGCTTTCATTAAGTAAATTTTATCAATATGCGAAAGACCGTAATCATTGTGCGAATTGTCCGGGACTAGCGAATTGCCCCAATGATTTTCAAGGTCATTATTCCAAACTTTCGGTTGAATATTTTAATGGACAACCTGAAATTATAGATAAGAAGACTCCTTGCTCTCTACAGCTGAAAAGCGACCATGACAAGCAGGTGAAAGAGCGAATCCGCAGTTTCTATGTGGATGAGCGCACGCTAAGTGAAGGATATAATGTGGCAGAGATTTTACGGAAAGACTTGCAGCGTGCCCCAGCAGTGAATAAAGTGTTCCGTTATATTAATGATACGAAGCAAAATGGTTTATCACCTGAAGGGCTATATCTCGAAGGAAGTTTTGGAACAGGGAAGACATTTTTAATGGGGTATTTGCTTCATGAACTTGCTCTTCTTGGTTATACGGGTGTGATCGTCTATATGCCTGACTTTGTGGAAGATCTAAAATCCATGATTCAGGAAGGACAGAAGTTAAAAGAAACAACGGAAATATTAAAAAATTGTGATTTGCTCATTTTTGATGATATCGGGGCAGAAAACTTAAGTCCATGGGTACGCGATCATGTTCTGGGTTCCATTTTAAATTACCGAATGAACCGTAAACCAACGTTCTATACCTCCAACTACAGTTTGGAAAGTTTGGAACAACATCTGAGTTTTACAAGCAAGGATGGGGAAGAAAGACACAAAGGGCAACGACTCATGGATCGTATTCGGCCTTTTGTTGAAGTGGTCCCTGTGCGCGGAGAGAATCAGCGGGGGAAACATCGAGGATAAAGAGTTAGATAAGACAGTGGAATTTTCTTTTTTTTGAAGAACTGAATAATAAATCGCTCTAAGCAGCAAAATAAACAAAGTCTGATCCTATTCTCTATATAGAGAAAGAATCAGACTTTGGTGTCTCCTGGATCTTTGGCGCTTAACTGATCAGGAATTTAATAATGACCATTCCAAAAAAGATGACCGTCATGAACAGGAACATGCCAAAAAATCCACCCATAAGATCGAATAAATCATTACGGGGTTCTTCATTCTTGTGGGAACGTGGATCATAAGGACGAAGCACTTTTGGTTCCATGATGGACCCTCCTTTATAAGAATGTATACGCTGTAGATCTTTCAAATAACAGCGTGTACGAATTTATTCAAGTATAACGGTTATAGGAAGATTTTGTAAAGAAATTGTAGGGTTAGGAAATGATCAAACGTTTCGCATTACACATCGTTATATGCTATAATAAAGTAATCGTTTATGATAACGATAAGGTGTTTAAATAATACTTGTGCATGATATAGAAGGAGGACTTTCTCATGGCTATTGTAAATGTATCCGATCAATCCTTTAACACTGAAGTTGAAGGTACAGGAACGGTTCTTGTAGATTTCTGGGCGCCTTGGTGCGGTCCTTGTAAAATGCTTGCTCCGATCTTGGAAGAGCTAGCTGCTGACGTTGGCGATGACGTTAAAATTGCTAAGGTGAACGTAGATGAGAATCCTGAATCTGCTTCCCGTTTTGGCGTAATGAGTATTCCAACTTTGATTCTGTTCAAAGATGGTCAGCCCGTTGATAAAGTCGTTGGACTGAACTCCAAAGAAAACCTGAAAAACCTGATTTCCAAACACTAATTCGGATTGGAATAAGGGGAACGCCTCTGGCATTTATGCCAGAGGCGTTTTTTATGGAATCCATAGGCTTCCACTTGAATAGAAGAATAAGAAGTTATACTATGATATAAGAACATGTATTCGATAAATGGTTTAATAATGATGATTTAATAAATGATTTAATAGATGATTTAGGATGAGATTCTTTTTATATAAACTTTTTATATAAAGCTTAGTTCATGGTTAGGAGGGGAAACCGCGATGGACTCGCATTTGGAGAGCATAGAAGAACAAGAAAAAGCGCTTGAGAACATCAAGCATAAGCTCGCTTTACTTCCGGATCTTCCCGGCTGCTATCTCATGAAGAATGCACAAGGAACGATTATTTATGTAGGTAAAGCCAAAGTTCTGAAGAACCGGGTACGCTCTTATTTTACAGGCAGTCATAATGGAAAAACACAAAGACTCGTTGCAGATATTCGCAACTTCGAATATATCGTCACTAATAGTGACAAAGAAGCATTGTTACTTGAGCTCAATCTCATAAAACAACATCAACCGAAGTATAATGTGCTTTTAAAGGATGACAAAACATTTCCTTACTTAAAAATAACAAACGAACGCCATCCCAAATTAGAGGTGACTCGGAGAGTCCTCAAGGATAAAGCAAAGTATTTTGGTCCTTATCCAAACTCCTACGCTGCACATCAGACCAAAAAGCTGCTCGACCGGATGTATCCACTCCGTAAATGCGGTGTAATGCCTAAGGACGTTTGTCTTTATTACCACATGGGTCAGTGTATGGCTCCGTGTGTGAAAGAGATTCCAAAAAAAACCTATGAGGGCATCAGTCAGGAGATTGGGTCTTTCCTTAGCGGTGGTCATGAAGAAATAAGAAAAGATTTAGAGAAAAAAATGCATGAAGCCGCAGAAGATCTTTATTTTGAACGGGCAAAAGAATTACGTGATCAGATTATGAGCATAGATGCGCTTATGGAGAAACAGAAAATTACGACCGCGGATAATAAAGACCGGGACGTATTTGGTTTTGCTGTGGATAAAGGGTGGATGTGTGTTCAAATTTTATATGTCCGCCAAGGGAAAATGATTGAACGGCATGTCACGACTTTTCCGTTCTATGGGGATGCTTACGGTGATTTTATATCCTTCGTAACCCAGTATTATAGTGATAATCCCGCATTACCTAAAGAAATTCTGCTTCCTGTAGCAGAGGAGATGGATCATAAGGAAGATCAAGAAAAGGATGAAGCCGCCGCGTTATTGAGATCAGAACATGCAGAATCGGCTGGAACGCATGACCCTGTCTCTGCGGCTGAACTATTGCAAGACTGGCTTGGTATCAAAGTGCTTCTTCCTAAACGCGGACTTAAGCGTCAAATGGTAACCATGGCGATTCAAAACGCGAAGGTTTCCCTTGATGAGAAATTCCGTTTAATAGAACGGACCGAAGAACGGACCTCCAAAGCGGCAGAACGCTTGGCTGGTGCCCTTGGACTTCCGTCATTAAACCGCATTGAAGCCTTTGATAACTCGAATATCCAAGGTTCAAATCCCGTATCGGGCATGGTGGTATTCGTTGACGGAAAACCGGAGAAGAAAGAATACCGAAAATATAAGATTCGAACTGTACAAGGACCTGATGACTACGAGACGATGCGTGAAGTGATCCGGCGCCGATACGAGAGGGTGCTGAAGGAAGACTTGAAGCGACCTGATCTAATTATCGTCGATGGCGGGAAAGGTCAAATATCAGCAGCTCAGGAAATTTTGCATGATGAGTTAGGATTATTTATTCCGGTGTGCGGACTTGTAAAAGATGCAAAACATAAGACGGCGCAGCTGATGAAAGGCGATACCTACGAAACGGTGCAGCTTGCTCGCGACAGTCAGGAATTTTATCTTCTTCACCGGATCCAGGAAGAGGTTCACCGCTATGCCATTACGTTCCACCGTGAGCAGCGCGGGAAGTCTATGGTTGTCTCTAAGCTGGATTCCATTCCGGGAATCGGGGAGAAGAGACGCAAGATGTTACTCAAACATTTTGGTTCTTTACGCAAAATTAAAGAGGCCAGCATTGAAGATTTCCGGCCTCTTTCCATCGGCGATAAACTCGCCAAACAAATTATTGATTCTCTTCAAGATGAGGAGCCGTGAATAACGGCTTCTTTTTTTTAGGTGCAGGATTAAATCGATAGATAATATAACCCACAATAGCGGGAAGAATGATCCAAAAAACACCCGCGAATACATTCACTGTATCCATCATCATGATTAAGCTGACTCCCATCAGAATGCTGTTAAATATGACGTGACTAAACATGGAAGTAATAAATCCGTATCTGATCATTATATAGCTGAACACGAGTCCAATAATGGTAAGTTCGATCGGTCTTGTGATAACAGGGTAGATCGGGTACAGCGTATGACCCATAGCCCAGATCACAGAAGTGATCAGACTTGCCAGAATGGTACTGCGCACCATTTTTTTGAACATACGGATACCGAACAAACGATATACAGCTTCTTCTCCAATACCAGCCATCCAAGCAAGCAGAGGCATAAGCCATGGATAGAGCATGTTATACGGTGACTGGCTTGCATCTGTTGTTGACCAGGAACCGAGGCCCTTTTCTAAAAAGAGAAAAATGACGGATTGAAGCCCTAACAAAGCGAATGCCCAGAGATAACCGGAATACATACTGTTCAGTACATAACGTCCATATCCTTCTTCCTTGGATTGCGGCCATAGATTCAATCCATCTTTACGCCAAAGTCCATTACCCGCCACAAGGGAGAAGTACACAAGACAAGTCATGGCAAGGGTAAACAAGGCTTGTATGCTGAGAAGTATGATAAGCATCGCCGTTGAATAGCCTTCTGCTTGAAACGTGGGAAGCAGATTAAAGGTACCGATCATGGTAAACAGGAAGTATAAAATGGACAGCCAGATTCCCCGTTTAAAAGAGGTGTATGCTCGGGTACGGACACTATAGATAATGGCTAGAACACCAAGCAGTAAAGTGAATAAACCGTAACCGACAAGCGTCATGATTGTGGCTTGAGATGTTTGTTTTTCTACATAGGCTGTATGAGCTGCCGGAACAGAGAAACGAGGCTCATAGGAACGTATCTCTCCATTCTCAAAGGTGAACCTGAGTTCAAGAACAGAGTCTCCAATTTTCATGGAAGGATCCGTATAGATAAGGCCTGTATCCGATTCATCCGTATTTTGCAGGTTCAGCTTACTGGGCGTATAACCTGCAGCGGCTAAGATGGGTGCAGCCAGCTGTTGTTTTTCTGATAAAGTAATCCCTCCTTCTGCCATTCGGTTGATTAGCAGCGCTTCTTCGACTTTAGATGCGGGAAGCACTTCGAGATCCAAATAGGAAGAAGAAGGAAACTCATGAGTGTAGCTGACGGGGATCCCCGTATTCATATGTACATCGACAGTCACCTGCCCGCCCTCTGAGTCGGGTATCCTTACACTGTATAGATCATAGGGATATTGCTGTTTAAACTGTTCGTTGTATGAAACAAGCAGCTCATTAGCTACAAGATAGCCGTAGAAATCCGAGTGTGACTTATAGGTGACAAGTACATCTTCATATGAGACGTTGTCTGCTGAAATTCCTGCTTGCTGCTGTGCATAAGGCAAAGCTGCCTCAAAGGCTTCTTGTTTTGTAATTACCTTCTGTGTCTGCTGTTCAGTGGACTGCATCGCAGTTCCCGGTAAAATCTGAAAGACAACAAACAAAATGAGACCAATCGCTCCCAGCACGCAAAGCCGTTTGAAATTGGCGGTAAGCACAAGGGGCTGCCCTGTTCGATTCATGATATTCCTCCTTGTAATTTACAGGTAAATCGTGATAATAAGTTTACTGTAAAGATAGCATAGCCACATAGTGAAAGCGAGTGGAACGAGCAATTCTATGATAAAGCGTTTATAAGCTTGTAAATATCCAATATTGTCTTATAATCTAATCTTTATGGATGAATATATGCTAATTTGAATGAATTTCTTTTAAATTATCGGTTCTTTCATTTTGTGTTCATGTTTGGGGAAGACTTATAATCGGGGATGAACTTCTTATGGTCCTGGGCAGAATAAATCCTAAAAAGAAAAAACAGGGGGGAACCATTACCTAGAGCTATACAAATTGCTCGGAAAAGGTTCTCTTTTTAATTGAAGCTAATGAATGAGGTGAACAAGTGTTTAACATGACTGCCCGTATCTTTAAATTAAACCCGCCTCAAATATTAGTGCTCGGCTTTGCAGCCATTATTATGGTTGGTACTTTGCTGCTGATGCTTCCGATTGCTAATACAACAGGGGAAAGGATCGCATTTATAGATGCTTTTTTTACGGCAACATCGGCAACATGTGTAACTGGACTTGTCGTACTGGATACGGGGCATTATTTTTCTGTATTTGGCCAAGTAGTGATTGCTGTACTCATCCAGCTTGGCGGTTTGGGATTTATGACAATGACGACTCTGATCGCGATTGTCTTTCGGCGAAAGATATCCCTGCGTGAACGGCTTATTTTACAGCAAGCTTTAAATCAGAATTCAATTGAAGGCATTGTAAAACTGGTAAGGAAAGTATTATTTTACTCTATTACTATAGAGTTGATTGGAGCACTCCTCTTAACAATACGCTGGTCTTTTGATATGCCGTTTGGCAAAGCCCTCTATTTTGGTGTGTTTCATTCGATCTCTCTGTTTAATAATGCAGGGTTTGATTTGTTTGGTGATTTCCGAAGTTTAACTCTGTACGTAAATGATCCGGTCATCAATATCGTCAGTATGGCTATCATCATTCTTGGCGGTCTTGGATTTGTCGTTTTATCTGATTTAGTTGGAATCCGTCAGATTCGAAAATTATCATTACATTCTAAAGTAGTCATTTCGGTGACTTCGTTTCTCATTATTTTTGGGACAGTCATGTTCTTATTTCTGGAATTCACCAACCCTAAGACACTCGGACAACTGGATGCAGGGGGGAAAATACTCGCGTCTTTCTTTCAGTCCATTACCACTCGGACAACAGGCATGAACACGGTTGATATTGCCGGACTTCAGCAAGTAACTCAGTTTTTCTTTATTATATTGATGTTTATTGGCGCTTCTCCAGGCTCTACAGGCGGAGGGATCAAAACGACAACCTTTGCGATTCTTATCGGAGCGGTAATCTCCATGGTTAAGGGGCAAGATGATGTAGTAATGTTTCGTTATCGAATTCCGCAAGAGCGAATATTTAAAGCATTGACGATTACCATGTTATCTCTCGTGGTCGTCATCGGAGTGACGATGATTCTATCGACAATGGAAGACAGTTCATTCTTGGCTATTTTATTTGAAACCACTTCAGCCTTTGGTACGGTCGGTCTCTCCATGGGACTAACACCCGATCTTTCCTTGATTGGGAAATTGCTGATTAGTTTAACAATGTTTGTCGGTCGTCTTGGTCCCATTACACTAGGCTACGCGCTTAGCAAGAAGAACAAAGAACTATACAGACACCCTGAAGGCAAGATCATAATAGGGTAAGGGAGTTTTAATATAAAGATGAAGAAACAACAATTTGTAGTCGTTGGGCTTGGTCGATTTGGATCGAGCCTTGCAATGGAACTCGTTGAAAAAGGATATGAAGTGCTCGGCATAGACCGTAATGAAGAGATTGTAAATGACATGAGTGATGTGCTGACTCATACCGTGGTAGCGGATGCCTCAGACGAGGACATGCTGCGCTCGCTTGGTGTTCGAAACTTTGACTGCGGAATCGTCGCAATCGGCGATGATGTGCAGATGAGTATTTTAAGTGCGATTTTGTTAAAAGAACTCGGTGTAAAAAAAGTCATTGCCAAGGCAATTTCTTTACTGCACGGCAGGGCGCTGGAGAAACTCGGAGTCGATCGTGTAGTTTATCCTGAGAGAGATATGGGAAAGCGGGTCGCTCATCAGCTTGTTACTCCCAATCTGCTTGATTATATTGATTTATCGGATAACTACACGATCGTGGAAATTACAGCTCCTGAGCATTTGGATGGTAAAACTCTGAGTGAGGTAAATACGAGAGCCCGTTTTAATTGCAGTGTTGTCGCTTTGCAAAAGAAAGAGGGCGTAATTATCGCCCCTACTGCGCTGGATGCCATTAACGGCGGAGATATTATGGTCATTATCGGTACCCATTCCAATATTGATCGATTTGAAGAAGAAGTTATTAACGAGTAAAAGGAAGACGCATCATGGTAAGCGGCGGGCATGCAAAAAAATCATTTGTTTCCTGAATCCACTGCTTGGCGGTTGCGCTGAGCTCTTCTTTTTTTCCATAGATCATACAGGTCGTTCGCAGCGTCTGCTTCAGCTCAGAGATCTGTACTGTGACTAGATCATTGTCTGACAGCAGCTGCGGTCTAACGTAGGATTTAGGGAGTAAAGCGGCTGCTTTACAAGTAGGAAGCAGACGGATAATAGCCTCAAAGGAATCAATCTCCATACGAATATCAGGCATAATTCCCGTTCGGTGAAACAGATCGTCCGTTAATTTGCGGTACCATGTCCCCTTGGAAAAAGTAATCATCGGCAGTTTCTGTAAATCTTCCATGCATGATACTTTTCCGCTCAGCGGATGAGTGCTGGGGACTACAAGTTCTAGATGGTCCTCAAATAAAGGACAACAATTTAGACCTGGCTCACTGATAGATGAAGCAACGATGCCTACATCCGCTCGCCGATCTCTGACTGCCGATACAATCTCATGTGTTTTTCCTGTGACGAGCTTAATCTCTGCATGGGGATGGTTATCCATAAAAGCTGAGATCAGGGGAGGCAGCGTAGTTTGAAGCGTTGTAAGACTTGCTCCTAGTGTGATGATACTGTCGGTGTCATCTTTAAACTGAGCCAAGGACTGCAGAAATTTCAATTGATGCTGACGCTGTTCTAGGGCAAAGTCATAAGTAAGACGACCGATGGTCGTCAGTTCAAGCCTTTTTCCTTTCCGATTAAAGAGTGTAACGCCAAGCTCACCTTCGAGCTTGGCTATTTTTCGTGATAAGGCCGGCTGGGATAGATTTAGCAGTTTCGATGCCTGATTCAGACTGGATTGTTCTACAACGGTAGCAAAGGCTTGCATTTCTTCAAACATCTATGTGCACCTCCAAGATATCCTTTGGATCAGGAATGTATGCTTATACCTTTTAGTTATAACATGTAATAATTATATTGCAATTCCATTATAAGAGAAAAAGAGGTAACATAAAACAAGACACAAGTTGTTCACAAGTAGGAATATGGAGCAATTTGTCGATCCCTTTGTTCGCAAAGGGTAATGCGGTGATCTTTCAATTCAAAATATGAAAACGCTGTACATGGGAAAGGGGAACGTCAATTTATGAAAGGGTTTTATTCGAGAAAGCTCCACTCGCTTCTTGGTGTCATCCCGCTGAGCTTGTTTTTCCTCGAGCACTTGATTACAAATTTTTCAGCCGTTGAGGGCGGCCCGCAAGCGTTTAAGGATTCGGTTGCTTTTCTGAATAGTCTTCCGCTTGTACTTGTCCTGGAAATATTTTTTATTTGGCTGCCGCTATTGTTCCATGGTGTGTACGGGTTGTATATTGCTTATCAAGCAAAACCGAATGTGGGACGTTTTGGCAATGAACGTAACTGGAGATACACGCTGCAGCGGATTTCCGGTGTCATTACGTTTGTCTTTGTAATCTGGCATTTATATGAGACTCGAGTTCAGGTAGCTCTTGGGAATGTAACACATGAGCAGCTGGGCAGTGTTATGCACGATATCGTGATGAATCCAATCTTCTTTGTTATTTATTTGATCAGTGTAGTATCTGCATCATACCACTTTGCCAATGGCCTATGGTCATTCTTAGTAAGCTGGGGGATCACACGCGGACCACGTTCGCAGCGCGTATCTTCTTATATTTGTATGAGCATGTTTGCACTCGTTTCCGTTATGTTTATCGCATCATTATTCGCATTCCGCGGCGTGGAGTTCGATGAAGCGTCCGCTTTTATTCAAATATGGAAGACAGTCTGAGGTTTAAGGGAGAGTGAACTGAATTGGCTACAACTAACGTTATCGTAGTGGGCGGTGGTCTGGCAGGTTTAATGGCTACCATCAAGGCAGCTGAAGCCGGCGTCCATGTACATTTATTTTCGATCGTACCTGTAAAAAGATCTCACTCCGTGTGTGCACAGGGCGGTATCAACGGAGCCGTTAATACCAAAGGGGAAGGGGATTCACCTTGGGTGCATTTTGATGACACCGTATACGGCGGTGACTTCCTGGCGAATCAGCCGCCCGTTAAAGCAATGTGTGAAGCTGCGCCGGGGATTATTCACTTGATGGACCGGATGGGTGTTATGTTTAACCGTACACCGGAAGGGCTTCTTGATTTCCGCCGTTTTGGTGGAACGAAGCATCACCGTACAGCGTATGCAGGTGCAACAACAGGGCAGCAGCTTCTGTATGCACTAGATGAACAGGTACGCCGCTGGGAAACAGCTGGACTCGTAACGAAGCATGAACATTGGGAGTTCCTGCAAGCAGTGGTAGACGATGAGGGCGTATGCCGCGGAATCGTAGCTCAGGATCTGCGTAACATGGAAGTGGTTACTTTTGCAGCAGATGCCACCATTCTTGCTACTGGCGGTCCTGGTATTATTTTCGGTAAAACAACAAACTCCGTAATTAATACAGGAACAGCTGCAAGTGCTGTGTATCAACAAGGTGTAAATTATGCGAATGGTGAGTTCATTCAAATTCACCCGACTGCGATTCCCGGCGATGACAAATTAAGACTGATGTCTGAGTCTGCGCGCGGTGAAGGCGGCCGAATCTGGACTTATAAAGACGGCAAACCTTGGTATTTCCTTGAAGAGAAATATCCTTCTTACGGTAACCTTGTACCGCGGGATATTGCAACTCGTGAAATTTTTGATGTGTGCGTTAGTCAGAAGCTTGGGATTAATGGGGAGAACATGGTTTATCTTGACTTGTCTCACAAAGATCCGAAGGAACTGGATGTAAAGCTTGGCGGTATTATTGAAATTTATGAGAAATTTATGGGTGATGACCCGCGTAAAATTCCAATGAAGATTTTCCCTGCAGTTCATTATTCTATGGGCGGTATGTGGGTGGATTATAACCAAATGACAAATATTCCTGGACTCTTTGCAGCAGGTGAATGCGAATATCAATATCATGGTGCAAACCGGCTAGGTGCAAACTCTTTGGTGTCAGCGATCTACGGCGGCATGGTTGCAGGACCGAAAGCAGTGGAATACATCAAAGGAATGAAAAAATCGACACAAGATGTTTCTTCCTCTGTTTTTGATGGATATAGAAAACAACAATCCGAGAAGTACGATCAAATTACCAAAATGCAAGGCAGCGAGAATGCCTATGTAATTCATAAAGAGCTGGGCGAGTGGATGACAGACAACATGACGGTTGTTCGTCACAACGACAAGCTTGAGCAAACCATCGGTAAGATTAAAGAACTGAAAGAACGTTATAAGAACATCAATGTCAACGATACATCAAGCTGGAATAATGCTGGAGCTTCGTTTACAAGACAACTTTGGAACATGCTGGAGTTATCGGAAGCCATGACACTGGGCGCTTTATTGCGTAACGAAAGCCGCGGAGCGCACTATAAACCGGAATTCCCCGAACGTGATGATGAGAACTTCCTAAAAACAAGTATCGCTACATGGAGTAAAGAAGGACCTAAGATTTCTTATGAGGATGTTGACGTATCGCTGATTCCGCCGCGTGTTCGCGACTATTCTAAAGATTAAATCAGGTTATTAGCAGAAATGCAGTATTAAGTGAGGAGGGAAACATCATGGCAGAAACTACGGTGACAAAATCATCTAAAAGTGTGAAGTTTATTATAACCCGCCAAGATAAGCCGGATTCCGCTTCGTATACCGAAGAATTTGAGCTTCCGTACCGTCCGGGTATGAACGTAATCAGTGCTTTGATGGAGATTCAGCGGAACCCAGTAAATACAGCAGGCAAACAAATTGCCCCTGTCTGCTGGGAATCCAACTGTCTGGAAGAAGTGTGCGGTGCTTGTTCTATGGTCATTAACGGGAAACCCCGTCAAGCCTGTGCGGCGCTGGTTGATCAGCTAGAACAACCGATCAGACTTGAGCCGATGAAGACTTTTCCGGTCGTTCGTGACCTGGTTATCGATCGTGATCGGATGTTTAAGGCGCTCAAACGCGTTAAGGCATGGATTCCGATCGATGGAACCTATGACCTGGGTCCAGGTCCACGTATGGCTGAGAAGAAACGTCAGTGGGCTTATGAACTGTCGAAGTGTATGACATGCGGCGTATGTCTTGAAGCATGTCCAAACGTAAATGAAAAAACCGACTTTATCGGTCCTGCTGCCATTTCGCAGGTTCGCCTGTTTAATTCTCACCCAACTGGAGAGATGAACAAGGAAGAAAGACTGGAAGCACTTATGGACGACGGTGGTATCGAAGGCTGTGGTAACTCTCAGAACTGCGTACGCTCTTGTCCAAAAGGAATTCCGCTCACCACTTCCATCGCGGAGATGAACAAAGATACAACAAAACATATGTTTAAACGTTGGCTTGGCGCGTAACTTACGTGTAGTAACGATAGAACATGAACCCCGTTATTTATTGCACGGGGTTCTTTTGTTTGGAATAACAAAGATAAGTTTCTATATAGGGTATAACGCTCACGATCCTGCCGTACCTAGGTTCCTTACTTCAATTTGGATTATGGTATAATTTGAATCACTAGAAGGGAAGTGCATCTCTATGGCAGACGCCATTATAGAAAGACCCGTTACACGTTCTGAGATCGCGGAAGGGCTTACGAAGCTTGGACTTAGGCCCGGAATGACGATTCTTGTTCATTCTTCAATGAAAAGTTTTGGAGGTTGGGTCCCTGGTGGTCCTCCAGCGGTTGTTTTAGCGCTTCAGGATGTAATTGGACCGGAAGGGACCCTTGTGATGCCTGCTCAATCAATGGATCTGACAGATCCTTCTACATGGATGAATCCACCGGCTGATGCCAAATGGTGGGATCTGATTCGTGATGAGATGCCTGCTTATGAACCCGATTTTACGGAAACCGCAGGAATGGGCGTCATTGTAGATGCATTCCGGCAGTCTAAAAATACCCGCCGCAGCAGACATCCCCATGTGTCTTTTGCTGCATCAGGACCGATGGCTTCCTATATATTAGAAGACCACTGTTATGACTACAGTCTCGGGGAACAGTCCCCTTTAGGACGTCTATATGAACTGGATGCGCACGTTGTCTTACTTGGCTGCGGACATGAGCGGAATACTTCATTTCATCTAGCTGAATACCGAGCCCGCTATGAAGGTAAGGAAGAAGTTCAGCACCGTGCGCCTGTTCTTTCGAATGGTGTAAAGCAGTGGATTACATACCGAGACTACAACATTAGCTCGGATGATTTTCAAAAGCTGGGTTTGGATTATGAGCAATCCGCAGTTTCGCCTTATCATAAAGTTCAGATTCGCTGGGCCCCCTGTTTTATGGCACCACAGCGAGCCTTGGTTGATTTTGCGGAAACCTGGTTGAGTACGAATAGGAAGATGGATAAGGAAACCTAAGCGATGGGCTAGGTGAAGAAAGGGGACCTCCAATGAAGGACTCGCGAGTGCATTCAGAGCAGAATGACCGTAAACCGGTGCGACCACGAGATGGGCGCGAAACGGTCCCAGCGATTTTCCCAGGAAAAGAGAAAGTACATGATCCATCTCGCAGGCGCTTTCTTAAAAAAGCGAGTAAACTTGCGCTTACAGCAAGTGCCGGCATTTTTACAGGAGGATATGCGTGGTTATGGGAGCCAAGGCGACTTGAAGTAGAGCATGTAGAGCTTACATTGCCCCGGCTGCCTAAAGCCTTTCATGGTATGAAAATTGCTCATTTCAGTGACATGCATCTGGGATTTCATATGGATCTATCGGATATGGAGCGACTTGCTTCCGCACTAGCCAGACAAACTCCCGATCTAATCTGTTTTACTGGAGATATGTTGGAAAGCAGAGCGGAGCCCATGGTAGAATGTATTCCACTGTTACAATCAATGAAAGCCCCGCTAGGAAAGTATGCTGTTCTCGGTAACCATGATTATAGGGGACGTGAATATGAACGACTTGCTCAAATGTACAAAGAAGCAGGGTTCACATTACTCGTGAATAAGCATATCACTGTGGAGCGCGAGGGAGAACAAATAGCAATCGTAGGAATAGATGATGCATTAAACGGAGTACCTGATCCTGAAGCGGCCCGCAAAGGGCTGAAAAAGGGGACATTTGCTATCCTTCTCATGCATGAGCCTGATTATGCAGATATTGCGAAGGATTATGATTACGATCTACAATTATCAGGACATAGCCATGGAGGTCAGGTTAGAGCACCTTTTATAGGAGCACTTACCACTCCAAGGGGCTCTCAAAAGTATATTCAAGGCCTGTATTATACAGGTGAGAAAGAAAAATCTATGCCTGTTTATGTGAATCGTGGAGTCGGAATGACTCAGCTCCCTATACGGTTTTTGTGCAGACCGGAGCTGACCATTTTTCATGTGTAACATTCATGGCACGCAGAAGTAAAGCTCAGCAAAGAGGGCAGAAAGGATGGATAACATGGAGCGAATCGCTATTGTTTCTGATATTCATGGCAATATGACGGCATGGGATGCCGTTTTAGAAGATATTCGTAAGAGAGGAATTACCCGGATCTTTTGTTTGGGTGATCTCGTTGGCAAAGGTCCTGACTCGATTTCTGCTGTGGATCGTGTTCGTGAGAACTGTGAAGTTATTGTGCGTGGGAATTGGGATGAACTTGTTGCGAAGAGACAACCAGGTCCGCATTTTGAGTGGCATGCGGAAAGTCTCGGGGAGGAGCGGTTATCCTACTTGGCAGCACTTCCTTTCAGTTATCACTTTCGGCTAAGCGGCAGACAAATTCGGCTTGTTCATGCCTCGTCTACGAGTGTATATCACCGAGTACAGCCATGGGATTCGCTCGAAGAAAGAATGGGGATGTTTGGAGCTATTACAGAGTCTTCCTCAGAAGAAATGGATGCTGGAGAGCCGGATGTCGTGGCTTACGGTGATGTGCACAATGCCTACTTACAGCATTTGAACGGTAAATTATTATTCAATGTAGGCAGTGTCGGTAATCCCCTTGATTTGCCGCAGGCTTCCTATTGTATTATAGAGGGAACTAGCGAAGAACAAGCTGAACTTGAAATAAGTGCTCCAAGCGAGCCCTTTAATGTGCAGTTTGTTCGTGTACCTTATGACATTGAAGCTGAGGTATCAAAAGCACTGCAATCGAGTGCACCTAATATGGATCTATACATCAATGAAATTCGAACAGGGGTTTATCGCGGATTACAAGGCAAGTAACTTTTTTGAAGAAGGAGTACACTCACTTTCATGTTTACAAAACTTGCGCTGAGACAGGGTTTGCCGGTACTGACTTCAGAGCGCTTGCGTATGAGAGCTTTGACGCCTGAAGATGATGAGGTAATCTTTCAATTTTTAAACGATAGTGAAGTGATTCAATATTTAAATCGTGTAAACTTGCCGACCAAGATCCGTGCAAGACGCATTATGACAGAAATTCGGTTATCTGGAGCTAAACTGGAATCCATACACTATGGAATTTGTTTGCAGGAATCAGGGCATCTCATCGGTGTAGTTTCCTTTCAGCAGTGGAAAGAGTCGCAAAAGCAAGCACATATTGGCTATATGTTTAACCGGGCATATTGGGGTCAAGGATATGCGGCAGAAGCATTAGAGCGGCTGATCCAGTTTGGTTTTGAGGAGCTCGATTTTACTCAGCTGGAAGCAAGAATTCATGAGCAGAATGATCGTTCCAAGAAACTGCTGATGAGAAGCGGTTTTACTCATAAAAAGACAGAGCAACACTTTTCCCTGCTTCAAATGCAGAAGCAAGATATTCTTGTCTATAAGATCGACAGGGAACAATACAGACATAATAGAAGAGGTTATCATGAAAGCGGAAAATTGGTTTAGACATCCGGCAGGCATCGTCATAAGTTCGGCAGTGGCCACGCTACTGTGGGGCAGCGCGATGCCTGTCATTAAAAAGGGGTATGCAGCGCTTGATATCGAGGCGGCCCAGGTAAGTGAACAGTGGTTATTTGCAGGATACCGTTTCACATTGGCAGGATTACTGCTGATCCTGTTTCACTATCTGTTCCAAAGAAAGAAGAGCGGAGCTGCACATAGAATAAGAAAGGGGCGACTCGGCCGGCTCGCGCTCATTCAGACATTTCTTCAGTATCTGCTGCTTTATGTAGGGCTTAGTTATAGCACAGGAATCCAAGGATCTATTATCGTCGGCTCTACGTCATTGTTTCAAATGTTAGCGGTTCGGATGTTTGACTCATCAGAGCGACTTACCTTAATGAAATTATCAGGTCTGTTCCTAGGGTTTGCAGGAATTGCGGCTGCGGGGATCGGAAATGGAAATATGGAGATATCCTTTGGATGGGGAGAGTTACTGCTGCTTGGTTCTGCCATGTTTGGCGGAGTAGGGAATGTACTCGCTAGGCAGGAAAGCAGAAATGAACCGGTGTTATCTTTGACGGGAAGACAAATGATGCTCGGCGGAATCATGCTGCTTGCCGTTAGTATCCCTGTTACAGGACTTGCCCCATTTCCGATGGACGGAACAACGTTCTTATATTTATTTTATCTTGCTTTGTTGTCAGCGGCTGGGTTTGGATTATGGAATACCATTATGAAATATAATGAAGTAGGCCGGGTCTCGATGTACTTATTTCTCATTCCTGTATTCGGCGTGATTTTATCGTCTCTGATCCTTGGCGAACAGCTGTCGGGCTGGATTGCGGTATCTTTATCGCTCGTGGTCAGCGGTATTATCATTGTGAACCGATCCGTTTCGGACAAGCGTTTGAAAGGGCTAAAAACAACGAATAATACCCCATGATACCCTATTAACATATCTTGTTACACAAATGAAATATTGCTGAAACTAAACTCTAACAGAGACAGGTTAAACTGATCTCATGACCCCCTTTTTGATAATATAAATGCAGTTAGGACCCGTGAGCGAGCTCACCGGGTCCCTTTTTTATCTAGATTCAAGCTAGAGCGGAACAACTTGCATTTCTTTTTGCTTAAAATAGACCCAGCTTTCAAATCCGATTTCTTTCAGCTTGCTGCGAACCTCTTCCCATTCATCTCCAACACGCTCTGGTTTATGTGCATCAGAACCAAAGGTAACATACACACCGAAGTAATGAGCCCGCTCCAAAATCTCATCCGAAGGGTACCAGCCGCCGCTGAGTTTAGTCTTGCCAGAAGTATTAATCTCAATAGCAATTCGTTCTTCCGCAATCGTCTGAAGCGTATCATCAATGGCTTTTTCCGCTGGTATTTTAGAAAAGTCAGGATAGTTCCCTTTCATTGCATCAATATGTCCAAGGATTTGGAACATCCCGCTTTTGGCAGATTGCCGAATCAAATCATAATACGTTTCTTTGACTTTGATTCGCGCCTTTTCATCATGATTCTTCCAGCGATTTTTGTTAAAAATACTTACTCCACCCGTACTATGTACGGAACCAATAATATAGTCAAACGGATACTTGTTTAGCGTCTTGCGATACACCTCTGCGAACTCCGGAAAAAAGTCAGACTCAATGCCAAGCAGAACATCAATTTTTCCTGCATATTCTTTCTTGAGAGAGAGTACTTCTTCTACATAATGTACAAGTTCGCTTTTTGCCATCGCAATTTTGGGAAAAGCCTGTTCTTCTTCCCTTCCAAAGTAAGGGGTATGATCAGAAATACCGATCACTTGCAGGCCTGCAGATATTCCAGCTTCAATATAATCCCTTATGGTTCCGTTTGCATGACCACAGCGAACGTGATGCGTGTGCAGATCAAATTTCAAGATGGGAGTCCTCCTTTTCTATTCGGAACTGACAAACTGAGTTTCTGGCATGCCTTTCAGGTCACTTAAAAACTGCTGCATCGCGGAGTTTAAATATCGGGTAGATTTATAGATGACACCAACAGGATGCGCGACACCAAGCTCGCTAAGCGGGATCATTACTAGTGAGCCAGAGCGGAGTTCACTTGCTGTTGACTGTTTAGAGATGACAGCCGCGCCGAGGTTAAGCTCCACCATCCTTTTGATCTCCTCACTGCTGGATAATTCCATCACGACATTTGGTTCAATCTGATGTTTCTGCAAAATGTCGTCAACAAACTTTCTTCCTACCGTATCAGGAGAAAGCATAATTAGAGGGGTTGTGCCTAATACATCAATAGTTGCATGTTTCTTCTGAGCTAATGGATGATGCGGTGAGACCACAAGCTCAAACGTATCATAATAAAGTACAGACGTATTTAAATTCGGGTTACGTTCAATAAGATAACCGATTCCCACATCGATCATGCTATTTTCGACTTGCTGATAAATTTGGGAGGAGGGCATGGACTGAATGCTGGTTTTAATTAAAGGGAATTGGTCCTGAAAATAGGACAGAATCCGCGGCAGAATCTGAATCGCGATCGAAGTCGTCGTTCCAAGCACAATATGTCCTTGCGGATTTTGATCGAGGTCGGAGAGCTTAAGTTTGAGTTCATCCACAATATCAAGAATTCGTTCCGCATGATTTAGGAATACCATTCCGCGATCGGTTAATGTTACGGGCTGCGTACGATCAACAAGCACCGTACGAAACTCGTCTTCCAGACTTTTTATTTGAGCCGACACAGCAGGTTGCGTTAGATTGAGTAGCTCTCCGGCTTTGCGGAAGCTCATCGTTTTAGAAATGGTGATCAGTGTCTCCAGTTGACTGATGTTCATAACGTGCCTCCTGACGTTGAAGAGTGCATAAAATATCGTTCTTTTTTAAATTATAGGGGAATGATAGGTGGAGGGCAACGCTGTCATCTCTTCATTTCTAATAGAAAGCTTGGATATATTTCATACATCTCCTATAAAGTGGATGTACCCGAAGATCAAAAGGCCAAAGAACAGCAACAGAGGATGATGATCACCTGCCCACCCATCTGCTTTCCATACCTTTATACCCCTAGTAGTTTCGCGTTGTTAGAAGGGGGTCAGAGGCCTTTTGAACTAGAAAAATAAGATTGTGAATCATTGGACTTACCTAATTGTTTGCTTTTTGTGGTTACGACTTTCTTATTCATGTATAAACAATCCCTTCTGATCTGTCGATAACAGTTATTATGGGCCTTTAGATTTAATTCATAGTGAACTTAAATGTGGCTTAAAGTATAATAATGTTATTTATAATGGGACTTTTGGGTCGTGACCATTAACTCAGTAAGGGGGCAAAATTGTTGAAAGCCGAAGTGATTAATCCGTTTTTGGAGTCCGCACGGCTCGTATTTGAACAATTGATTCATAAATCACCTTCCACCGGTCAACTGGGTATCAAAAATGTGGAGTACTTAGAAGACCATATATGGATCATGATCGGAATGACAGGGCAATTGAACGGTAACGTTGTTTTTGGAATTGAGGAACAGGTAGCACTACGCATCGTATCCGCTATGATGGGCGGGTTTATCATTGCTGAGATGGATGAGATGGGAGAGAGTGCAATCTCAGAACTCGGTAATATGATTAGCGGGAATGCAAGTACAATCCTATATAACCAGGGATACTCTGTTGATATTACTCCGCCGCAGGTGATGAAATCCTCTCATCCCGGCATGGACCTCGTCAGTCAGGCGCTTTGTATTCCGATCTCAATGGACGGCATTGGAGAGCTTGATATTCAGGTAATGATCTCTTAAACCGTTCTCTAAGCAGCAGCTCGCTATTCTAGTTTTGTTTTTTACATACAGGTGCATTATCATAGTAAGAATAAGCGAACTGCAGGCTGGAGGATAAATGGCGATGAGGTTACAAGGTAAAGTTGTACTGATTACAGGAGCATCAAGCGGTATTGGCGCTTTATGTGCACAGAAGCTGAGTGCAGAGGGTGCGATTCCGATCTTGACGGCAAGATCAGAGAACAAGCTGACTGAGATCAGTCAGTCCATAGACGGTCATCACGAGTGGCTGAAAATGGATGTGACAATGTTAGAGGAAGTGCAGTCCAGCGTTGAGAAAATCATAGAAAAGTACGGAAAAATCGATATTGTACTTAATAATGCGGGTTATGGAAAATTTGAATCGTTTGGTACGATGCCTGTTTCTTCATTTGAAGATATGATGGACGTCAATTATATGGGGACAGTACGGGTAACGAAAGTCGTATTGCCTTATATGCTGGAAGCAGGGCAGGGACAAATCGTAAATGTTTCCTCTATGGCAGGAAAGATTGGAACTGCAAAATCGGTTTCCTACACAGCGACAAAACATGCGGTTCTCGGCTTTAGCAATGCGCTCAGACAGGAATATAGAAAGTCGGGCATTCACGTAACAACGATTAATCCGGGACCCATTGATACCCCTTTTTTTGAACAGGCAGATCCGGACGGCGGTTACATGAAAAATCTAGGCGGCTTCATCATGAAACCCGAATACGTTGCTGATAAAATAGTACAGGCGGTCATCCGCCGCAAGGAAGAGGTAAATCTCCCGCGATCAGCGGCTTTTGGCATGCGAATTTATCAGTTGTTTCCTAGATTTGCAGACCGGTTGACCTATGGACTCATGAATCGAAAATAAAGGGAAAGCTCCAGGCTAATTATAAGCTTAGGGGCTTTATTTTTTGTTTTTTTAAGGCACAAAAAAAGATCGTATTTGGTACAACGCCTGTTTTCGCATATAATGAAATATAATCGATTTTCAAACAAAGGATGGACTATTAAAAATGACAACAAGTTTTGATTCACTCGGGTTACACCCGGATTTAATACAATTGCTTTCGGACAAAGGGATTACATCGCCTTCTCCCGTACAGGAACAGACGATTCCTGTGATTCGTGAAGGAAAAGATGTCCTTGCTCGTTCCCAGACCGGAACGGGAAAAACATTAGCGTACCTGCTGCCGCTTCTTGAAACGATAGATACGAATGTGAAAGGTACACAAAAAGTCATTCTTGCTCCCACACAAGAGCTTGCTATGCAAATCGTACGAGAAGCAGAAGTGTACGGCGCATATAAAGGAATTAAGACACTTGGCCTGATTGGCGGTGCTGCCATCAAACGTCAGATTGAAAAGCTGAAAGAGCATCCGGAGATTGTCGTAGGGACACCGGGCCGTGTTCGTGAATTAATTGAAGTACGTAAACTCAAAATGCATCAGGTCAAAACTATCGTTATCGATGAAGCCGATCAAGTATTTCAGCTCGGTGGTGCAGGTGATGTGAATCATATTCTGCGCAGTGCACTCCGAGATCGCCAGCTTGTCTTCTTATCTGCTACGGTGGATGAAGGAACTCGGAGACTCGCTGAACGTGAAATGAAAGATTTTGTTTCAATTGGTATTGATCCAGAGCAAATGACAGCATCAGGACTCACCCATTTGTATTTTGTAGCGGGTGAACGAGAGAAAATTGATATGCTTCGCCGTGTGGTGCGTCATTTTGATCCAACTAAAGCGATTGTGTTCGCTAATAATGCGGAGACGATTTCAGAAGTAGAAGCCAAAATGAACTATATGGGTATCTCTGCTGCAGCTCTTTATGGTGATGCAGATAAAATGACTCGGACCCGGGTTTTGAATGCATTCCGTGATGGACAAATCAAACTGCTTATTGCTAGTGACGTAGCTGCACGAGGTCTTGATATTCAAGATTTACCGCTCGTTATTAACTTTGACCCTGCTTTTGACTCCGATCATTATGTTCACCGTGCAGGCAGAACCGGACGGATGGGTAAGACGGGGACGGTTGTATCCATCGTTGGGGAGAAAGAGACCTTTATCATGCGTAAATTTGCTAGAGAACTTGGTATTGAGCTGAATGAACGGGCAATGCAAGGCGGAGAAATCAAAGATAAACCGGCGTACTCTTCTAATAGACCTCAGCGCTCATTCACTAAAAAGGGAGCTTCTTCTTTTGGTTCCGCTTCTCAAGGGAAACCTGCGGTTCGCACAAGCAGTGCGAAAGATCGTGAACAATCCTCCAATGTGCCTGGACCTGGACGCAAGAACGAGAGAGAACGCGATCGGAAGAACAAAGGGGCTCCAAAATGGCTTAAAGACAAGAAAAAAGAGCAGTAAGCCTAATATAGAAGAAAGCGGGGGATATCATGGAACAATCACCGATTCTGCAAATTAATGATCTTAGCGGAGGGTATAGTGCCAAAAAACCCGTGCTGCATCATATTGATTTTCAGGTGGCACCTGGTGAAATGGTAGGCCTGATTGGACTGAACGGGGCGGGAAAAAGTACGACCATGAAGCATATACTCGGCCTGATGGTTCCGCAGCAAGGGGAGGTTCTGATTCAAGGGAAACGAAGGGAAGAAGATCCAGAATCTTATCAGAGCGGAATGGCCTTTGTTCCTGAATCACCGGAACTGTTTATGGAGATGACCGTTATGGAGCATCTGGAATTTACAGCCCGTGCTTATAATGTGACCAAAGCAGAGTTTATGGAACGGGCGGATCATTTGCTGGACATGTTCCGAATGAGAGATAAGAAAGATACCTTGTCTTCTCATTTGTCCAAAGGGATGCGGCAAAAAGTGATGATTATGAGTGCTTTTGTCGCAAGACCGCCGCTTTACATTATTGATGAGCCCTTCCTTGGTCTTGACCCGCTTGGTATTCGGTCTTTACTCGATTTTATGATGGAAATTCGCGCATCGGGCGCTTCTATTTTACTGAGTTCACATATTCTATCGACTATCGAAAATTACTGTGACAGGTTCATCATTCTTCACAGCGGCAAAATTATTGCACAGGGTACACTCTCAGAACTGCGTGAACAGTTTGGGATGAAGCAAGCTCCGCTTGAAGATCTATTCTATCAACTTGTACAAGGCAGGGATTGAAGATGGATCTGAAGCAGCTATGGAAAACAAGGCGTTCTGCATTCTGGAATCAGATTACTCCTTATCTAGGGTATGTCATGCAGAGCGGGGTAGCAGTGATGATGGGGTTCGCCCTGATTGCTTTTTCCGCATGGTATACCGCTCTTGTCCAGGATATTCCGGAGGGGTTTCCCATTCGTCTAGTCATGCTTGTTGTACTTGCTCCTCCTGTAATTTTCAGCAGCTTTAGAACATACCTGCAACAAGCAGATATCGTCTTCCTGAGACCTCAGGAATATCGCATGAATCTGTATTTACAGAACAGTTTTGTAAGAGGGATCGTCTATAAGTCGGTAGGTCTTGTTCTATTATTCATTCTTCTATGGCCGCTTTATATTCGCAGTGAAGGAGAACCGAAGCCCTTTTATCTGTTTTTAATTGTGCTTCTATTGCTTAAGTACTTCGCAAGCTACGGAGGGTGGGCCGAGCAGCAGATGATTTCACGGTCCGCTCGGTTAGTCTGCCGGATCATAAGATATGGCTTTATAGTGCTGAGTCTATATGCTTTTTTATGGCATTCGCTTGCGCTAAGTCTGATCTTTATTGCCTTGCTTGCTGGATTATATCTGGTTTCTCTTCGGTTTCCCGTGAAGCTGCCTGTACACTGGGAATATCTGATCGAGACAGAGCAAAACCAAAGTTCGCGGGCAATGAAGACATTGGGTTGGTTTGTGGAAGTCCCTGCTTCTCGTCAGCGGGTTCATGCCCGGAAGTGGCTTGCGCCGCTCGCTGATCGGCTGCGGTGGAGACAAGAGACCGCATTTCAGTATCTTATCATCAAAACGTTTCTGCGCAGCGACTTGCTCGGAATTACCATAAGACTTACCGTGATTGGCGGATTATTCGTATACTGGACAGCAGGCAGTTTATGGGGAAGCGGAGTATATTTATTCTTCTTATTCCTGCTGGGTATTCAGTTGTCTGGTCTCCGGCGTAATCACCATGATTCGTTCTGGATTTATATCTATCCGGTGACACCGCAAAGCCGAAGAGAACAGGTACTTGGTTTTGTCTATGTATTACAGTTGGCGGGTGTCGTCTTATTATTCATCCCGCTGCTTCTTGGAGGGTGGGGCAGATGGGTAGAGACCCTGCTTACACTTGGAATAGGTATACTCATCGCCCGCTGGTTCCGAAATTCGGAACGTAAGAAGTGGTCAAACGAGGAAGAAGCGGAATAAACGGAAGGCGCAGTGAGGATGAACTAGAAGAATCGTCCTTGCCATGAATCCGATAGGAAGTAAACAAGGCCGGGATGATCCCGGCCTTTTGTCTTGTCATAGTTACAAGAACAAGTCTGTGATTAGTAACCGTAGCTCATGAACGATTTAGCAATAATCACGAGCAAGATGAAGAGTACGAGGATTGCACCAATGCTTTTGCCATCACCGTAACCTCCAAAACCTCCACCGTATCCATATCCGCTTCTTTCTTCAGATCCAGACATTGTACATTCCCCTTTCAAATCGGTTTGTCGTGCGCCTCTTAACGAAGCGTACAACGTATTGTATGACAGGTGTACCTTGAGGGTTTGGGCTTACGCCTTCATGTATCAAAAAAAAGGAAACTCCGTACCGTTAGGTGGTCAAGACCCCATTTTGTAGACATTGAAAAAAGACCCTAGGCGGTAAACTGGCGTCGGTACTCTACCGGCGTCAGTTTTTTTAGTTTCCGTTGTGGCCGCCTTCGGTTATAAAAACGGATGTATTTCTCCATTCGCCTTTGTGCCTCTGCAAGATTTCGTATATCATAAGGGTAGAGTCCTTCCGTTTTGAGATGCGAGAAGAAACTCTCCATAGAGGCGTTGTCTAGGCAATTGCCTCGGCGAGACATGCTGATTTGGGCGCCAACCTTTGGCAGCATGTCGTGGTAAGCATGGGACGTGTACTGGAACCCTTGGTCGCTGTGAACGACTAGTCCGGTCACGTCTTTTTGCTTGGAAAAGGCTTTTGCGAACGTTTGAAGTACCAGCTCATTATCATTACGCTCACTAAGTTGGTAGGCTACAATCTCGTTATTAAATAGATCTTTCACTGCCGAGAGATACAACCAGCGCTCGCCTACTCGGTATTGGGTCACATCCGTCACCCATTTCTGGTTTGGTTTTTCAGCCGTGAAATTACGCTTAAGCAGATTATCAGCAACACGCTCGGCTGCCTGGTATGTCGCGTTAAATCGACGTTTCCGGCGAATACTGGCTTGAAGACCCATGTTTTGCATCAGGCGTAGTACCTTCTTGTGGTTCATCCATACACCTTCATCCTGCCACAAGAATAGCTGGATCTGTCGGTAGCCATATTTCCCTTCATAGCGTTTGTACACCGTACGGATGAGTTGTTTAGCCTCGGCATCTCGGTCGTTCTTCTTCCGCTTTACATATGCATAGTAGCCGCTTCTAGAGACACCAAGAAGTTGGCAATGTTCTGCTATTTGGCCGGTGGTCGCCGTTTGTTCGATGAGCCTGAAGCTTTGCTCTTTCCCTCCTGCATCCAGATTTTCAAATACTTTTTTAGTGTGGCATTCTCCCGTTTCAGCTGCTGGACATATCGCTCCTGATCTAAATACTCTTTTCGTCTTCCTCGTTGATCCAACAAACCAAACTCACCTTGTTCACGGTATTTACGCATCCAACGTTTCATTCGGCCCTGATCTTGAATTCCTAAATGATCGTTGATTTGCCGATACGTCCATTTTTCCTCTACGTGCAAACGGATTGCCTCCATCTTGAGTTCCTCAGAATATGTCTTAAACTTTTGACCTTTCATTGCCATAAAAAATACACCCCCTAGAATTTCATCGGTTAACCCAGGGGTTTTTCCAATGTCTATTCTAAGGGGTGCACTTCATAGGCGGCAGAGTTTCCTTTTTTTGATTGTTCAGAGCTTCGTCTGAAGTTTTTATAACAGGAAGAACGAAGTTCTACTCCTGAGTTAGATCTTGAACTGCCTGATAAATGAGATCAAACAGATCTTCTAGCTGCTCTTCTTCAAGAGAAGAAAATGCAATTCTAAGATCGTGTTCGCCAATAGCAATCGTGCCGATTCCGTACTCATTCAGCAGATGAGTTCGCAGTTCTTCAGCAGATACTTTTGTAAGCTTGAGACACATAAAATAGCCGGAGTTAAACGGATAGTAATCCCAAGCACCGCTGTATTTTCCACTATCAAGCAGTGCTTTTACTTTATTCGCTCTTGCTTTCATGATGAGAAACTTCTCTTGTTTTTGTTCCGAGAATTCTGGAGAATTCAGGGCATCAAGTACAAAAGTCTGGGATGGGTGTGGACCGCTTGAGATTGTTGCCCGAATAATACCCAGCGTTTTTTGCTCCAGAGCAGATAATACATCCGCACTTTCATGTCCATAGGTGATGAAGCCGACACGGAAGCCCCATACGAATTCTTCCTTCGTAGCGCCGTCCACTTTGACAGGCAGAATACGCGGGTGAATGTTAGTCAGACTTCCGAACAGGGATTCATGCAGTGAGTCTTCAAAGAAGAGACCGAAATAAGCATCATCGGTTACCACAACCACGTTAATACCTGCGTCTGCGGCTTCCTTCACGGCAGCTACAATTTCTTTGCCTTCCTCAGGCCCTGGAGTATACCCTGTCGGGTTATTCGGGAAATTAAGGACAACAATCGCTTTTCCTTGATCTTTCTGAGCGAGGAGAGCTTCTTTGAGTCCTGCACTGTTAAATTGATTACTTTCATTAAACAGCGGATAGTTAATGAGTCTAGCTTGTCTGCGAACTCCAAAAGTGAGTTCATAGTTCTCCCAGTTTTTATCTGGATATATAACAGCATCTCCCTCATCTACGAATAGGTCAGCAACAATGCTGAGACCATGGGTAAGTGCATTCGTAGCAACGGGATTACCAAATGATTTTCCTTGTAAAGATGGGGTCTCTTCGAGCATTTTCTTGCGCCATGCTTCTCTAAGAGCCGGTTTGCCTGCAGGAGGTGCATAAGGATACAAATCCTGTGGTTTATAGGCAGATAATTTTTCTTGAATGACTTGAAGGTGCATCGGTTTACCGTGTTCCGTGGCGATTCCGATTGTAGCATTATATTTCTTGGCACGGCTAGAAGCTTCTGCTGATTGACTCAAAATACCTTCCTTCGGATAATAAAGTTCTTTGCCAAGCTTCGAGAGCATGTCGTATATATGATTACTGCTCGCTTGAATGCTTTCGTTCAGCTGTAAAGCTAGTGGATTCATTTTATTCATCCTTCCAAGTCTTTGAATTGCATCCGTTCTGACCTTCTAAGGTGATAATATAAGACGCAGCCCGGATAGCCACCATTTACTGCCTCATATTATAGCATCAACACCTAGTGTCGTCACGGAAAAAAGGCTTTGGGCGAGCTCCCATTGCGTGAATGTATTACTTTTATGTTAGATCTGTATGGAACAGGAAAAATTTACACATAAGTTCAGCTGTTTCTATGTTTTTATTCGATCATAAACCGGCTGCGTATTTTGGATAGTGGGACTTAACAGATGAAATAATAAGAGAAGGCGCAAGCGAATGTTCGCTGCGTGGGAAGAAAGTATAAAGTGGCTTAGAACCTTCACAGATCCCCTGCCGGCATCTGTTTTTTTTCAAGGCGTTTCACGCTATAATAGAAAAAGTACATAGGAACCACATGATAAGGAGGAAGGACGACATGTTACAGGCGTCACCGTCGTCTTTTGTGATTTTGCCCGCCGTCGCCAAGATTGTCTGTGAGCCAGGCTGGAAATGGCAGAAGCGCGAAAAACCGATGCAAAACTATGATTTGTTTTATGTGTGGAGCGGAGAAGGTACCGTTATCCTGAATGATGAACCTTTTTCTGCCCAAAAAGGAAGCTGTTTTCTATTTCGACCTGGTGACCATACGAGTGCGACTCATAATCCACAAAAACCGTTTGTCCTGACATATATTCATTTTGATGTGGAAGGTTTAGTAGAGGAAGTTCCTGGTCCTTATCGCAAACTGAGGGAAACGGTTGACTTTGAACATATGCTGGCTAGATATGTGCGTTTGTTCTTGTCTAATTCGTATGGCAGAGAGGAAGAAATCAAACTGATTCTGAAACAGCTG
The DNA here is from genome assembly GCF_030263935.1 of Paenibacillus polygoni. Taxonomy (NCBI): domain Bacteria; kingdom Bacillati; phylum Bacillota; class Bacilli; order Caryophanales; family Paenibacillaceae; genus Paenibacillus; species Paenibacillus polygoni. Next base: position 4,119,335 of record NZ_CP127162.1, on the reverse strand, counting down.
ATGATTCATCTGCTTCGGGTTGACCAAGAGGAGCCTGAGGAAAGGAAAGTAAGCAATCAGCTTGCACAGGCGATCCAGGAGATTGCAAATTACGTAAGACAGCATCCAGGAATTAACCATCGTGTGGAGGATTTGGCTGCACGTGCAGGGTTATCTCCGCGTTATTTTTCAATTAAATTTAAAGAACTGGTCGGTTATTCGGTACAGTCTTATATTATAAAGATGAGAATTGAACGTGCCGAGCATCTGTTGGTTCATGCGGGTATGAATGTTACTGAAGTTGCCGATGCGCTGGGATATCGCGATATTTTCTTTTTTAGCAGGCAATTCAAACAGTACACAGGAAAGAGTCCATCCGAAATTCGATGAGATAAGACTGTTTCAAACTCTTTTGTGCAGGGTATTTACTTGGAATAGTAGATTGAAGATGCTTTGTACAGTGAGGAGGGTGGAATTGTGAACGGCATACGGAGAATTCGTAATCGTTGTTGCTCGGGTAAAGGGTGGAATTTATTCCGCACGCGTATGCGCCGTAAACCGGCAGAAGATGTATGGTTTTAATGTTAATGTTAATGATAATTTAATTTCAGTCCATATGATGATTGGTCATAGATAAAAAGCAGCGAGCTTGTCAGGATATCCTGAAAGCGGCTGCTTTTTTAGGTATGTGGTTTAAGTGGAAACGGAACGTGATTTTTTAGGCTTTAACAAGCCAAGCGGCTGTCCCATTTTCACATTTTGACCTAAAGAAAGATCGTGGTTTGGTTCAAACGTTCCTTCTTCACAGAGAAGAACCACTGTAGAACCAAATTCAAAATAAGCAAGCTCTTCCCCGCGTTCCCAGGAGGTTGCTGTATTGTCTGTATACTGAATGCTGCTTACATTCATGGCCCCGACTTTGACCACCGCGATCTCACCAAATTCGTGTTTGATATATGTAATCCGTCTTTCATTTCGGCTGAGCACCGATCTCATATGACGAAGACCAAAATCATTCACAGGATATACTTTACCGCGTATATGTTCACTTTCTACCAATTTACCTGATACGGGAGAGTGGATTCGATGATAATCTTTGGGACTAAGATACAGGACAAAAGCCCAGCCATTCTTATATTTTTCAAGATGAGGAGAATGGTTGAGAAGGTCTGACAAAGTGTAATCATGGCCTTTCACATTTAGGAGTGTTCCTCCCGTAATAGGACTCATCGCTGTAATCTTTCCGTCCACAGGACTCAGGAGCATATTTGGTTCTTCGTAAATCATTCTTGCCCCAGTCTGTAATCTCCTCGTAAAAAAAGCATTCAATGAGGGATATTCTCTGGGTGAAAGTTCTGCCTCATGTGCAGGGATCTCATATGTTTTAATAAACCATGGAATCAGCAGCCGGCTTGCGCTGCTTTTCGAAAAAGTGCCGGTAATCCGGGAGATCCATTTACGTGAAGAAAGCTCTGTCATCAGACGCAGCAATGGTTTCGACATGCATATCCCCCTTATAAAAAACGTACCTTATAGACCGGGTTTCTACGGCCCGGCCACTCTGCATTATATTGACACAGAACGCAGGCGAAATCAATACAGCTTTTTTCGTGATTGAATGACCTGCATTTAGAGATTCAGAGGATGTCTCAGCCCTGATCCAGCAAAAATCTTGCATATGCGATAGGTGTTCTATAACTTTCGAGCCACTCTTTATCCATTCCTGCTTTACGAAAACCGTAGCGCTGGTCTCTGCCATTACATTCGATGAAGTAGATTTCTCCCTCTGAAGTAAGAGCCATGTCAAATCCTAGATCAGCGAGACCAGGTAAGGTATGAGAAAGATGCCGCGCGGCGGTTACAGCCAGGTGATGGATTTGCTGGACAAGAGCAGGTAAGGAGTGTGAGGGAAGAACGAAGGGGTGAATTACATCGTAAGGCAATGCCATTCCGCCCTGTGCCACATTGGTCACAAAATGATCCGGCGGAGCAACCTTCGCATACATCCCAGTGACGTTCCAGCAGCCTGCACTTCCTCGCTGCACAGAGACACGCAGATCGATTGGGCGTCCTTCATAGGCAGCTAGGGGAATACGTTCTTGGACTAAGTAATTCTTTTCCCGAATATGAGCGTACACGGCAGCAGGCAATTCTCCTTTTCTCATCGGATAATGATTCTGCTTTTTATCTCGAGCCGATGTAATAAAAATCTCCCCATTTCCATGTTCGTGAATGATACGCATGATTCCTTTTCCTATACTGCTGCTTACCGGCTTAAGTATCAAATCACGGTGTCTTTCAAGCATTCGCTGAATGGTTTCGGTGGATGCAAGTTCGGTTTCCGGCAAATGGTCGGATAGTTCTGTGTTGTTCATGAGCAATCGGTAAATCTCATCTTTACCATAACGGTTCCGCACATTAAAAATAGGAATGCCGCGCTGAATGAGACCGGCAATTAAGTAATGACTGATTTTAGAGAAATGCATAGCCCGATTGTGGATGACCTTAGGAATTTCGATATGATGCATCTGGTAACGTTGATTTTTACGAATATAAGCTTTGCATTTACCCGTAAGCAGGTCAACATCTTCTAATCTTAGAAAACAGACAGTTAGACCGCAGCTTGCAGCAGCAAGCTCGTAACAAGCAAGAGATTCCTGTTTCGTTCTACCTGCAGGGATGCCCCGAAGTATGCTTGAATCCAGTAAAATTCCTACACGGTTCATCACCATACCCCTTCCTCTTTATTTCCAGCCTAGGTGTTATTCCTCTTATTCTATGAAAAAAAAGAACAGCCCGGGCAGGGCAACAGCTGAACCGGCAGAAATGATACAAGCCTGATTCGTAAATCTAAGAGTTAACCCGTGAAGAGGCGAGCAGAAGGAGATCGGAATAACAGTATCAGCCGCCTAAAGGGTAGCATAGGATGTTAAGATTACAGCTCTATGTTGATCTGTTTACCCGAGCAGGTTATTCCGAATAGGGAGGGCAATTGCCGTTTCCAAAAATGAAACTGGTCATAAGATGTACGTGATAACTCCATCTATATGCTGGAGACCTGCAAGGGAGGTACAGCGCATGGGAGATTTGAGCGAAGGACAGCAGAAGACGAACAACGGAGCAGGAAAAAAGTCAGTTGCTAAACGTCCGGGAAAGATTAGAAAAAAAATAAAGAAAGGTTCCATGACCCCTCATCGAACCCATCAAATAAAAAGATCTGGCAGTAAGGACAAGAAACGCAGAAGCAAGAGAACTAGACCCATTTGGGCGGCGGTATCCCCACTAGAGCAGGAACAATTCATGGCACTGACCCGGAGTATTCCTTCTGATGAACCGGTAGTTTCGGTTATTATTCCTGCAATGAATGAAGAATCTACGATTGCAGAAGCAGTCCTCGAGGGACGCCGAATACATCCATCGAGTGAAGTCATTGTAGTGGCTAATGGCTCTACAGATGAGACAGCACTACGCGCGGAGACAGCGGGAGCCCAAGTGCTACATTATCAAGATCCGCTTGGTCATGATGTCGGCAGACGTGTGGGAGCAGAAGCAGCAAAGGGACGTGTGCTTTTGTTTGTAGATGGAGATATGGTCATACCGGCTCATCAGCTTCGGCCGTTTGTTCAGGCCGTTCTGTCCGGTGTTGATATTGCACTTAACGACTATAAAGGTCCGGTGCAGCGTACACCGGTTCATCCGGTCATTGAAGCCAAGTATGCGTTAAATATTCTGCTGGGAAGGTCCGACCTTGGGGGGGCTTCTCTAACGGCAGTTCCTCATGCGATTAGCCGTAAGGCATATGAAACGATGGGGTTAAATGCCCTCAGCTGTCCTCCGCTTGCACAGGCAATAGGTATAGCAAAGGGTCTGAATGTTCAGGCGGTTCATCCGATTCCAGTCGGTCAGCTGAACCCTTCTCGGCGTAAAGGCGGAGCAGATCTACTGACAGAGGTTATTCTCAGAGACCATCAGGAAGCGGTACATTGGTTGACAAAGAACGATGGCCCAAGAGCAGGCTACACCGATCTATATCGAAATCGGCAGTTAGTTCGAAGTGAAGCGAAGTAAAGTGAGTAAAGTGAAAATAAGCGAAGCAAAGCAAAGCGAGGTGAGATGAGGTGAAGAGAATGAGAAATTCTACTGCAAAGAAGACGATGAAGCCGCGAAAACGAAAAAATAAAAGCACGAAGCGAAACCATGTTTCTCGCACCTCATCTGCCTCCTCATCTGCCTCTAAGACCCTTCGGATCCTGGGAGTAAAGGCAGGCCTCGCTGCTTCGAAGAAACGGCATTCATCTTCGAAATCCATACAAGACGTGCATGCCGAATTTACGTCATGGTATTTTGAGTCCGTCACGAAACCTCTGCCATATGGTCAAGTTAGGCAAATTGCGGAAGCCTATCAGCACGCTTTTTATCTCAAAAAGAAAAGTACAAACCTGCCTATATTGCTGCCCCTTACACATTCAGCTGCAGCCGTTGTATCTGCCTCAGACGAAGAAGGTACACTGGGTGCTGTGTTACATGAACTAAGCAGGCTGCCTTTGCAAGAGATCATCGTCGTACTCAATGGCTGCAGTGACAATAGTTATGCTGTGGCGAGAGAATATCCCCTCGTGACGATTATTTATGAGCCGGAGCGGGTCGGTCATGATGTCGGGCGGGCGATCGGTGCCCAAATGACGACCGCAGAGACGGTATTGTTCACAGATGGCGATATCGTCATTAGTGCAGAACAATTGGCTCCTTTTTTATATGCTGTAGATACAGGGGTAGATATGGCTCTAAATGATCTTCGCTCCTACTTACCGTCTTTTGCAAATCAAGATACAGTGACACGTCTGAAGAGTTATTTAAATTCGGTACTGAACAGGCGAGATCTGGGTGCAAGTTCCCTGATCTCTGTTCCGCACGCCCTGTCAAAAAAATGTATACAAACGATAGGGTACTCTAGCCTGGTTGTTCCGCCGCTTGCTCAAACGACAGCCATCCAAAAAGGGTGCACTGTAGAGGTGGCTTCGTCCGTTGACGTTATTACAAAGAATCGCCGCAGATTAGGAAATGTGGGGAAAGGGAATTCGGTGGAACAAATGATTATTGGAGATCACGCAGAGGCACTGTCATCGCTGTTAAGCACTTTACATGGGGAAGCGGAGGCAAAAACCGAGGCCTCACTCTTAAGCAGAGTAGAGATAGCGCGCTGGAGGAATGCCAAATGAATCATTACCCTCTAACGAGTATAGTGATCCCCTCATTTAATGGGAGAGGTTGGCTGAAGCAGTGTATCGATTCCATCCGACAGTACACGAATGAACCTTATGAAATCATTGTCGTGGATGATGGCTCTACGGATGATACATTTGGCTATTGTGCTTCGGAGAAGGTTCGTTTCATTTCTCTACCGAAGAATGGAGGGTTTCCTGCCGCCTGTAATACAGGCTTAAGATTGGCAAGAGGGGAATCACTGCTGCTGCTTAACAACGATGTAACGGTGACAAAAGACTGGCTTACCTTGCTCTTGCAAGGCCTTTATAGTGACCCATCTATCGGAATTGTAGGCCCAGTCACCAATTATGCGAGTGGAATTCAGCAGATACCAGTGGAATACAATTCAGTGGAGCAATTCCAACAAATAGCGGCTGAACATAATAGGCCGGACCCTCAGAAGTGGTTAGAAGTAAACCGAATTGTTGGTCTCTGTTTTTTGTTCAAACGTGAGGTTCTTGAGGCAATTGGCGATCTTGATGAACGATTCAGCCCAGGTCATTATGAAGATGATGATTATTGTTATCGTGCTCGGCTGGCGGGATATCGTCTCCTCGTCTTGGGTAATATTCTAGTCCATCATGAGGGAAGTGCAAGTTTTAATAAAGAAAAAAAGGATAGATTACAGCGAATTATTAACCGCAATCGGATGTTATATATGGAGAAGTGGAAGGTCGATCCACTGCAATTTATTGATGAGCCGCTTGATGCGAAGGAGGGATAGACTTGAAAGGAGTAATCCTTGCAGGAGGAACGGGAACACGTCTTCGTCCGCTTACCCTGTATTTAAATAAACATCTGCTGCCAGTCGGGAAGTATCCTATGATTGTGTACGGAATAGAATCTCTGCGTAAAGCAGGAATAAAAGAAATTTTTATGGTCATCAGCAAGCAGTCTTCAGGTCTGTACACCGACTTTCTAGGCAGCGGAGAAGCTTTTGGCGTGAGTATTACCTACCGAATCCAAGAACAAGCAGGTGGAATTGCTGAAGCGCTAGATCTAGCCAAAGGATTTATTTTGCCAGAGGAGAAATTCGTTGTACTGCTGGGGGATAACTTGTTCGCAGATGATCTAAGTCCCTATGTAGCGTCTTATGTGAAGCAGCCGCAAGGAACGGCCCGGGTGCTGCTGAAAGAAGTGGAGGATCCAAGAAGGTACGGTGTTCCTGTATTTGACACAGCGAACAATAAACTTATTTCTCATATTGAAGAAAAACCGGATCAACCTAAGTCTGGTTATAGTGTAACTGGGTTCTACATGTTTGATGCTTCCGTATTTCAGCTCATTAGCGGACTTGCTCCCTCGGCAAGGGGAGAACTTGAAATTACGGACGTGAACAATGTTTATGCTGCAGCAGGAGGATTAGAGTATGATATTGTTCCTGGATTCTGGAGTGATGCAGGGACTTTTGAATCTTTACAAGAGGCCGCCGAAAAAATGAAAGACCTGCTGCCATAGGAGAGTGGTCCAAATGACTCGCAAGCAAGTCTCCAAACCTAAGAAAAGGATTCGTTCTAAAAATACCTTATTCAAATCTAGGGTCAAAGAAAGAGGGAAAAGTAACTTTCGCGCCTCTAGATCGACTTCTGCTGGACCAAAACGCCGTCGTAAGAATACTAGGCAGCCGGCTGACAAGCAGTTATCAAAGAATAGAAAGCAGGCTGTGAAAGCTGAATCGAAGAATCAGCCTACTCAGGCTGCTCTTCATTCCTACTATAGAGAAGCCGTTTATTCAGGGGGAGAGGCTCTCGTAGAGAAATGGATGCCGGATGGGATGCTCCTGCCTGATGTCACTTGTGAAGATATAATCCAGGCAGGACTTCTCTATTATCGATCTCAAATGTTGCAACTTGCAGGCGTTTCGGAGATTAGAGATCTCTTGTGGACTGCAATTGTAGAGAAAAGGCCCTTATCGCTGGTAAGGCTTGGTGATGGAGAGCTGCTAAGTCTTGCTTATGATACCGTGATGTCTCCAGCGGAAGTCGATGAGGTAGGGGCATTCCTACCTTATGCTGGAGTGCCTATACCTGATGCTTCTGTACAGAGGTCTTTAATCGATGCAATTAAGGAAGCGGATTATATCGGGGTGCCTGTATCACGTAAGCCGGCTTTTCAGATGTTGATGTTTCGTATATGCAAGCATTACCAGCTGCCTATCAGAGAGATGAAACTCACAACTTCTACGATAAATTTCAGCTTGTATCATACAGGGTACTTGATACCGCTTCTATACGGAAGGCGTATACTGCTGATCGGGAACAAAGCCGTAAGTACAGCACAGGTCCTGCGGAAAAAAGGAATCAATGTGATCGGTACGATCTACCCGGTCTCTAATTTTTCTGACATTGAGAAGGTTCTTGCTTCCTGCGGTGAATATGAATATGATATTGCACTTGTAGCTGCGGGTGTCCCAGCTGTTGTCATCTGTCAGCGGATTGCTTCAACGTACCGAAAGGTTGCTATTGATATAGGCCATGTTGCGGATGAAATGTTAAAGAATGAAGCAGCATCTGGTTGATAAAAGGGGAATCCGTATGAAAAAAAACTTCAGCAAGAAAGGGACCATCTCTAGAAAAAGGAAGCAGAAACAAGGAGGAGCAGCTGGGCAGCCATTTAGCCCTGCTTACCGAGATGGATACCTGCTCGGATATAAAGAAGGCCTAAAAGCAGGGACAGTATCCTATGGGAACGACTTCGATGGAACCAGTATTGTTATTCCAACATTTAACCAGCTTGCTTACTTTAAAGAATGCATTAACAGCATAAAGGCAAACACCGATGTGCCATACGAGATCATTGTCGTGGACAATGCATCAAATGATGGTACTGAGGCTTATTTACGGAGTCAAAACTTAGGGGTCCGTTATACAGTTCTAGAAGAGAATCGCGGGTTTGCAGGCGGCATTAATCACGGGCTGATGATGGCACGAGGTAAATATATTGTGATGCTGAACAATGATACGGTGGTAACAAAAGGGTGGTTAACTCATATGCTCCATTGTCTACAGAGTGATGAGCGGATCGCAGCAGTTGGTCCCGTCACGAATTATATTGGAGGAGACCAGCAGATTGAAGTCTCTTATCAGCGGATACAGGACATGTGGGCATTTGCGAAAAGGTACAGTAACTCCGATCCTTCTCAGTGGCGAATAACAGACAGGCTTGTGGGATTCTGTCTATTGTTTCGGCGTGAGCTTATCTCAGAAGTTGGATATTTGGACGAAGGATACCGGATCGGAAACTATGAAGATGAAGATTGGAACATTCGTATTCGCTTAACTGACCGCAAACTAGCTGTGGCAGGAGACAGTTTTATTCATCATTATGGCAGTGTAAGCATGAAAAAACTTGCGGATCAGTTCGAGCAGACGAATGATCACAATGCGAAGTTCTATGCAGCCAAGTGGGGAAATCCTCATGAACTTGTTCTGAAAACAAAAGAAATACGAAGAACAGAAAATAGTACCGACCTTAAAATATATGCCTACCATCTATATCCAAACTATCGATGGATTCAGAGTTCAGCAGGAATTCTGTACTGGTTAGCGGATGGACAGAAACATCGTATTAGCTTTGTAGGAGCAGATGCAGACTATCATCAGCTCCAGAAGAAAGCAGTCACTCTATCAAGACCCGAGCTTCGCCAAATCCCTTCAGGGAGGGAAATTACGGCAAGCAGTGAACAAGAAATTACGGAAATGATCAGGGAGCAAAACTATACTGTGGGCTTACCCGAGGGGAGTATCATTATGGAGGATTCCCTAAACGGAGATTTGGAATGGTTTCAACTAAGTCAAGGGAAGCGAAGACCATTCGTGACCAGGTATGCTGCGGAGTACTGGTTGAACGATACGGATACCGTTCATACTCTTAGCAGTCAAGTCATTCAAACCTTACCGCTGGGGCTGCCCCTGATTGCAGCTTCTGTGCTGAAGAATCCGTTATAAATATGGCGGAAGAACCTTCTGCTTTTCTCTATGATTCTTATGAAAGGTAGAAGGGTAAACTTGATTAAAGTTCTACATTTGGATTACTATTTCTAGAAGAGAAAATACATTTATTTCTGTACATAAGGAGACTTCATGAATCTGATTGATGTAGTAGAAAGATTGTTCGATCAATACGGGTACTATGTATTACTTATTGGATTGCCTTTGGATTTTATTGCTTTGCCCATACCTCCGGGAAATAGCACATTAACATATACGGGATATTTAGTATACCTAGGTTTGTTGCACTGGCTTCCTGCTTATTTATTTGCTTTGGCAGGCGCAATTTTAGGTGTAACGATTACATATGGTATTGGTTATCGGTTTGGAACTCCGCTCGTAGATCGGTTTGGAAAATGGCTGTCTATTCATCCGGAGTTCTTAGAGAAGACAAGGAAACGATATGATAAATATGGGGACAAGCTGCTATTATACGTCTTTTTTGTTCCCGGCGTGAGACAATTTATCGGTTATTTCATCGGCATTATTCGCCTCCCTTACCGTACAGTAGCAACGTACGCCTATGCAGGCACAGCCATTTGGGTCACTGTATTTTTCTCTGTTGGTTACGTGTTTGGTGAACAGTGGAAGCAAGTATTTCAGATCGTTGAACGTTCGCTGACCCGGACGCTTATTTTGATTGGCGTCCTATTTGTACTTTATCAGCTCACCCGCTGGATCATCCGCCGCTCACGGAAGCGATAATCATAGTCTGGGCAAATAAAGCGAAAATGTGATATATTACAATAAATATTGTTATTTTAACAGGTATTTACATTTCCGTTTAACACCGTACAAGCTTCATTCACAGGAAGGAGGAAGCAAGGTATGATGAATGTTTTATTGGTAGATGATGAGCCATGGGTGCTGGAGGGCTTGCGAACCATGGTGAACTGGGACAAGTATGGTTTTCAAATCTGCGGTGAGGTCGAAAATGGAGATGCTGCATGGTCCTTAATTGAGGATCTTCAGCCGGATCTCGTGCTGACGGATATTCATATGCCTTCCCTAAGTGGTCTTGAACTGATTGACCGTTCTATGCAGGAACTGGCTAAGCCGCCGAGATTCGTCATATTAAGCGGTTATGATAGTTTTGAATATGCGAAAATAGCGCTTGAACAGCGTGTCGAGGATTACTTGCTTAAACCGATTGATGAAGTGGAGATCGAAAAGGTTTTAGAACAGGTCGGCCGTAAAATTCAGGAAGAGCAGGCTTTCGAGGATGTACATCAGCGCGAGCAGGTTTTATATGTGAATAGTTTGTTCAACCGACTGCTCGCGGGCGAAGACTGCAGCATGCTCAAGAAGGAAGTAGAAACTATGCTGCATATGAAAGGTCAGGAGAATATCGCCTGTCTTTTAATTGAGACCGATTCTTATGAGGAAGACATAAAATCGCAGGTTCGCAGCCTGACGGGTGCTTATCGTGCTGAGCTCTTTACGGATGCAGAAGGAAGAATAGGTGTATTCTCTGCGATGGCAGAACCATCCCAGGAGCGGATGAAGACCCTCGGAAAAGAACTCTATAAGCTGTACTCCCATCGTACGCCTATGACAATGGCTCTCGGACAACATCGAGGCGGAGCAGAGGCTACGAAGCAGGCATACGAGAAAGCATTATTTGCACTCAAATGGAAGCGCTATCAGGGAGAAGATGGTATTATCCATTATGAGGATCTACCACAGAATGAGGGTATGACGAGTGTGAATCAAAAAGCGTTAACAATTCTGATGGAGACGATTCTGTCCGGTGAACAGGAAAAAGTGGAAGGAGCAGTACGCGATTTGCTTGCTAACTCTGATTCTCTGCTGCCGGTATCGGATATTGATTATGCCAGGGTTCAATTACTTGCACTCGAGATGGGTGTTCGTAAGCAGTTGAAGGAGCTGGATGGAGATGTGGATCAGTTTATGCAGGACATGCAAAATACGCTGGGTCTTACTACCGGAATCAGCTCCTATTCTGCGATTCAAGAATATGCGCTAAGGCTAACTCAGAATGCGATGAAGATGCTGATGGAGCTGCGGAAAGTAAAAGAGGACAGCACGATTTTTCAGGTGGTGCAGTACGTTAATCAGGAGTTTCGAGAAAAATTGCAACTACAGGAACTTGCACAAAAGTTCCATATGAATGCTAACTATTTAGGGCAAGCATTCAAACAGCAGACCGGCAAATCTTTTCGAGAATATTTAAATGACAAACGAATGGAGGAAGCAAAACGATTGTTGCGCCAGAGTCGTTTCAATATTGCTGAGGTTTCATTGAATTCAGGGTATCCCAATGTCGACTATTTTGTAAGTCAGTTCAAACGAATGACCGGGATGGCACCTTCTGCATATCGAAAACAACGATGATGACGACTTGATAAGTAACAAATGGAGGATGGCGATAACAACCATGTTTAAGAAATTTCGATTTCGCGGCATCGTGAACGATATTCCCCTGAATTACAAGTTTATGCTGATCTATATTATTGGGATTTTGCTTCCCATCATCGTGAGTAATTCTCTGTTTATGGACCGAATGACTGGGCTGATCAAAGAACGGGAAGAACAAAATTTACAAATTTCACTGGAGCGGGCAAGAAAGGATATCCATACCATGATTGACGGCGGTGTTGCTGTCAGTCATGCCTTAATCACGGACAAGGTGTTGTCTGAATCGATGGACCGGCAGTACGATGGACAACTAGATTTTTACAGGACGCTTGATGCGCAGCTTCGTCACCGAGTGACCTCCTATATTCCTGTGAATAACCAAATTCAGCGAATTGGTATTTACACGGACAATCCAACCATCGTGCCTGGAGGCGATTATTACTATCTAGATAGCTCGGTGCGCTTGAGCAACTGGTTTAAGAGATGGGAAGCGGTGGGGGGACCTCTGCAAGTGGTCGCATATCGCGATCAGGCAGCTAATGATCGGACGATGACTTCATCTTATTTTAGCGTTATTGAAAAAATGGACTACTACTATGCGGACAATGCTTATCAGAAGTTGGTGCGCATTGATTTTTATCTAAATCGTTTTTATGACGTGATCGCGAGAGAAGAGAGTTCACTCGATCTATATCTAGTCAACGCCCAAAATCAAATTATCGTATCTGCAAATGATAAGTACCAGGGCGAAATGGGCAGCGATTATGCGTTATTTGATACGAGCAAGGCGACAGAGCAAGACTTACATATTGTTCCAATCGGTGATGCCAGCTATGTGAAGGGATGGAAACTGATTGGCGTGCCTCAGGAAACACGAACAAAACAAGCGATGCTGTCGATGCAGCTTTATTTTGGCATGCTGGCAGGTATTATTACTTTAATTACCTCAATTTTCATATATATTATGCTGCGTTCGTATAATTACCGAGTAAAACGTCTGTCGAGGCATATGCAAAAGGTGGGGAATGAGAAGTTCGATCTGATTAACATCGATGGCGGAAAAGACGAAATCGGTGATTTGATCCGTAATTTTAATATGATGACCGCCCAGATCCAATCCTTGATTAACAATGTGTATAAGCTTGAAATTCAGCAACGAAGTTTAGAGGCCGAGCGTATACGCGCTGAGCTTAATTTATTACAAAGCCAGATGAATCCCCATTTCTTATTCAATACATTGAATGCGATGCTCGTGGTTAGTACCAAGAACAATTATGTAGATGTTAAAGACATTATCAAAGACCTGTCCAAGCTGCTTCGTCGTCTTCTAAATTGGAAAGATGATTTGGTTACCTTGGAAGAGGAGATGAGTTTTACAGTAATGTACCTCGGGATTGAAAAATTCCGTTTCCGGGATAAGTTTGAGTACTACATTGATATCAGTGATGAGGTACGGCATTATAAAATACCAAAAATGAGCATCCAGCAATTAGCGGAAAATGCGTGCAAGCATGGGATACAAGCTACTCCAGGGCTTGGTTATGTGAAAATCCGAGCTGAAGTCATGAGCGATTGCCTGCGTATCGTTGTATCTGATAATGGCAAGGGCATGGATAAAGAACGGCTGCAAGAGGTGATGTACCATATGAGGGGCAAAGAGGAATGTGGAGGAAATAATATTGGCCTTCGGAACGTTTATCGCCGTCTTGAATTGTATTATGACGATAAAGTGAATTTTAGAATTGTGAGTAAATTGGGTGAAGGGACCGAGGTGTCCTTTGAAATTCCTCTACAGCTGCTTGAGAATCAAGGTGGAGAAGGAGGCAGAGACAATGACATTTAAAGTGCTGCTCATTGATGATGAGCCATGGGCGCTTGAGGGCTTGCAGCTTTGGATTCCATGGGAACAGCTAGGATTTGAAATTTGCGGTGTTTGTGAGAACGGGGCGGAAGGACTAAAGCGGATGGAGGAATGGAAGCCAGATCTTGTCATGGTCGATATTCATATGCCAGTGATGGATGGACTAGAAATGATTGAGGAGTGGCGGCGAAGAGGAAACGGGTCGACTAAATTCATTATTATAACGGGATACAGTGATTTCGAATATGCAAGAAAAGCACTTAAATTTCGAGTATCTCGTTATTTGCTCAAACCTCTTGATGAGGATCAAGCAGTGCTTGAAATTCGTGCGGTAGTACAAGAACTGATCAAAGAGCAGGAACAGCTTCATATTGGACAAGTCGTACAGCGAGAACACGAGATTATGTCCATAAAGGAGACGCTCATGGGGAAAGAGTTATCCATAGAAGCGCATCAGGTGATAGAGTCTCTCTCCCAGTCCGCCGAAGTATGGAATGTATGTCTGGTTCAGGGGCCCCAAGAGAATGCAGCTCGGTGGATCCGCCTTTCTGCAGAGTTTTTAAACCAAGGGGATCCCGTTTACATGATTCGTTTGCGAAATAATTTGGTTTCCATTGTATTCGGTGATGCTGCTCATGAATCGAGTGCACCCATTAGAAAACAACTGGAAGCAATGGCTCGCCGTCTGGCGAGCTTTCGTGCATTTATGGCTGCTGGTTCTGCCGTGTCTTCACTGACTCGTATTAGGCAGTCCCAAATAACGGCAGAAGAGGCGCTGCTGCATGCCTTTTATGAAGAGGATAACAGCATGATTTTGGATTATGACAAGCTCAAGGATCAGCACTTTTCAAAGCATTACAATCAGCTGGAGATACTGGAGCGCATACTGGCAGCATTTCAGCTCATTGACCACGCAGCCTACCAATCTGTCGTAGAGTATACGGAGCAGACCTTCCGGCAAGCACGAGTCCATCCAGATGAAGCTCAGAAGTTTGTAATCTATCTTCTTCATGAGATTCGGACATATATGGATAAGCAGCTGGCACGGAATGAAGAAATTCTAGTTCAATTGTTTGAGATTCCTAATCTGGATGCAACCATGCTGACCTTAGATGTTCTGATCGATATGCTGTATTCATGCGGACGAGTTTGCTTTGAGCTGTTGCTTAAAGAGAATCCAGCTGAAACACAAGGCATTGTACAAGATATTAATGATTATATTCATGTGCATTTTCGTGAGGGGCTGACCATTAAGATGCTGGCGGAACATTTCTTCCTTCATCCGGCCTACTTAGGGCAGTTACTAATACGTAAAAATGGGATTGGATTTAATGAAATGCTCCATAATTTGCGGATTGAGGAAGCTTGCCGTTTACTTCAAATGAATCAATACAAAAATAGTGAAATTTCTGAGAAGGTAGGATATTCAAGCTACCCTCTTTTCTTAAAGCAATTCGAGAAACGGATGAACATGTCGCCTAATGATTACAAGAAAAATGTCCAATTATAAGAAAACCTGTATTTTCCTCGGAAAGACCTATAATTCAGATATAGTTTCGACTACACGTTAAATCTATAATGAAATTACACAATGTAAGGGCTTTCAACATGGCAAGACAAAATTTGGAGGTGCTTTATGGGGGAAAGAAAAAAACCGTTTTTCCGCGCGGGGGCAACATTGCTGTTGTCACTGGGTGTAGTGCTGGCCGGCTGTTCAGGCGGCAGTGGAAGTGATTCAGGCGGCGGAGAAACAAGCAGTAAGGGCAGCGAGGTTGGAACTGATAATCCGATAGAAATCTCGGTTTTCCTAAACGAGGCCGGACAACAGCCAACTGCAGACAACAAAATCTACAAGAAAATCAAGGAAGAGCTTGGCGTTTCATTTAACTTCGAATTTCTGGCTGGTGACAAGAACCAGAAGCTCGGCGTTATGATTGCTGGCGGTGATTATCCAGACTTGATCTCAGCGGATACCAAGCTGACAGCGGCGGGTTCGGTAATCCCACTGGAAGATCTGATCGAGGAACATGCTCCTAACTTGAAGAAACACTACGAGAAGTACTGGAATCAGATGAAGGATCCTAATGATGGACATATCTATTATCTGCCTAACTACGGGGCATATAACGGTGAAGTGTCTGATACTTATTACAGCGGACCTGCATTTTGGGTTCAAAAAGCGGTACTAAAAGAATTTGGTTATCCACAATTGAAAACGCTTGATGAATACTTCGACTTGATCGAGAAATACAAGGAAAAGTATCCAACGATTGATGGCAAACCAACGATTGGTTTTGAAGTCCTGAACTATGACTGGAAAAACTGGAGCTTGCTCAATGCACCGCAGCATTTGATCGGTCATCCGAATGATGGCGGTGTGGTTGTAAACGACGGAAAAGCTGAAATTTTTGCGGATAAGGATTATGCCAAACAGTACTATCAAAAGCTCAATGAAATCAATGCTAAGGGCTTGCTTGACAAGGAAGCATTTGCACAAAACTATGATCAGTACATGGCTAAATTGTCCAGCGGCGCAGTACTCGGCATGTTCGACCAGCACTGGAACTTCCAACAAGCAGAAGATTCTTTGACAACGCAAAAGAAAATCGAACGAACTTATGTAGGTTTCCCACTTGTTTACGACAGCAGTACGAAAGACTACTATCGTGACCGCGCAGCACTGAATCTTAATAACGGGTTCGGTATTACTGTAAGTGCCAAGGATCCTGTGAAGATTATCAAAGTACTTGATAAGCTGATCGAAGAAGATTGGCAGAAGTTAATGACGTGGGGTGTTCAGGACGAGGACTACTACGTCAATGAAGAAGGACGTTTCATGAAAACTCAAGAACAGCGTGACAAAGCAACGGATGCGACTTGGAAGCTTGCAAACA
This sequence comes from Paenibacillus polygoni, assembly GCF_030263935.1. Taxonomy (NCBI): domain Bacteria; kingdom Bacillati; phylum Bacillota; class Bacilli; order Caryophanales; family Paenibacillaceae; genus Paenibacillus; species Paenibacillus polygoni. The sequence continues at coordinate 4,102,968 of NZ_CP127162.1, read as the reverse complement.
AAGCAGATGCGTTCTATGCAACTGCACCGAAGCTGGAAGGTTATTTCAGTGATGGAAACGCAACTTCGGCAAGTAATCAGCCGGAAGAATATCAAGCAAGCTTGAAACCGTTTGATAAAGAAGTACTCGATGCGTACGGGTTTAACAGCTATATTGACTTCTTCAGTGCTCCACCGGAAAACCCGGTTTATTACCCAGCGTGGTCAGTTGACTTGGTTGAAGGATCTCCAGCCAAAATTGCAAGTACGAAGCTGAATGAAACGTCTACTAAGTATTTACCTAGAGCTATTCTGGCTAAACCAACTGAATTTGACGGTGTTTGGAGTGAATACGTTTCTGAGATTCAAAAACTGGACGTTAAAGCTTATGAAGATCGCATCAATGAAGTATTGCAGTGGAGAATTGATAACTGGTCTGTGAAGTAAGGTTGTTTCGATCAGGAAGGAAGGTATCCTTCCTTCCTGATTTTTTTTTCAAAAGGCATGTTTGACACGTATATCGAAGCGCTACTCTACGTTTTTCTTTTCATGACAAAGATGGATAGGGAGTTTGATACTTATGGAGGAAATTGTAGTGGGCACCAAGCCCCACAGCCCGAAGAAAAAACTGAAAAATAAGCGGCTGACCTGGCAAACGATTAAAGAACAGAAACAGCTTATATTCATGTCTGTTCCTCTGTTAGCATATATCATCACTTTTGCATATGTACCAATCTGGGGTTGGACGATGGCTTTTCAGGATTACAAACCTGCACGAAGCTTCTCGGATCAAACTTGGGTGGGATTTAAACATTTTAAATTTTTGTTCACAGATGACAACTTTCTACGCGTACTTAGAAATACGCTAGGAATGAGTATTATTAACTTAATACTAGGATTTGTAACTGCCATTATCTTGGCGCTTCTGCTTAATGAGATCAAAAAGGTACTATGGAAGCGGACGGTACAGACCATTTCCTATCTGCCTCACTTTTTATCTTGGATTATCGTTACCGGCATCGTGGCAACGTCGCTTGCTTCCGATGGGATTGTCAATGATATTTTAATGAAATTGCATCTAATCGATCAGCCGATCCTGTGGCTGACTGAAGGAAAGTATTTCTGGGGAGTCGTTGCAGGCTCACATGTTTGGAAAGAAGTAGGATGGAATACAATCATTTATTTGGCAGCTATTTCCTCCATTGATCCGGCGCTGTATGAAGCATCTGATATCGATGGAGCTAACCGCTATCAAAAAATGTGGAATATTACTTTGCCAGGAATTAAGCCTACGATTGTTATCCTGCTGATTATGTCTATCGGACATATTCTAGAAGCGGGATTCGAGGTTCAATATTTGCTTGGTAACGGACTTGTAGTGGATTGGTCAGAAACGATTGATATCTTCGTGCTTAAATACGGGATTGCACAAGGCAACTATTCACTGGCTACTGCAGGCGGAATCTTTAAGTCTGTGGTCAGTATTACCATGTTGCTCTTTGCGAATTGGACGGCCAAGCGGCTTGGGGAAGAGAGGCTGTTATGATGAAAAAAACACCAATGTCTGGTTCAGCAGTAGTTTCTACACGGCGTTCGGGAAACGGTACCCTCGAACCAATACTGTTCAATACCTTCAATACCATTTTCATGATTATGCTGGTGGCAGTGACACTATATCCATTTTTGAACACAATCGTTATTTCATTTAACGCAGGAAATGATACCATTCGAGGAGGATTATATTTATGGCCTCGTGAGTTCACCCTGCAGAATTATAAAGCAGTATTTGCTTCAGGTACCATCTATAACGCATTCCTAGTTTCCGTAGCACGGACCGTTTTATCTACCGTGCTGAATATTTTCTTGACTAGTATGCTGGCATATACGCTGAGCCGGCGAGATTATGTCTTCCGTAAGCTGATTACTACGATCTTTGTTCTCACCATGTATTTCAACGCAGGACTTATCCCAGGGTACTTCTTGATTAAAGACCTGCATCTAATTAATTCGTTCTGGGTATATGTTTTACCATCACTTATCAGTGCATTTAACCTTATCGTTATTCGGACTTATATTTATACCATTCCTGAAGCCTTGATCGAATCAGCAAAAATCGACGGTGCAGGAGAATTCAAAATTTTCTGGAAAGTCATCTTTCCGTTATGCACACCTGTTCTTGCAACCATCGCCCTCTTTGTTGCGGTCGGTGCATGGAATACTTGGTTTGATGCATTCCTATACACGTCTTCTCGTCAAGAACTGAGCACACTGCAATATGAATTGATGAAACTATTATCTTCTAGTATGAATGCCAACAGCAATCCTTCGGTTGCTAACGGTGTGGGAGCGGAAATTGCAACCCAGGTAACGCCGATTTCCATCCGAGCAGCAGTTACAATTGTTGCTTCAGTGCCAATCTTGGTAGTTTACCCATTCATGCAAAAATACTTTGTCGTTGGACTTAATGTAGGGAGTGTGAAGGAATAAATGAAGGATCAGCTACTATCAAAAACGATCCGTTACACGAATCCAATCCTTCCTGGGTTCTATCCCGATCCTAGTATCGTGAAAGCAGAAGATTATTTTTATCTCATTTGCAGCTCATTTGAATACTTCCCCGGCGTTCCGATTTTTCGGAGCCGGGATTTAATCCATTGGGAGCAGATAGGCAATGTACTAGATCGGTTCAGCCAGCTTGATTTAACGGGACAGAAAAGTTCTGACGGAATTTATGCTCCTGTAATTAGATATCATGAAGGCATTTTCTATATGATTACAACAGATGTGAGGGGCATCGGTAACTTTTATGTTACGGCAACAAACCCTGCGGGGCCTTGGTCAGATCCAATTCGCATTCCTTATGGAGGGATCGACCCATCGTTGTTTTTCGATGATGACGGCAAAGTGTATGTTACTGCTCAGCAAGGTGCTGATTACGACTCTCATGCCATTCAGTATGAGATCAATATTGCTACAGGAGAGGCACTCACTGATCCGCAAATTGTCTGGTATGGAGATGGCGGTCCCTGGACGGAAGGACCGCATTTATACAAGATCAATGGATTGTATTACATGATGTCCGCTTCTGGAGGTACGGCCAAGGAACACCGTGAAATCATCGGTCGAAGTGAAAATCCGTATGGTCCTTTTGAACGCTACCCTGAGCCGATTCTTACTCATCGTAATCTGGATCATCCTATCCAGTATTTGGGTCATGCCGATCTGGTCGAAGATCATCAAGGCGACTGGTGGGCTGTATTCCTTGGGGTTCGATTGACAGATGACGGATACAGCGTGCTTGGACGAGAAACGTTTCTCGCTCCTGTCGTTTGGAAGGATGGTTGGCCGCACATCGACAATAATGAAGGGACAGTGAGCCTCGATATGTCAGTCCAGCGGTTAGAGATGACAGAAGCTTCTAACCTAGACAGGAATGAAGCAATTGTTGTGGGCCGGGAGGACTTTGACGCTGAGCTTGGGCCGCACTGGCTGTATGTACGTAATCCAACAGATGGGAAATGTACGGTTACGGAAAGACCAGGGTTCCTTACTTTGTATGGTCAAGAAGCAGGGCTTAACGATACCCAGCAGATCACATTTGTCGGCAGAAGACAGCAGCATTTGAATGCCAGCTTTACTGCTTGTATATCATTCGCGCCGGCTTTCGAAGGAGAAGAGGCTGGACTATGTATTCGCCGAGATGAGGATGCGCATTATGAAATTGGCATAAGACGCTCTGCAGGTCAGAATATTATTTTTGCCCGCCTAACGGAACGTGGAGAGTCCAAAATTGTGCATGAGAGCAAGCAAGAAACGGAGCAGCTATTACTCCGAATCGAATCGACAGAGGACGAATACAATCTAACTTGTTCAGAGGATGGACAGAGCTGGTTACGTTTAGGTTCAGGTACAGCTCGTGCAATCTCTCCAGAGGCTTTTGTGCATAAAATGTGCTTTACCGGCGCAGTGGTCGGGCTATATGCTACCGGCAATGGCCAGGAAAGTCAAACACCTGCTCGCTTCGACTGGTTTGAGTATCTTGTTTGATTCAAAGTAAATGGATGCGAAAGCAGGTTAACGGCAAGAGAAGAGGAGGGGTACCATGGAACCAAGCAGAACAGAAGCTCCGCTGAAGGATTTATACAAGGATGCTTTCCAGATTGGAGCAGCGGTTAATCCGACAACGATTGTAACCCAAGAATCACTGCTCACCTATCATTTCAACAGCTTAACAGCAGAAAATGAAATGAAATTCGAAAGTTTGCATCCTCAAGAAGAGGTGTACACGTTCGAAAAGGCAGATATCATCGCAGCGTTTGCCAAAGAAAATAACATGGCGCTGCGCGGACATACACTGGTATGGCATAACCAAACTGCAGGCTGGTTGTTCGAGAATGAAACAGGAGGACTTGTGGAACGTGACGTATTACTCGCACGTTTGCGTGAGCATATTGAGACCGTCGTCGACAGATATAAAGATGTCATATACTCCTGGGATGTCGTGAATGAAGCAATTTCAGATGATGCGAATGATGAGAATGCATTTTTAAGACCATCGAAATGGTTAGATATTGCTGGAGAGAACTTCATTGCCAAAGCTTTTGAATTTGCCCATGAAGCAGATCCTCAGGCACTATTATTTTATAACGATTACAATGAGTCCCATCCGCATAAGCGGGAGCGCATTTATCGTCTCGTTCGTTCCTTGTTAGATCAAGGAGTGCCGATTCATGGCGTTGGTTTGCAAGCACACTGGAATCTGTACGATCCGTCTCTGGATGATATTCGCGCCGCGATTGAACGGTATGCCGAGCTGGGATTGCAACTGCAGCTGACTGAACTGGATATGTCGGTATTCCGCTTCGAGGATAGACGCACTGATCTTATTCAGCCTACGCAGGACATGATGGAGTTACAAGCTGCAAGATATGAGTCTATTTTCCGCGTGCTTTATGAATATCGTGAACATATCAGCGCCGTAACTTTCTGGGGAGCTGCTGACGATTATACATGGCTTGATGGTTTTCCGGTTAGAGGACGTAAAAACTGGCCTTTCCTATTTGATGAGGCTCATCATCCGAAGGAAGCCTATCAGCGGGTTGCCCAAATTCCTCAACTAAACATGAGCAAGAGGAATTAATATATTAACGGAATCGATAGATTATCGAAATAATAGAGCAACTCATTACACCTTTTGGAAGGAGTTATTTGGATGTCTACAATGCCTAAACAGCCGAAACCCCATGAACCTTTAGTTACTCATATTTATACTGCTGATCCTTCAGCTCATGTGTTCGAGGGTCGTATCTATATTTATCCTTCTCATGATTTGGATCACGACGGTCCAATCAATGACAATGGTGATCAATATAAGATGGAGGATTATCACGTTTTATCAATGGATGATCTGAATTCACCCGTGACAGACCACGGTGAAGTACTGCATGTGAAGGATGTCCCGTGGGCATCTTGTCAAATGTGGGCACCGGATGCTGCCTTCAAAAACGGAAAATATTACTTATTTTTCCCTGCGCGGGATCATGAAGGTATCTTTCGTATCGGCGTAGCTACGTCATCGTCTCCGGCAGGTCCATTTAAGGCCGAGGAACAGTATATTCAGGGCAGTTTCAGTATTGATCCGGCTGTCTTTATTGACGAAGATGAACAGGCTTATATGCTCTTTGGCGGACTGTGGGGCGGGCAATTAGAAAAGTGGCAGACTGGAAGCTATGTGGAAAATGCAGAAGGTCCAGCTCCGGATGAGCCGGCGCTTGGTCCAAGAATAGCGAAGCTAAGTGAAGACATGCTCTCCATGACCACAGAAGCGATGGAAATGGTTATCCTAGACCAGGAAGGACAGCCGCTGACCGCTGGTAATGAGGAATGCAGGTATTTTGAAGGACCATGGATGCACAAGTATAATGACAAATATTATTTGTCCTACTCCACTGGTTCGACACACAAGCTGGTTTATGCGATCGGTGACAGTCCGATGGGACCTTTCACATATCAAGGCACGATTTTACCGCCTGTTATGGGCTGGACAACACATCATTCGATTGTCCAATTCGAGGAAAAATGGTATTTATTCTATCACGATTGTTCTCTTTCCGGCGGCGTTGATTACAAACGCTGCGTAAAATTTGCAGAACTTACGTACAATTCGGATGGTACGATTCGTATGATTGATCCTTACCCCGAAAAGTAACGTAGACTTTAAGAGCTGTTACGAATTGTTGCTGGATTAACAGCATAGCAGAAAGCGAAAAGGAGTATGTCTCATAACATGGGACATACTCCTTTTTTTAATCAAAACACTCACTTCGTTGTGAAATTATCGATGCAAAGAGGGATTCTCAAGTTTGGTATGTAACATGCGTAATACCTCCTCGCGGTAATGAGGATTAGCTAAAGCAAATTCAATATTTGTATCGAGGAATCCTAGTATATCACCTACATCATATCGTTTGCCTTCAAATTCGTAACCGTATACAGGCGTAATATGGTTTAATCTCTCAATCGCATCCGTTAACTGAATTTCACCCCCAAGACCAATGTGGTGATCTTCTAGCAACGGAAAGATATCAGGCGTCAGTACATACCGACCGATAATCGCAAGATTGGAAGGGGAGGATCCTGGTTTTGGTTTCTCGATAAATCGCAGTGCGGAGTAACTTCGACCTCTTTTTTTAAGCGGTTCCATAATTCCATATTTGTGTGTTTCTTCATCAGGTACTTGCATGACCCCCAGCACGGAAGCGCCCACCTTTTCATGCTCATCAATCAATTGTTTCAAGCAAGGTACCGGATTTACCACAATGTCATCTCCAAGGAGAACTGCGAATGGCTCATCTCCGACAAATTTGCGAGCACACCAGATTGCGTGACCGAGACCTTTAGGTTCCTTTTGACGAATATAATGAATATTAGGCACGTTAGAGGAAGAAAGGACTTCTTCCAGAGCGAGAGATTTTCCTTTGTCTGCAAGTAGCTGCTCCAGTTCAAAAGCATGATCGAAATGATCCTCAATCGCTCTTTTTCCCTTTCCGGTAACAATAATAATATCTTCGACTCCAGCAGCGATCGCTTCTTCGACAATATACTGGATGGTTGGTTTATTCAGGATGGGCATCATTTCTTTTGGCATGGCTTTTGTAGCGGGAAGAAATCGGGTTCCAAGTCCGGCAGCAGGAATGACTGCTTTTTTTACTGTCATGAATCTCATCACCTTCCTGAGTTTATCTGCTTAAGGACATCATATCAAGATTAGGGGAGAAAGTCACAGAGAAGGGCATTTGGTGAGATTTACTGTCTCTAGTATTTAAAAAAATAGAAAAAATTAGAAATTTGTTCACTGGTATATATTGTTTTCTTATTTTGGTGTGACAAAAATCACATACAAAAACAATAAGTATCGCTATAGTAATACACGCAGCCGGGCATTGTGACAATTATCATAACGATAAATGGCGGCTTTTTTTAATCTCAATAAAGTGAAAACTTTCACATAAAATGATTAGAAAGACAAGCATCTCTATTTTGTCGGCATTGTGAATAGGATAATCTAGCGCGGCTCACAATATCTAAAAAAACAATTTGGAGTAGGGAGTGGGATACAACTTGGAGGTTTGGAATCAAATATACGACCCGATGGGCAATATATGGCTATCTGCTTTGGTGGCTGCTATACCCATTATATTCTTTATTGTGGCTTTAACGGTTTTTAAAATGAAAGGTTATGTAGCAGGAATTTTGAGCATTATCGTTGCAGCAATTGTTGCACTGCTTTTTTATAAAATGCCTTTCGTTAAAGTGGTTGGTACTGGTTTCTATGGTGTACTTGCTGGTTTATGGCCAGTAGCTTCAATTGTACTTGCAGCAATTTTCTTGTATAAACTTACGGTAAAAACAGGAAAATTTGATATAATCAAGAATAGTATAGCAACAATTACCGAAGATCAGCGTTTACAAGTACTTCTTGTTGCTTTTTCCTTTGGTGCCTTCCTGGAAGGGGCGGCTGGCTTTGGTGCTCCTGTGGCGATTACAGCGGTAATCCTGATTGGTTTGGGATTCAAACCTGTATACGCAGCTGGTCTTTGTCTTGTGGCTAACATTGCTGGAGGTTCTTATGGTGCGATGGGTATTCCTGTTACGACACCTGCTACGCTAACAGGACTTTCTGGGCTTGATGTTGCAAGCCGAACATCGTATGTTATTCCGATTATCAGTTTAATGATTGCTTTTCTGTTGGTTTACTTAATTGATGGTTTCAAAGGAATGAAACAAACTTGGCCAGCAATTCTGGTAAGTGGAGGTTCTTTTGCCATCACTCAGTATATTGTACTTAATACCCTGGGTGCTGAACTCGTAGATATTATCTCTGCTCTTGTCAGTCTGGTTGCACTTGCACTCTTCCTGCGTGTATGGAAACCAAAAGAAATTTACCGTTTGGATCATAAGGAAACAGCGAAACAAACGAAACATGCGGTTAAGAAAGAAACGTATAGTTTGGGACAAGTTGCTTTTGCTTGGTTACCCTTTATTTTGCTAACGATTATGGTTATTTTGTTTTCACTGAAACCAGTTAAAGCGTTGTTCGCAGCAGGTGGACCGCTTAACAATCTGGTCTTCAGTTTCCCTATAAAAGGAGTTCACAACCAAATTCTGAGACAACCTCCGGTTGTTCCAGAAGAGACACCTTACGCTGCTGTATTTAATCTTGATTTATTCTCATCTACTACCACCGCAATTGTCATTGCAGCGCTTCTAACCATTCTGATTTATCGAATTAAAGGAAGCATTATTAAAGAAGCAGCAGTAGAAACGTTTAAAGAATTGTACATCCCGATTATTACCATTTGTAGCGTACTTGCATTTGCTTACATTTGTAACTATTCAGGTATGTCTTCAACACTCGGTCTTGCTTTTGCATCAACGGGCAGTATCTTCCCATTGTTTGCACCAATTCTGGGTTGGATTGGGGTATTCTTAACGGGTTCTGTTGTTAACAGCGGATCTCTATTTGCACCATTACAGGCGGTAACGGCAAACCAAATCGGCATTTTGCCAGAAGCCATGGTTGCAGCGAACGTAATGGGTGGTGCAATGGCTAAAATGATCTCGCCGCAATCCGTAGCAGTCGCTGCAGCGGCAGTAGGTCTTGCGGGTAAAGAGAATGAATTGTTTAAATTTACAATCAAGATCAGTGTAATTTTACTCGTTGTTGTTGGGATAATAAACTGGGCTCTTTATTAAGACCAAAAATTCAGCTTTTGAGATTGAAGGGAGATTATTATTATGGTAGGTAATAAAATTAATCGTGTTGTATTGGTAGGTACTGGAGCAGTAGGTTGCAGTTACGCTTACGCTATGATTAACCAAGGGATTGCTGAGGAACTCGTTCTTGTTGACGTAAATGCTGCTAAGGCGGAAGGCGAAGCAATGGACCTTAATCATGGTGTACCATTCGCACCTTCTCCAACCAAAGTATGGAGTGGTTCTTATAAAGAATGCAAAAATGCTGACCTTGTAGTTATTACAGCAGGTTTACCGCAAAAACCAGGTGAGACCCGTCTTGATCTTGTAGATAAAAATGCGAACATCTTCAAAACCATCGTACGTGAAATTATGGACAGCGGGTTTGACGGTATTTTCCTAATCGCTTCTAACCCGGTAGATATCCTTACTTATGTAACTTGGAAAGAGTCCGGATTGCCAAAAGAGCGTGTACTTGGTTCGGGTACGACTCTCGATACAGCTCGTCTTCGTTATATGGTGGGTGAATACTTGGAAGTGGATACCCGTAACGTACACGCAGCCATTATTGGTGAGCATGGTGATACAGAATTTGCGGTATGGAGTCAAGCTTCCATTGGTATCGAAACTCTTGATAAAGTAATTGAGCGTCGTAATAACCCAGAAGACCGCGCCAAACTTGATGAAATCTTCGTCAACGTTCGTGATGCAGCATATCACGTCATTGAGCGTAAAGGTGCAACATACTATGCAATCGGTATGGCACTGGCTCGTGTTACCAAGGCGATTCTTGGTAATGAGAACAGTATCTTAACTGTTTCTTCGCTTCTTGAAGGACAATATGGTCATGAAGATATGTATATCGGTGTGCCAGCCGTTGTAAACCGCGGCGGTGTTCGTGAAGTAATCGAAATCGATCTGAACGAAGAAGAAAAAGCGAAATTCGATCACTCTGCAAAAGTACTCAAAGAGTTCATTAATAAAATCTACAGCTAATTCCCTCCATATATAGGAACTGAGCTACCCGGCCCGGCATATGCTACCTAAGGCAAATGCGAAGGCCGGGTATTTTTTTTGTTCTTTCGGAAAATCAAAATAACCGATCTCAAATTTAAGAAGAAGGGGCCGGGACATGCAAAACAAATTAGATGAAATGCTTGCACATATGGCTCATGCGCATCAGCAGGTGGCCAGAGTACTGGATGCGGAACGAGAGGTCAATGTCCGTATGGCAGAACTCATGCATGAAATGCCAGATTTGATGCCGCAATTTGCAGATGCTCAAGGCTTACTTGATGGTTCGGCTTCTGTGAATGCAGGGATTGTAGCTTATCTCAGCGGACTTGCAGATTTACAAGAAATGATTGCAGATTCCATTTCTCATCTAGTGAAGGAACTGGCAGTAGCCGATGAAGAGTAAATTTCTTAAAGGCAGGTGATCTAAGAAATGAACAGAGAGAAGTCACTGCTCCAAATGCTGGATGCTGCGGTCAAAGTTCAGCACAACATTTCCCTTATCTTGGAGGCGAAAGCACTCGAAGCAGAAAAGATGAGAAATTGGTCTGTCAATCACTTAAGCGCTGCCACCTATGACAGTCATGAGGATCAACTAACGGTCTCTCTTAAACTACAGGAGCAGTTGCTTGAACTGCTTGAAGGTATTAACCGTATGGAAGCAGGACTGAACAAGAATTTGAAAGCACTGCTTCATCAGAGTGAAGAGAATGGCTATGATCAAATGATGATGGACTATGATAATGGTAAGGGATAAAGATGAATTTACTATCCAAAGAAAAAGAAGCGAAAATCGCCTTTCTTGAGTCGATGACAAGGAGTCAGCTAGCACTGTCACGGATACTGACCATCATTGGCGATCGCTATGAGCTGATGAGCTCCACCGAGGGCGAGGAGCGTCTGCCTGAGCATATCCTTCTTATTGAACGTTGTCGCCTAGAGATGGCAGAGATGGCTGGGCTGATGAAGTTTAGTCCACTGAATAAGGGAACTCCAGCACCTCCATGGTTCGCAAATAAGCGACTGCCATGCAAGGGCACGTCCCAAGACTGAACTTAGACAGGAGGAATGAGGATGACAAGAAAAAAGTCTTCAAAAGTGGGGACCTTAAAAAAAGGTGCTGTCAAAAAGGCAACTCGTTCGGTGCCGAAATCAGTGAGACTTGCGAAGAAAAAGAAGAAGGCGGCAGGGCAGAAGAACAAATCTCTATTGAGAAAAAAAACCTCTTCACTCATCAAAAAAAAGAACGGAAAACGAAAGGTCTCTCGAAAAACTACCGGGAGACGACACTCCTCAGCAAAAAAAACCGGACACAAATCCTACAACGATGCTTACAACGAGGGGTTCAACGTCGGATTTGCCAAAGGGTTCGAAGATGGTCATGCACTCGCTTATCAAGGTGAAGAGATCTAAGCTCATGAGGGCTGTCATCTTTGTCTGTGTTAGACAAAACAGACGTTCAAGATGACGGCTTAGGCTCTATTTTCGGGAGGACAAGTCACTCAAGTTAGACTTACATATACATAACGCAGTTTAGACAAATGTCTGCCGTACAAACGCCAATTTTCTTAGTTTCTGGACACACGTCCATGATGCATTTGACCTTAGGGCATATAGTTAGAAGGACTACATGAACTAATGTACAGAGAGAGATAGGTGAGTGCGAGGTGAAAAATACAAGAAGGAAGCAAAGTTATCTTGATGGTTATGCGGAAGGGGTTCGGCTTGGCGGGTGTGAAGCCATCCTTCAGAGAGTAAAGCAGCCGGAGACCGTGATTCGAAACATGAAGGTACTTTATGTACCGCAAGGTTTTGAAGCGATTGATGGCGGTGTGATTGCTGCGCTTCAAATGACTGTTTCTAAATGTATCGTCGTGAATGCAGCTCATATGAAAGAATATGCGGCTATTCATAGGCCGGATCTTGTACTCGTTATGAATGGTCTTCATGTCTTTCCGGAGAACCATTTATCACAGATAGATGAGATTCGTGCACTAGGTATTCGTACAGCGATCTGGTTTGTAGATGATCCATATTTTACAGAAGCTACAGCAGACATTTGTCTGCATTACGATCTTGTCTTCACCCATGAAATTAGGGCGGTACCCTTCTATCAGAACCAGGGGGCTAAGCATGTCCATCATGTTCCGCTCGGGGTAAACACCTCTCTTTTCTCACCTCGTAAAATATCCTCAGATGTCCAGTATGATGTCTGCTTTATCGGCAATGGATTCTGGAATCGAATTTCTTTATTCGATGAACTTGCTCCTTTTCTAAGTAATAAGCGTGTCCTGATTGCAGGGGGACAGTGGAGCAGACTGCAGAGGCAAGACTTACTCGCTTCTTTTATCAAGCCGGACTGGATTCCTCCAGTGGAAACGGTAGATTACTACAACGGAGCAAAAATCGTGATTAATATGCATAGACCCCATGAATATGGGCTGGATAATCGGAACACTCATCAGATTGCAGCAGGTTCTATTAATCCCAGAACGTATGAAATGAATGCCTGTGGAACCCTGCAAATCACAGATATAAGAGAGGATTTACCGAATTACTACAGACCTGGATACGATATAGAGACTTATGAAAATAGTGCTGAGCTGCAGGATAAGATTTCCTATTATCTTAAGAATGAAGAAGAAAGGCTAGCTGTTGCTTGGAGAAGTCTATATACAACGCATGAGAAGCATACCTTTCAGACGCGCATTCAGATGCTGCTGAGTTATTTGTAAACTATTCACTTCGTGAACAGATGAAGAGATAAGAAGAAGGTGGGTGAATGAGGTGGCCATAAAGCGAGTAAAGGCTTCAAGAAAGAAAACAGTACGAGCAAGACCGAAGCGGTTACCGTATTCCGTAAATCCAGCGAATCAGAGTACATCTTTTCAACGAGGTTATGATGATGGGTATTTGCGCGGCCGCGCTCATTTTATAATGAACCGAGCAGTCGAGCCTTCGCCTGTACGACCTCTACACGTCCTATATGTTTCCTCAGGTAAGGGATTTCCTTACTCGCCTCTGGACGAGGCAATAAGAGGGACGTTACGAGACATGGTTACGACTCTTCATACAGCAGAACCTCATGAACCCGTTGCAGAAATGACAGCCTTGCTAAAGCCTGATCTCGTGCTGGTCTTAGATGGAATGTACTTTCCGGTAGAACAGGTAGATGCCATCCGAAATCAAGGAATACAAACAGCAATTTGGCTGACAGATGATCCTTATTATACAGATATAACGCTAAATATTGCTCCCCGTTACGATTATGTATTCACACTTGAACTGAATTGTATCGAGTTATACGAGAGTCATGGATGTTCAGAAGTGCATTATTTACCTTTTGCTGCTTACCTCCCCCAGTTTCACCCGAGTAAAATGCCTGCCCTTCATCGCAGAGATATCAGCTTCATTGGGTCAGGATATTGGAACCGTGTGAATTATTTCAATCCTCTCCTCCCGCAAATCATGTCGCATCAAACTGTATTCAACGGAATATGGTGGGATCGACTCCCTGACTTTAAAAAATATAAACACAAGATTGAACTGAATCGCTGGATGAGTCCAGAGGAGACAAAAGAGGTGTATAACGGAACAAAGATTGTGCTCAACTTACACCGTTCCCATGAAGACGATTCTGTAAATAATAATAGTCTTAAAATCCCTGCTTTATCACCGAACCCCCGTACCTTTGAAATTTCAGCCTGTGCAACCCTGCAGCTTACCGATGCCAGAGGAGACTTAGCCCGTTTTTATAAACCTGGAGTAGAGATTGAAACATATGAGACGGCTGCTGAGATGATGGACAAAATTGAATACTATCTTGCTAATGAAGATAAACGGAGAGCTATTGCGCTCAGAGGTTTTGAGCGTACCTGGAAAGAGCATTCCTATCATCACCGCATGGAATCCCTGCTTCAGACGATATTCGGCTCATAGCGAGTATGCTGTAAATTATGTGCGAATGATACGGTGCATATGTCGTGCCGTCATTTGCCGTATTTCATATATTGAGGTAGAGCCATGATCCTTCAAACGCACAAACGAAGGAGGTGAACGACGCACATCCTTTCGCTGGCTATAGTTAGGCAAGTAAGCAGGAAGGTTGTACGCCCGAGATGACACAAAAGCCGAAATTAATGTTATTCAGTCATATCAGTCACAGCCAAAGTATTACGGGGGCAGAAAAGCTGCTGCTTCGCTTTTGCCAAGAAATGAGGCCTTACTTTCGCTGTGTACTCGTGGTCCCTAATGAAGGAATGATTTCCTTGCTAGCTCGAAAGAATGGAATTCGAGTAAAAGTCCAGTCTTATGAACTGCTTCACAACATCTACACTCCCCATGAGGGGCTTAGACAAGAGGCAGATCAGTTAATGCATACCCCGTCTTCCCACGCTGTGATCCGTCTGCTGCAAAAAGAATCCCCTCAAATCGTACTCACGAATACCTGTGTGAATGCGGTACCTGCTATGGCAGCACGAATGCTTTACATCCCGGTGATTTGGAAAATTACTGAAACGATTACCATGAACGCGTATACGGGGGAATCCATAAAGATCATTGATGAGTTCAGCAACTGGGTCATCGGCATCTCGCAAACCGTCTTCGAACCTTTACAAGGCAGCAATATCTCCGCAAAATCCACCATATTATCTCCCACATGGGATGCTTCTCTTGCTGCAATTCATCAGTGGAATGTTCTTCGAGCAACAAGGCGCAGCATGATTGGACTATCGCCCGAACATTTCTGCGTTGGTTATATTTCCACTTTTATATACGATGCTAAAGGGTTACTGCCTTTCGTACAAAGTGCTCTGTCTTTATGTGAATCCTATCCCCATAGCAGGTTTTGGATTATAGGAAACCCAGTCGATGAGGTCTATTACAACGAATGTGTGAGATTGATCGCTGAATCGAGATACCGCCAACAATTCATCTTTACTCCTTTTCTTGAACAAGTCAGCGAAGCGTACTGTGCGATGGATCTTACCGCCGTTCCGAGTATGGTCAAAGAAGGTTTTGGGATGACGGCACTGGAGAGTCTCTACTTTGGAACACCGGTTGTTGCCTTTGGACAGGGAGGTCTTCAGGAGATGATGGAGGCTGTCGGTAATTCGCATTTACTTGCTGAGCCGGGTAGTGCTTCGGACTTAGCAAGCAGAATGGCTGTCTGTATCCAAAATCCAGAGGAAACGGCGCGTACGGGCGAACGGAGCAAAATAGCCGCAGAGCAGCGATACGGTGCAGAAGCATATAAAAACCGTGCAGAAGACATGATTCGTCAACTCATGAGCCAATTCCCAGATTGGTTTGGTACACCCTCTGCTCGTCTGCGAACTCATGCCAAAAAGCGTAAACCGGTGAAAAGTAAGAGAAGGATAATGCAGCAACGAAAGAAAAAATCAAGCTCTGCGCGGCTGAAAAAAAACGGTAAAAAATCTAGAAATAACACGAAGATAAAGCCATTGAAGAAAAATAAAAGGAAGCAAACACGTTCTGTCATGAAGCCTCAGAGGTCTCAGAAAAAACGAAAGTTGACTTCATGAAAAAGGAGGGGTCACCTTGAAGATTATGACGGTACTTGGAACAAGGCCGGAAATTATCCGGCTGAGTCTTATTATTCCTAAGCTGGACCGTTATGCAGATCGTCACATCCTTGTGCATACAGGACAGAATTTCACAGAAAGTCTCAGCGGTCAATTTTTTAGAGAATTAGGCCTGCGATCTCCAGATTATGTACTTCAGGATGAAGCAGCTACGCTTGGTGAGCAATTGTCTGCCATGTTCAGTCAGCTGGAAAAAATTCTGGTACAGGAAAAGCCAGATAAAATCTTGCTGCTAGGAGATACGAACAGTGCTTTATCTGCCATTCTCGCAGAGAGAATGGGTATACCGGTCATTCACATGGAAGCAGGGAATCGGTGTTATGACCTCGATGTACCCGAAGAGAAAAACCGCCGGGTAATTGACGCTATATCAAGCATTAATATGCCTTATACAGAACAAAGCAAAGCACATTTAATCCGGGAAGGTGTTCCTAGTCAGCGAATCGTGCTCACGGGCAATCCCATATATGAAGTAATGAAGCATTATGAAAATCGTATGCTGGACAGCAAAATTATGAAAACCTTGGGCCTTGAAAAAGGAGAGTACTTTCTCGTTACCGCCCATAGAGCAGAAAATGTAGATCATCCCGCGCATCTAGCAGCTATTATGACAGGACTCAATCTCGTAGCAGAGAAACATGGAAAACGGATCATTTGCAGTATTCACCCTCGTACCGCAGCACGGAT
Source organism: Paenibacillus polygoni (assembly GCF_030263935.1). Lineage (NCBI taxonomy): Bacteria > Bacillati > Bacillota > Bacilli > Caryophanales > Paenibacillaceae > Paenibacillus > Paenibacillus polygoni. Next base: position 4,086,428 of record NZ_CP127162.1, on the reverse strand, counting down.
TAAAGAACATTTGAAGCTGACGATGCATCCCTTAGTAGAATTTCATGAGCCCTTCGGATTTTTCGATTTTCTTTTACTGGAGCAAAATGCATGCTGCGCTTTAACGGACAGCGGAACAGTCCAGGAAGAGTGCTGCATTATGGGAGTGCCTACGGTGACCATGCGTAAGACGACAGAACGGCCAGAGACCGTCGATTGCGGAAGTAACATTGTATCAGGGCTTGAAGCAGAACGAATTGCTGCATCCGCAGCGCTGATGATGGAACTAAATCGTTCTTGGGAGTGTCCAAAAGGGTATCTCGCTAAAGATGTATCGGATAAAGTAGTTAAATTTCTGCTTGGAGGGAAGCTGCATGTTTGAAAATCAACGTATTCTCGTTACCGGAGGTACTGGTTCCTGGGGGCATGAATTAATCACTCAATTACTGACTTTAAATCCGAAGGAAGTCATCGTATATTCTCGCGGCGAATCGAGTCAAGTAGCCATGAGCCGTGAATTTGAAGACAGCCGCCTCAGTTTTTGTATTGGAGATATCAGGGATAAGGAAGCCCTCGTTGCCGCTTGTAAAGAAGTGGATTATGTCTATCATCTAGCAGCACTGAAACATGTCCCTGTCTGCGAAGATCAGCCTTATGAAGCGCTGAAAACCAATGTCATTGGTACTCAGAATGTGATTGAGGCAGCAGTAGAGAATGAAGTAAAGAAAGTGATCTATATTTCCACGGATAAAGCAGCAAACCCATCGAACTTTTATGGAATGACAAAGGCGATTGGAGAAAAGCTGATTGTATATGCGAACTTACTCCGCAGCAAAACAGCATTCGTAACCGTGCGGGGCGGTAATGTGCTGGGTACGAACGGAAGTGTAGTCCATCTGTTTAAGGATCAGATTAAGAATAAAGGTGTAGTATCGATTACGGATATGGAGATGACACGGTTCTTTCTTACGCTGCGTGATGCGATATCGCTTTTATTTGATGCTTCTGTAAAAAGTGTGGGCGGTGAAATTTTTGTAATGACGATGCCTACCTGCAAAATTGTAGATCTAGCAGAAGTATTAATCGAAGATGCAGCGGTATCTGGTGTTCAAATCGTGGAACGAGGTACTCGGCCGGGAGAAAAAATTCACGAAATCCTGATGAGCGAGTTCGAGAGCAGAACAACCGTTGTTTATGATGAAAAATACCTTGTCATTCTTCCGACCATTAATCTGCCTGAACTAAAAGAACACTATAAACACTACGAGCCGGTGACCTTCTCCAGCTTCAGTTCCGAATTTAATCTGATGTCGAAAGAGGAGATTAAGGAAATCCTGCAGCGCGGGGGGTTCCTTGGATGAAACTGCTCATAATTGGTGGTCAGGGTATGGCAGGCCACATGATGGTTCAATATTTCAAACAACAAGGAAAACACACGGTGTTTTATACATCTCGTAATAAGAAAGATCCGAATGGACTAATCCTGGATGTGAATGATATTCACAGCGTCGATCTGCTCGTAAAAGCGGTTCAACCTGATGTCATTATCAATGCAGTGGGGATTTTAAATCAATATGCAGAAAAAAATATAATTCAAGCCTACCATGTCAATGGATTTTTACCGCACCGCCTTGCGAATCTAGCTGATCAAATCGGTGCAAAACTCATTCATATCAGCACAGATTGTGTATTTAAAGGGGACCGGTCAGGAGGATATACAGAAGAGGATTTACCAGATGGAGATACGATATATGCGATTACTAAATCACTCGGGGAAGTTCGTTCCCCGGGTCATCTTACGATACGTACCTCCATCATTGGGCCGGAAGTGCGGAAGAATGGGATCGGTCTCATGCATTGGTTCTTTCAGCAAAAAGGGGTTGTGCAAGGGTATGCGAAGGCAAGGTGGAATGGAGTGACTACACTCATGCTTGCTAAGGTGGTGGATGAGTATATGACTTCAAAAGTGTCGGGTCTGATTCATCTGGCTCATCCTGAACCCGTATCGAAGTATGAGCTGTTATTACTTTTCAAAGAAATATGGGATCTCAAAGAAACAGTAATCGTCCCTAATAGTACGTTTGTACAGGATCGAACCCTCGCTGTCACTCGGGAGGATGTAAACCCTCTTCTGCCGTCTTATCGTGACATGCTGAAGGAGCTGAAGGAATGGATACAACAAGGCTGAAAGACAAAGTCGTGCTGGTAACCGGTGCTTCTGGATTTACAGGCCGGCATGCAGTTCAGCTGCTACGTGCCTGTGGTACAAAGGTTGCGGCCGTCACCCGGTCACTTTCTGCAGATTGGCAAGATGATCAGGTAACCGTCCATTTATGTGATCTAAGGGATCGTCAGGCCGTGAATCAGCTGGTGAGTCGTACTCAGCCTGATTATATCTTACATCTAGCAGGACAGAATTCCGTACCTGTCTCCTGGGCAGACCCCGTATCTACGATTGAAATGAATGTGATGTCCCCGCTTTATCTGCTCGATGCCATGCGAACACTGCCCGAATGCCGGGCAGTCATCGTTGGTTCACGTCTCAAATACATTCCTGTCCCAGATCTCCCGCTATCGCCTCCTCATCCTTATAGTCTCAGTAAGTACATGGAAGAACTCGTTTCTATGTCATTCTCAGCGATGTACAGCCAGCAGATGATCTACGCTGAACCAGGAAATCTAATTGGGCCCGGGCCTTCGACAGGCATATGTTCACTGCTTGCTGCCCATGTGGTTTCGGCTGAACAAGGGGAAAATCCAACTCCTTTTCGCTTATCATCCCGTACGGATGCTCGTGATTATTTAGATGTGCGGGATGCGGTCCGGGCATATGTTGCGCTTTTGCTGAATGGGGAGCCAGGCAGAATCTATCCTGTTATTTCAGGGAAAGAAAGAACACTTGGAGAGATCGCGGACTTACTCCTTTCTTATACAAAAGCGCAGGTACCTCTGCTCTGGGGAGCGCCTTCTTCTGGTCCTGGAGGTATATCGGCAGTAGAAGATGATTCTTCTTCCTTCGCTTCTCTTAGCAAAATAGGGTGGAAACCAGAAATTCCATTCGCTTCTTCTATAAAAGATGTACTACAAGATCATCGCTTTCGCCGAAGTAAGGAAGGAGGGCAAGCATGAATTCGCTCCCTCTGGTCACGGTGGTCATTCCTTTCTATAACTGTCCCTATATTTCGCAAGCCATTCGCAGTGCACTCAGCCAAACGTATTCTATGGTAGAAATTATCGTAGTGGATGACGGATCTACACAGTATACAGAACAAATTCATCCCTATCTGCCTTTTATTTATTATCTTGGTAAGGCGAATGGCGGAACGGCTTCCGCACTCAATCACGGAATTCGGTATGCCTCTGGAGAGTACATCGTTTGGCTCAGCTCGGATGACCGGTTCTATCCAGAGAAAATAGAGAAACAAGTGCAGTTCATGATGAATCAGCAGGCTGTCATTTCTCATACCAATTTTAATTATATTAATGAAGATAGCAGTGTCACCCAGCACCGTGCCGGCATTTCTCCCATGACAGACAAAGAAATGCTGCGAGTTTTTCTTACAGGAAATCCGGTGAATGGATGTACGGTTATGTTTCATAAATCACTGGTTCAGAACATCGGATTGTTCGATGAATCTCTTCCGTATACGCATGATTATGATTTGTGGTACCGTGTTTTGCTAAAGGGATATTCAGTTCCCTATTTGCCAGAACCGCTGACAGCCTACCGTAAACATCATGGCATGGGGTCTGTTAAATATGCAGATGCAATCCAGCAAGAAATTCGAATGATTCAAAAGAGGTATGCGGAACAGATTCAGAAGATGATTCAAGTGCAAGGACGGTAGGGAAGGGGGAAAGCGAGTGTATCATGAAATACAGAAGTCTGATTTTTTACCATTACTCAGTGAACTGCTTCGGTTCTCAGATAGTGTGCTTGATGTTGGCAGCGGTCTAGGTGTTTTACTAGAATATTACGAGTCCAGGCTCATAGTAGCACTGGATATCCACCGGCCCTATCTGGAACATCGCGTCTGCCGAGCTCCCCATGTCATCCCTCTGAATGCAGATGCGAAAATATTAGATCAATTATTTCTTCCCAAATCATTTTCTGCGGTAACCATGATTGATTCTTTGGAACACTTTACAAAAGAAGAGGGAATCTCAATCCTTCAGCAAGCCGAAAAAATCGCCAAAAATCGGATTGTTATTTTTACACCGCGCGGTTTTTTTCATCAAGAAGGAGTCGATCATTACAACTTACAGGGTGAAGTGTATCAGAATCATTACAGCGGTTGGGAAGCAGAGGAACTCGAGAGCATTGGATATCAGGTCATTGTCCTTAAAGGATTTCATAATCAGAAGAACCCCTCTTTCGAGGAGTCCTATGGAACAGAACACGAGCCTGTTGATGCCCTATTGGCCTGGAAGATCCTTGATGAGTAAAAGTGAGGTGAGATGCTTGTGATTAGCAAACCTGTCGTGACCATCGTCATTCCCTTTTATAATTGCAAATATATTGGAGAAGCCATCGAGAGTGCTTTACAGCAGACCTATCCCCATATTGAAATTATTGTTGTAGATGATGGATCAACTCAGCATACAGAACTCATTACACCTTATGAAGATCAAATTCGCTATATCCGAAAAGTGAATGGCGGGACAGCTACGGCACTAAATACAGGAATTGTACATGCAAAGGGGCAGTATTTTGCCTGGCTGAGCAGTGATGATGCGTTTCTTCCCCATAAAGTGGAGACACAAGTGAATTATATGATTGAAAAAGGCTTATCTTTTACCCAATCGGCTTATCATTATATGAATTCACTCAGTGAGCAGACCGAAACGATCTATCCGAAACTCGGTAGCAGGTCAGACATGATTCATACTCTTTTATCGTATTGTCCGATCAACGGTTGTTCCGTCATGCTGGCTATGCAGGTATTTGGTAAAGTGGGACTGTTCAATCCGAATTTCCGCTATGCACATGATTATGAGATGTGGCTTAGATTACTTCCGTTTTATGAACTTGGATGTGTGGATATCCCGCTGATCAAGTACCGGATGCACGAACAGATGGGGACTGCAAGACATATGGGAGAGATCGAAAAAGAGGTAGCTGCCATTCAGAATCTTCATCGGTCTGCTTTGCTATCTTTACTGTGAATGGATGGAGGTGAAGGGCAGTTGCGTTACATTTTACCTGTATATACATTATGTCACGGCGGAGCACAGCGAATGATCGCGGAACTTGCGAATCGGCTTGTTGACACGGGGCATGAAGTTTTGATCGTAATGCCAAGCCAAGGCGTAGTGGAATATGAGATCAAAGCACGAATTTTGCAAGTGAAGGAGACCATTTTACAATCACGCCATATCCCTAAGGGGGATGTCATTTTATCTAATTTTTACACAACAGCTTATCCGGCCCAGCAAGCCAGCGAAGAAGGCAAAGGGCTGCATGTTAGGTTATCCTTGTGTTATGAGCCTACTTTTCTGAGAGATAACCAGTATTCATTTCCTTCCTATCATCTAACCCCTCATTTACTTGTACTATCCAGATGGCAGCAAGATATGATTTTTCTTAATCATGGAATCAAAGGCAGAATTGTACCTGTCGGTGTCAGCCGCTTTTTTCATAATATGCATATCCGGGAGCAATTAAATGGTCCGCTGCGTATTACTTCGATCTACCGGAAAGAAGAAGGGAATTTCTCGTGGCATCGGGAACAAAAATATCTACTTGCCGAGCTTGATCTTGTGAAGGCCGCTCATCCAGAAGTGATTTTGAACTTAATCACACCTCCTGGAGAGTATGCAGAATCTGAGGATATACAGTTTCTTCAATCGACGGGAAAATATAATATCTACACGCCAGAGAACGATGAAGAGCTGAGATATCATTATAACGAGACAGATATCTATGTTAGTTCAGGTTCATATGATACCGGCTCACTTCCCGGTCTTGAAGCCATGAGATGCGGTGCAGCTCTTGTCGCTTGTTATTCTGGAGGCAACACCGAATATGCCGTGCATGAGCGAAATTGTCTCATGTCTTATCGATACGAAAATCGGTTAGCGAAAGATGTGATCAGGCTGATTGAAGATGATCATCTGAGGTTAAAACTGGCGAAGAATGGAGAGCGCGATTCGAATGTCTTCACCTGGGAGAAAAGCTATTCCGAGCTGGAGCGGATTGTGAACGATATTGTGAGCAGATTCCATGCAAATTAGCTGGAAGTCCTCTTTGGACTTTCGATATGGAAAGACCCCTTGCTTTAGAAGCCAGGGGTTCTTGTACGTTTTTTTAATGATGCAACATATCTTGCTTCTCTTTTTGAGACTTGGTTTTTTTCTAATACATTCTCAATAGTTGTAATAACAGGTATACTATCCAGAACGAGTATTTAACAGAAGGCAAAGGAGTCTACCAACATGCAAAACACGCTAAAACCCGTTGTCGTTAGAAACGTCACCATTGGCGAAGGCGCACCTAAAATTTGTGTTCCTCTTGTGGGCGAGACAATGGAACAATTAAAAGAAGAAGCGAATTTTCTAACATCACAGGATTTTGATGTCATTGAATGGCGTGTCGACTTCTATGAACATGTAGAAGATATTGAAAAAGTGAAAGAAGCTCTAGCGGAGATCCGCTTGATTCTTCCTTCCCAGCCGATTGTCTTTACGTTCCGCAGCGCAAAAGAAGGCGGAGAAAAAGAAGTCAGCACCGCTTATTATGTAGAACTGAATCAAGCTATTGCGGCAACCGGACAAGTAGATATCGTGGATGCTGAGCTGTTCACTGGTGATGCAGAAGTAAAAGCAATAATCGAAGAAGCTCATAAGCATCATGTCTATGTGATCATCTCGAACCACGATTTTGACAAGACCCCTTCTAAAGAAGAAATCATATCCCGTCTTCGCAAAGCACAAGAACTCGGCGGCGATATTCCGAAACTGGCAGCCATGCCGCAAAGTGTCTCTGATGTGCTGATGCTGATGGAAGCCACTCATATTATGAAAGAAGAGTATGCGGATAGACCGATCATTACGATGTCCATGGCGGGCAAAGGCGTGATCAGCCGGATTGCGGGTGAATTGTTTGGTTCTGCCCTCACATTTGGATCTGCCAAAAAAGCATCTGCTCCAGGTCAGGTGCCTGTTGAAGAACTTCGCAGTGTGCTGAACACGCTGCACAAACATATGTAAATTTGAGACGTGAAAAGCGTTTGAGCCTTTTGGGGTTCAAACGTTTTTTTATCTAAAGGTAAAATATGGTTTCACTTAGATCGTGTGAAACATTATAATTCATTCTGCGTCTAACTTAGGGCACGGGCTTTTTATACGCAGTCCTACAAATATCACACACCTAGAAGGAGACAGAATGAAACAAATGAAGCGCAGGTTACTAGTTTTAATTACTATTTTAGGACTGCTTTGCTATCCAATATCAGGGTACGCTCAGGCAGATGAGCTCGATTTTGAAGATCTATTTAACGAGGCAGTTATTCTGTCCATTGGGAGTCCAAACGCCATCTATGATACGGAAGATCGTATTATTGATGAAAACAACTACAACATTGTGCCGTATGTAAAGAGTCAACGAACAATGGTGCCGCTGCGCTTTATTAGTGAAAGCCTTGGCGCAAGAGTTGCCTGGAACCAGTCTACTTCTACGGCAACCATTACGCTTGCAGGAAAGGAAATAAAAATTACGCTAGGCAGCAAGACCATACTTGTGAATGGGAAAAAGACAGCACTTGACGCACCGGCAGAATATCAACAAGGCCGGACGTTTGTACCTATTCGTCTGATCAGTGAAACACTCGGGAAGAAGGTATTTTACAGCCGGGGAATTATCGTGATTAGTGAGGAAGCGATTCTAGATCCGGTGCAAGATGCTGAGATTGTAGATTATTTAAAATTTATTTTAGAACCCTATAAAAAGAGTCCTTATACAGGTAAGAATTTAACAAATCAGCAAATTGCGGGTTTTGAACAAAGTGTTGTTCTATTGGAATCACTGGATCGCAGCGGTGAATCTACCGGATTTGGCAGTGCATTCGCGGTAGGTTATGGTTTGTACTTAACGAATTATCATGTGATTAATGAAGCAAGCAGTTATGTAATTTACACAGGGAAAGATCAAGTGTATGAAGCAGCAGGCATTGTCGCTGTGGACAAGACGAATGATCTGGCTTTAGTAAAAGCGAAGATTCGGACGAATGTACCTCCGCTTTATATCGGTTCCACGCAGAACTTGGCGAAAGGACAAGCCGTAGTTGCGATTGGTAATCCGGAAGGACTGCAAAACACCGTTTCGACGGGAGTGATAAGCGGACTTCGTGTCATTGACGGCCAAAGTTTAATTCAATTTACAGCGCCCATTGCTTCAGGCAGTTCGGGAGGAGCGCTGTTTAATAAAAAAGGAGAAGTTATCGGCGTTACTTCTGCAAGTATGGATGAAGGAAATTTGAATTTTGCTGTTCCTATAGATTATGCGAAATCTTGGATTAGCCAATATAATGCAGCAGCTTTTTCAAAAATAACGGTATTAAATCAAGATCAATTTAGAGAACCTTCGAATGGATCTGATACAGTTACACCGGAAGAAACTCCAAAGCCTCCAGCAGTCACAATACCAGCAGGAAATGTAAGTGTACTCAATGAAGTTATACAGGAAGCGGTAACCGATCCATCGAGGCCCATTGTTTATGCTATCGATGACAGTGAATCTACTATTGTCTCCTATGACCTTACTAAGAAAAAAGTAACCAAGACTTCCACTTCATTTAGCAAGGTGCCGCGGAAACTCGTTTATGCAAGTGGAGAACTTTATGTCATTTTTAGTGATGGAGAATACAGTCCCTATCGGTTTGATGAAGAGCAAGGCGGAACCGTGAAAGTACTTAATCCCTCTACACTGCAAGTAATAGATGAGTGGGATGTGGATATTGATCCTTACGATATTGCGGCTGATGAATCGGGACATGTATATCTTACCTCAGGCTCCGGTCAGTGGACCTATATGAAAAGTTATGACCGGACGACCAAGAGGGAGCTTTCTTCGTCTGGCGTATATCACCAAACAAAAATCATGATGCATCCATCAGAGAATCGAATTTATTCTATCACTACTCCGTTAAGTCCGAGAGATATGGATGTGTTCCGGCTCACGGATGGGAAGATCACAACCACCTATGATTCTCCCTATCATGGAGACTATAAATTGTCTACGGTATTTGGGATTACGCCAGATGGTAAGTTTATTGTGAACGGTGCGGGTTCGATCTTTACGGCTACTAATAACAAGACGACTGATATGAATTATGCAGGTACGATGGATACGTTTGATATCTTTGCTGCGAATAAGAATCATACGGAAAAATTTTATACAGCTACAAAAAATGTGATTAACCAAGTGGATACAAACACATTATCCACGACGAAAACATACAAGACACAAGGCACCATCGTAAAACTGCTAATGACAGATACTCAGCTTATTGCGATTACGAAAGTCACTGTGACTGGCTCAGCGCTAACGAGAAATGCGATAGAGATGGTTACAGAGCTCTAGTTCAAAGAAACGGTTAGATTTTACTAAAAGAATAGATAAATACTTTTCTCCTAAGGATGAGAAATAAGTGCCTCGATCAAACGATGCGCGCAGACGGCAGATTCACTAGCTTTCTCTAGTTTGTCTGCCGTCTTTTTTATTCTCTATCCTTTATTACCTTCCGATCAGGCAGGCGGTAATCGGGGGGAAGTTTGCTCATTAAATCAGCAAGAAGATCGGAAGCAATCGGCAGATGAGGAAGAGAGAAAGCTGCTGATGTACTTAGGGATTCCGTTCGTTCGTCTCTTCTGATTTTTACATCGGTCATCTCGTCTTGTCCACGCTCTGCTATCCGATTCTTTTTGATATACTGCTCATAAACGGCAAGAGTATCTTTCGCTTGCCGTTCCAGTGATCGGTATTTACGTGCCCATGTACGCGCTGCCGTTCCAACACGGGTTCTTACGTTAGGGTGGGTGAGAAGGTAATCAAGCTTGCGGGCAAGAGCAGCAGCATCAGAGGGAGGAACGACATAACCGGTCTTGCCCTCTACTACCATATCCGGCATTCCGGCGGTATCCGCCACAATGACAGGAATTCCTGCAAGTTGTGCTTCTGTAACAGAGAAGGGCTGAGTATCCTGTAAACTTGGCTGTACATAGATATGAACGTTTTTCAGGAACGAAGGCACGTTATTGACCATCCCCCAGAATTTCACATGACCCTCTAATCCTTTGTTCTGAGTTTGTTCTTTATAAAGAGAGCCCATACTTCCTTCCCCGGCAATCCAGATAACAAAATCCTCTCTATATTTTTTCAGGATCGAGGCCGCTTCAAGAAGAACATGAATCCCTTTGATGTATTCCAAACGACCTGTAAAAGCAATGACTTGCTTGTTAGGAGGAGCAGAATAGGAAGTTTGTTTTGCTGCAAGCTCATCATACTGAACCAAGTCTACCGCATAAGGAATTCGGCTGAATGCAGCAGCAGGTGCATGAAACTGCTGCATGAGCTGCTGAATCCAGCTCGATGAGACAATAAACCCGTCGGATGCAGCAATGCCGAGTTGTTCCATCGTCTTGTAGTAATTTCCGAGCGGGGTACGTAAATAATCTTCTTTGCGCGTATCCGGGTTGATCTGCAGTTCATCGAGATATCCTTCTAAATGCAGCGATCCATGATAACTTGTAACAAGTGGAACTTTGCGTTTCATCACACGGGAAATAGAGTATGCGCTAATCGGGTCTTGGGCATGAATTAGATCATAAGATTCAGTTCCAAGATAGGCCATTCCAAGTTCATAGGCATACCGATTCAGTTCTAAATAAGCAAGGTAGGGGTCTGCATGAAGTGCAGGAACATGCCCGTTAGAGAGGCTTGAATGCAGAGCAGGGAGGACCGCTTTTTTTTCAAATAACCATCCTTTCTTTAGTATATAAACGGTCTCTTTCTGCATATCCGTTCCAATGACGTCGACTTCGATTCCATGTTCCGCGTACCACTCCGATAATTGCCGAATATACGTCCAAATCCCCCCAAGATTCTGAAGTCCCCAGAAGGTTGCCATGAGTATTTTCATGAAGAAGTGTGCTCCTTCCTGTTAAAAAATAGCCAAGGCGTTCATCATTTGACGGAACGAATGAGCATAAGCACCTGGGGAGAATTGAGAGACAAGATACTCACGGCCTGCCTTTTGAATCTGCGTACGCATCGTATGATTGTTCATCAATTCCAGTACCTCGTTTGCTGCCTGTTCGACCTCTCCAAGCGGATAAAATTTACCGGTTTGATTATGTGTAATGAACGCTCTTACGCCGTCAGAATCCGTGCTGACAACAGGGCACTCACAGCTGATCGCTTCAGCTACCGCATATCCAAAGCCCTCCATAATCGACGTTGAAATCATAACTCCGCCTGATCTCGCTGCCATAGAATAGTACATCGGCATCTTGGAGTGTGGAACGTTGCTAAAAATTCCGATTTTATCTTCCAAATGGAGTGTTTTTAATGTTTCGTAGAACTGCTGTTCATCCGCTGAAAAGGCAAGGGTAGGGTCATGAAAAAACCATAGTTTTGCTTCTGGTTTTTCTTGAATTACGCGGTGACCAATGTGAAGAAATTCCCGCCAGTTTTTATTAAATTCGAGACGACCAACCCAGAGTAAGGCGGGGTAAGGGGGGATGTCGGTTTCAAGCGGGGCAAAGCTCGTTGTATCGAGCATTCCTTTAATAATAAACAGGTGCATAAACGGGCACATGTCCAAAAAAAGTTGATGAAGATGGGTGGTTGGGGGAATAAGAACCGCATCTGCATAGGCTTGCAGATAAGGAGAAGCCATTTCAATGGTCTCGACAGCCGCTTCCTTTGTGCCTAGTCCCTGTGCCTCGAAGATAATTTTCCCTTTGTAATGAAGAAAAACACGGAGCCGTTCCAACATATTAATATCCGAAGTAGAGATGACGGCATCATACTCCTGCTCTTCCAAAAGCGCACGAATCTCCTCATTATCTGACATGGTATACACCGTACCTGTAGTATTCTGAAGTCCGGTGCCTGGCATGAGATATAAGGTATGTGCTTCGATCCCATGTTGTTTCAAGGCTGCACAGCGCAGCCGATTGAGCGTCTCCACACCGCCGCTTGGAATAAAGAAAGTAAACAATACTTTCAAGACATACCCCTCCCGTTACTATTGATAAGATAAGGTACGTATAACATGGGGGGACGGTGTGGGTAGTTAGGTATCAGTTCACAATTTAGACATATTTTTTTAAGGATTCTTTTAGATTGATTTAAGAATCGTTTATTGTTATCAGGCTAGACTGGGAATACCGTTAATGAACGGAGACGAGAAGCAGAAAGGATGAAGTCTTTTGCTGAAACTGGATCAAGTAAGTAAAACTTACAATGGTCAAAGAGGGGTTCAGGACCTTGATTTCTCAATGGAACGGGGAGAGATTGTTGGCTTTTTGGGCCCGAACGGAGCAGGGAAAACAACAACCATGCGAATGATTACCGGATATTTAAGACCAACCGAAGGCAAAATCCTTCTAGATGGAATGTCTGTACATGAGCAGGGGAGAAAGGTTCGTTCTCGGATCGGATATTTACCAGAGACCCCCCCACTATATCCAGACATGACCGTGCTGTCTTATTTACAGTTTGTCGCAAAATTACGTGATGTGCCTGCAAGGGAACAGAAGCTGAGAGTAGATGAGATGGTAAGCCGACTTGGACTTAGCGGAAGAGAACACCAAATGATTCGGAGCTTATCCAAAGGATATAAACAGCGGACGGGACTCGCAGGAGCCATTATCCATAAGCCGGATTTGCTGGTTCTCGATGAACCTACGTCTGGACTAGACCCAAACCAGATTATGGAGATACGGGATTTAATTAAAGAGTTAGGCGAGAATCACACGGTATTACTCAGCACGCATATACTCCCAGAAGTAAGTGCTTTATGCAGCCGAGTTCTTATTATCAATCAAGGAAAGCTTGTGCTGGATGGTTCACCTGATTCGGTAGGGAATTCGATGGGAGATGCTTTTGAGGTTCATCTTACGGTAAAAGGAGAAGCAGAACATGTAATGCCTATTCTGACTTCTTGGGGAAATGGACAAGAACACCCGATTACACTGGGTATGCATAGTCAATCCGAAGAGATTTTGCAGCTGCGGCTGAGTACTCCAACTCAATATGACTATAGAGAGGCGCTTTTTTATAAGCTTGCTTCGGAGCATATTCCGATTCTTGAGATGAAGAAACAGGATCAGACGCTCGAAGAAGTGTTCCAGAAGCTGACGATGACGGAAGAAGGGAGAGAGCGGAAATGAAACGGATGATGGCGATTTTCTATAAAGAACTTCAATCCTATTTTCTTGTTCCAACTACGTACTTTGCTTTTGCGGTGTATGTATTGTTGTCGAGCTTTTTGTTCTTTATGAGCTTTGTCTACTATCAGCCTAGTATTGTGGACTACCGGCTAGTGCTCGGAGATACCGTATCTTTACTGATCTATATTGTACCTCTGCTGACCATGCGTCTTATCGCGGAAGAATTTAAGCAGGGAACCGACGAACTATTAATGACCTCACCCACGAGCGTAACTGAAATTGTATTCGGAAAATATTTGGCATCTTTGGTCATTTTACTGCTCCTGATTCTATGCAGTCTGACCTACCCGCTTATTATGTCCTTGTATGGTGATATTAATGAAACGACCGTATGGCTGTCGGCACTGGGGCTCTTTTTAATGGGCGCTTCGATGATGGCAATTGGACTCTTTGCGTCGTCTCTTACCCAACATCAGATGGTATCAGCGGTAGCTGGTTTCATTATATTGCTTGTGCTGTGGATGATTGATTCCTTTACAGATAGCAGCAGTGCCGTCACAGCTTGGCTCTCTCCATTTTCGTTGTCTAATCGATTCGCGAACTTCACTAAAGGTGTGATTAGCGGACCTGATGTGATTTTTTATCTTACATTAGCCGGTGTTTTCCTGACGCTCAGTATTCAGGGCATTGAGCGGAAACGGTGGAGGTAAGAACAATGAAAAAATGGATGAATCATACGAACAGCGGTATTATTTCTGCAGCGATTATCGGTATTTTTATTTTGCTGACGTTATTTATGAATTCACTCGGAGGTTTTCAGCTGGATCTCTCGGAGGGAAAACAAAACACGTTATCAGACCAAACGAAAGAAGCGGTCAAAGCGATTTCGGAAGATACCCGGGTGCTGGTGTTTACGGTGAACAGCTCAAGTGATGAACTGCTAAACCGGGAAGTAACGGATTTAGTCGATGAGTACAGTAAGCTGAATAGTAAACTGAAAGTGGAAAAATATAATCTTGAATCAGAACCTGTACTGGCTCAGCAGTATGAGCTAAATTCAAGTTCCATTGTTATTTTACAAGGGGACAAGCAGCAAGTTGTGCCCATGATTGATTTATTCTCTTCTGGGGAGAATGAAGGATCTTATTTGTTCTCAGGAGAAGAAAAATTAACCCAGGCACTTCTTTCACTGGAGTCAGATGAAAAACATAAAATAGCCTTTTTAACTGGACATGGAGAACTAGAACTATCTGCGGCTACAACGCTTCAAACCTCACTGAATCAGAGCAACATGGAGACTACGGAGATAACATTAGCGGAAGATACCGGGGTACCGGAGGGCACTGATGTCTTAGCTATTCTGGGTCCGCAAGAGGATTTGAGTGATGCAGAGTTAAAGCAGGTTCAAAACTATATGGATCAAGGGGGCAAGCTGCTCCTCACCCTTGGTTTTCACGAAGAGATGAAGAGCCAGTGGACCAATATTGATGCACTGATGAAACAGTACGGTGTGGTAGATGAACATGCGATTATGGTCGATCAGGAATCTTCTACGACGAATGGACCTTTATGGTCCATGCCTGAGCTTGAATCACATACGGTTACCGATAAATTAATTCAAAATCATCTTCAGCCTGTCTTCAGTCTATCGCTTGGACTTAGCGCTGAAACACAAGATCAATGGGTGGTAACGTCTATTCTTGCGTCCTCAGACACGAGTTACGGGGAAACAGATATAACAGGTCTTTTGGAGAATGAAACGAGTAATGATACGGAAGAAGATTTGCAAGGACCCGTCAAATTAGGATACGCCATCGAAACGACGGATGGTAATCCAAAGGCCGTTATTATAGGTGCAACCACTTTCATGCAAGATTACGAAATTGGAAGCGGGGGGAATCGGGATTTTATCCTCAATACCATTAATTATCTCGCAGAAAAAGAAAATGGTTTAACCATTCGTCCAAGGGAGCAGATGGGATATGAACTGGCTTACTTGACACAGGCCCAAGGTTCGGCAATTTTCGCGATTGCTGTCATCGGAATGCCGCTTATTTTTGTCATCATTGGTGCTTTATTATGGTGGAGGCGCAGAAAAAAATGAAAAAGTTTATTCCGACGATTCTTTTGTTAGTTGTACTCGCAGGGATGTGGGCATTCGCTCACTCCCAGAACTATTTTCAGGAACAAGCAGAACCGGAAAAACTAATGGGCACGGATGTGATCGACCCAGCAGCAATAACGTCATTCCGTATTGTAAGCGGCGGTGAAATAACAGAACTTACGAAGCAAAATAACGAGTGGGTAATGACTTCACCAGAAGCGTATCCTGTAAATAACTATGCCGTGGATGAATGGCTTGATACGGTGACCAACGTGGATCTAGCTTCTGTCGTAGAAGAGAATCCGGCAGATCTTGAGAAATATGGACTTTCTGTAGATGATCAAGGGATTATCATTACAACGGAAGATGGCGGTACGATCGAAATCGCACTTGGGAATCACCTGCCTACAGGGAGCAAAGTTTACGCACAATTAGGGGCAGGACAAGTCGTGAGTATTGCAGAAACGACAGCATCCAATCTCCTGTTGAGTCCTCTACAGCTGATGGATACCACGCCTTTTGAATGGGATAATGATCAGCTTGTATCCCTTGAGTGGGAAAGCAGCGATATATCATGGGTTTTAAAACGTAAGGATGATGAAGAAGGGGAGACAGCGGCCTGGACTTTAAATGGTGAAAATATAGAACTCACCGATGCAGATTCGCTTATGAATCAGCTAAAGACAATCGCAACGGATCAAGTCCTGCAAAAACCGAAACAAGGAAGCACCTCGGTTTCTTTTACAGTCACAACTGAATTAGAAGATGGAACGACCAAGGTGTATCAAGGGCTGACGGATTCCTCTGAGCAAGGTATGTACTATGTGAAAACGAACCAGGATATGACGCTTGCTTATGTTATTTCTGCTGATTCAGTGAATAAGGTAACTGATAAAGCAAAAGATTTACGGAATGGACCTAGTAATACAGAAGAAACAAATACAACCGAATAATAAAAGAAAGCTCGAAGACCTTGATGATACCTTGGGAATCTTCGGGCTTTTTTTATGGCGTGTTCCATATCCTTTCAGCATAACGCAGTAATGCTTCGCGCATGCTAACGGAGTGTTATAACAACTTCAATTTGAAGCGGAGGATGAACCATGCCAGGAATGAAAAAAACCAAAGCTGTTACCCTTTCTTTATCTGCTGCAATTCTTATGATGTCAGCTCTAACCGGTTGTGGATCTACGTCGGATGATCAAGGAGTGAAGACGAACAATGTCCGTAATTATGCATCGGATGCAAACCGCAACGTGCGTAATGGAATTAACTATGGAATGAATGGGATTAACCCAGATCGGGCTAGTGTACACCGCACGACGAGTCTTTCTGCAAATAGTCAAATGACGAAAGCGATCTCGGATATGAACGGAGTGGGAAAAGCTTATGTTTTGCGCACTGATCATAATGCTTATGTTGCGGTATCGCTCAAAGAAGGCGGCCGGTCACAAAACACAAGACATCATAATAACCGAAATCAAATGAATCAAAATGTAAATAATTTGGGTGTAAATGATATGGGGACAAGAGCTCCATATACAACGAGCGGTATTGCACCAGGGCTTCGCTCAAATGACTATTCTCAAAGCAATATGTATGGAGATAATGCAAACAGTTCCCACGGGGCAGGCGGAATCTTTAATCCAAATAACGTTAATAACAACAACCAAAGAGGAACAGGAACGAACGGCAGTATGAATAACAACACGCAAGCAGAAGAACAAGTTACAGCTGAGTTAAGAGAAAAAATCACAAAGAAAATTAAACAAATGGATCCAAAAGTGAAAAATGTCTATATTTCAGCAAACCCTGATTTCCTGGAGCGTATCCAAGGTTACGGAACTGATCTTGAGAATGGACATCCGATCAGCGGTATTGTGAATGAGTTCCAGGTTATGATGGACCGCATTTTCCCAGCGAAAACAACGTCTAATCGTAAGTAAAACATCTGTATTTGAAGTATTAGACATCATAATTTTATCAAAAAAGAAGAAGACGTTGTCCAATAGGACAGCGTCTTCTATATAAGGTGTATAAAATGATTTATGTTCATTTTATTCGTGTGTCATGGTTAATAAGGTTCGCTTTCACGTGTTTTAGCTGGGCAACGATGATAACGCTAATGATCACGAGCAGAAACCAAGAGCTGATTTTACTAAAACTTACGAATTGCCAAGTTTCTTGCTGGTCAGGGTATTTCCAACCGTCAAAGAAAGTAGCTATATTCTCTGCAGTCCAGATGAAAAAACCGACAATAATAAAGGCGAGAGTTAGAGGCATTCGGTAAGTTTCTGTCCTTACCCGGTATATGATCCAGGTTTTCCAGAAAACAATAAAAACAAGCACAGTCAACCACCAACGAAAATCCGGTATAAAATGATGTGTGAAAAAGTTGAGATAAATTGCTCCTCCTAACATAAGCGAAGGAATAAGCCCGGGCCAACCTGTCATGTCCATGCGCAGTCTACGCCATATTTGACACATAAAACTTGCTACACTTGCATACATAAATCCGCTATACAGCGGTACACCAAGTAGTTTGGTATATCCAGGTTCAGGATAAGACCATGACCCCATCCATACTTTATAAATCTCCAGTACCAATCCAATCACGTGAAATATACAAATAACTTTAATTTCATCTATGGACTCAAGTCCACTGCGGTACATGAGGAACTGTACTCCGAGCAGGATAAGGAGAATAGCGTCATAACGATAGAGGAAAGGGATCTCAATTACGCTAGTGATGGCAAGAGTGGTAAATATAGCGACAGGGAAAATACAGCTCATCGCTTGATGATATCCAAAATGTAATAGTTGTATGATCGGTTTCACTTTAGGTAGCCCTCTTTCTATCCTTTATGAGTTATACGTACTATGAAATTTATTCATTTGTGTTACTTGTTTACTCCTTATTTAATATATAGGTGTAATCAATTTGTAGAAAGAGAAAATAATTCAATAATATGAAACCAATTTATTAAAAGTGTTGACTTTAAATAGTTATTACATCATAATAAGGAAAATTACATAGCGATCTAAAAGCTTTGAAGGAGAAAAGTAATTCAAATACCAGCTCACAGGGAGGAAACGCCGAAGATTGAGAGCGTTTCTAAGGTAATGGTTTGAATGAAGTTCGCTCCGGAGCTGTCCCTTGAAACCATTCCATGGCAAGTAGAGGTGTACCGGTTTAACCGTTATTCATTAAAGTGAGAGCGTTCTTCTTTGTTAGTCAAGAAGGCTCTAATATAGGGTGGTACCGCGGCTCCTCGTCCCTTTGGATGAGGGGCTTTTTTGTATTCCATTTACGATATCACAGGGTTCCATTTATAGTAATCTATTAAAAATAAGGCTCGGTAGCTCAGTCGGTAGAGCATAGGACTGAAAATCCTAGTGTCGGCGGTTCGATTCCGTCCCGAGCCATCTCTAAATAAAATAAGGCTCGGTAGCTCAGTCGGTAGAGCATAGGACTGAAAATCCTAGTGTCGGCGGTTCGATCCCGTCCCGAGCCATCTCTAAATAAATAAGGCTCGGTAGCTCAGTCGGTAGAGCATAGGACTGAAAATCCTAGTGTCGGCAGTTCGATTCTGTCCCGAGCCATCATATTTTTAATGAACCGTTGGAAATGAGATGCGGGTATCAGGGCAAATCTACAATGGATGCTCGATAAGTTGGGATTAAGGAAATATCTCTACTTAGAGGCGGACACACCTCTCCTATCATGATCAAGATTTTGGAGTTTCCAACGGCCAAAAAGGACAGTCTGAAGATATTTTAGAATACAAAAAGAGCTAAGATACTTAAATATCTTAGTACGATGTAAATAATAAATCGGGATTTTTTAATTATAATCATAAAGAGGATCAATGTTCATTATACGTTCATTGATTCTCTTTTTTGTCTACCCTAATTTGAGCTGATCTAATTGAAAGGTGTATCCCTCCACAACTCCCATGTCCTCTATAAACAATTTACAAAGAGCTCTCTAAGACGCAGTATGGGTATCTTTTTTATAGCTGATTTTGTTGGCCCCAGTAACAAGTAAAGCCCTCTTCTTTCATCCCTAAGGACAAACGAAGAGGGCTATGACGAAAGAATAGAGCTTCTTTTTCGTCAAATTTTTAATTCTCCTAGCTTAATTAACTCTACTACCGCTTGTGAACGACCCTTAACATTGAGTTTCTGCATCACATTGGAAATATGATTGCGCACCGTTTTCTCGCTGATAAAAAGAAGTCCCGCGATATCACGCGTCGTTTTGTCCTGCACCAGAAGCTCGAATACTTCGCGTTCACGGTGGGTCAACAAAAATTTGCTCTTGTGGTCACCCTTCAATGTTCACCCCTCCTTGCCCGGGTTTGTATGGTGTAACAAGGTTAAGGGATACAGTCAAATCATCTTATGTAAAGTCACCTAGAATGGTTCGGTTTGTGCAAAATTTTGGGCTAATCCATTTATTAGTAGGATGTATTACCGATATAACCCAAAACCTGGTTGATTTAACCATCTATAATGGATTATGATGAGAGGGTAGTAAAAATAATTTTCTTCATTAAATATAAAATTTATTAAAATAATTTTCATTTATAATAATATTCATATCGAGGTGGATTCACCCTATGGCAGCAATCTTACATGCGTTACTCCAAGAAATGGAGCAACTTCCTCCTCAAGAGAGAAGAATTGCCGAGGTCATTTTAGAATCCCCTTCTGTGATCACGCGGTTATCTATTAAGGAACTAGCCGAAAGAAGTGGAACCAGCCCTGCAACGGTGACTCGGTTCTGTAAATCCAGGCATTTTCGAGGATTTCCAGATTTCAAAATGAAGCTAGCAGCAGAAACTTTTCAACATTCGGGTAATGAGGTGTATCAAGATATCGTTGCAGGAAATTCGCTTACTACGATTGTAGAAGCCATCGAAGCGAATCACTTAGCATCGATTACAGACACCACAAGACTGCTGGATATGGAACGTCTTGAGAAATCAATCCATCTGCTTTGCCGAGCAAGACGAGTAGATCTGTACGGAGTGGCTACTTCATCGATCGTGACGCAGGACTTCTATCAGAAGTTAATTCGAATTGGGATTTCCTGTACCGCATTTTCCGATGGACATATGCAGATTACATCTGCCTCGTCCCTGGGTGCTGAGGATGTTGCTTTTGCGGTTTCGTATTCAGGTGAGACCCAGGACACGATCGACGCGCTCGTATGTGCGAAAGAACACGGAGCAAGCACGATTTCTCTTACTTCGTATGGACACAACACCCTAGCATCTGTCACTGATATTCCCTTGTTTACTTCCTCACTCGAACAGGGGATGCGCCGAGGAGATATGGCTTCGCGTATCGCCTTGCTACATGTGATTGATATTTTATTTACAGGCATGGTCAGTCAGGATTTTGAACGATTTGTTCCAAGACTGGATGGCTCTTATGAGCAAGTACAACGTGTGAAATTACGGAATGGAGGATGAATAAGATGAATATTAGAATTTTTGATCAAGAAAAAGAGCTTAACACAACCGGAGCAGAACTTATCGCATCACTTGTACAGAATAAACCAAAAGCAGTGCTCGGTCTTGCCACAGGGAGTTCTCCTGTTGGAATTTATAATGAACTAATCGATATGTATAACCGCGGACTTGTAAGTTTTGTGAGTGCTTCTTCTTTTAATTTGGATGAGTATGTTGGATTGCCTGTAAGTCACTCGGAAAGCTATCGCAGCTTCATGAATAACAAGTTGTTTCATCATATAGATATCAAGATGGAGAATACACACATACCTGATGGAAATGCAGCAGATTTGGACGCAGAATGTACACGTTATGAGGAACTGCTCGTTAATCAGGGACCGGTGGATCTTCAGCTCCTCGGGATTGGACATAACGGACATATTGGGTTTAATGAACCAGGAGCAAGTCTTACGGGAAGTACTCACGTGGTGAACTTGAAAGAGGAGACCCTGAAGGCGAATGCACGTTTCTTCCCATCCATTGAGGATGTGCCAAAACAAGCGATGACGATGGGGGTTGCCTCTATTCTCAAGGCGAAGCATATAGTGCTTATAGCCCGTGGTGAGGATAAGGCTGAGATTATTCGTACGGCACTGACGGGTCCAATTACGACCGAATGTCCAGCATCTCTTTTGCAATGCCATCCCAATGTGACTGTTCTGCTGGATCGCGGAGCTGGGAGGTTCATGTAAGATGATAAATCATAATAACAGCCTGACCACTATTTATGGAAATGTAGTAATGAAAGATGAGGTTCTAGAACAAGGCGCTGTAATTATACAAAATGATACCATCGTTTACGCAGGACCTGCCTCTGATATTCCCGATCGATGGACGGATGAACAAGGAGAAGTGATCCAGGGGCATGACGGATACATTGTTCCTGGCTTTATAGATATTCATGTTCATGGGGGCGGCGGCCAAGATTTTATGGATTCCTCAAAAGAGGTCTTAGACACGATTACTTCATATCATGCTTCACAAGGAACGACAACCATGCTGGCAACAACGATGACAGCTCCCAAAGAATGGATTGATAAAGTTCTCCATGAAGTGAATGAATATCGCGCGCAGCCGATGCCTTATGCACAGCTGGCAGGAGTTCATCTAGAAGGTCCATTTATTAGTCCAAAATGGCCCGGTGCACAAAATCCAGAACATATTTCTCTGCCTGATGTGAACTGGCTTATTTCCTGGGAAAAGCTGTACCCAGGACTTATTCGCCAAGTTACCCTTGCTCCTGAGCGAGAAGGGGCGCACGAAGTGATTACATGGCTGCGAGAACAGCATATTACTGCTGCTGTAGGGCATACGGATGCTACGTATGAAGAGGTGGAAGCTGCCGTGGAAGTTGGACTTCATCATGCAGTTCATACATTTAATGCGATGACCCCGCTTCATCATCGTAAGCCTGGAACGGCAGGGGCAGTGTTAAGTGACCCGCGAATCAGTGCAGAAGTGATTGCAGATGGGATTCATGTGCACCCTGCTGCAGTATCTCTCATTGCTCAGCTCAAAAGCAGTATTCACAAGCTGGTGCTCATCACAGATGCCATGTCAGCTACGGGTCTTCCCGATGGAAATTATACATTAGGAGATCTGCCTGTTGTAGTAAAAGAGGGGGTAGCCCGGCTGGAAGATGGAATCACACTTGCAGGAAGTACACTTACTATGATTCGAGGATTCCAGTTCCTAGTTAAGGAAGCGGGGCTGAGTATAGTAGAAGTTTCTCAGGCAGCAAGTCACAATCCGGCAAGCCTGCTTGGACTTCTTGATGTAACAGGTACCATTGAACAGGGGAAACAAGCCGATATTCTGCTGCTGGATTCTTCCCTAGAGCTAACAGACGTATGGATTAAAGGTTCGAAATTAAAATAAAAAGCAGGCTGGATTCGATCCAACCTGCTTCCTAAGAACTCAATTCGATTTCACTCGAATTGAGTTTTTTTATTTACTTTTAAACACGCTTTAGATATTCAACAATGGTCAGCAGACCTTTATCAAAATTCTCCAAGTTGAAATGCTCATTTGGTGCGTGCAGATTTTCATCTGGCAAGCCGAAGCCCATCATTACGGTAGGTGCATTCAGTGTGCTGGACAGTTTTTCAACAATAGGGATTGAGCCGCCATCTTTAGTAAACAGTGCACGTGTACCATATACGGTTTCGTACGCATCTGCTGCTTTTTGCAGCATCGGATGGGACGGATCAATATTAAAAGCATATGCTTTCTCTTTTGGTGAAATAGTTAATTTTGCACCTACCGGAGTGTGAGCATTTAGATGTGCTTCGATTGCATCGAGGCAAGCTTGCGGATCCTGATTCGCAACAAGCCGGCAAGTAATCTTGGCGTGTGCTTCTTTAGGGATAACCGTCTTCGTGCCTTCTCCTTGGAATCCGCCGTATACACCGTTAAGTTCAAGCGTTGGACGAGCACCGATTCGTTCTACGAAAGAGTAACCTTCTTCGCCATAAAGCGCATCAAGACCGAGATCTTGTTTCAGTTTCTCTTCGTCAAATTGCTGTTTAGCAAATTCTTCACGCATTTCCGGAGACAATTCTTGTACTCCATTATAGAAACCTTCTACACTTACTCGTCCTTGTTTATCATGTAAGGTAGACAGTAATTCAACCATCGCATGAAGTGCATTAGGTACGCCGCCTCCGTAAGAACCGGAATGCAGGTCTGTATTCGCTGTATTCAAAGAAAGCTCAAGGGAACAAAGTCCACGCAGTCCTGTAGAGATGGCTGGTTTTCCGGGAGCAAGCAAGGATGTGTCTGAGACGAGCACGACATCAGCTGCCAGCTTTTCCTTGTTTTCTTCGAGGAAGAGAGGGAGGTTAGGACTCGATACTTCTTCTTCACCTTCAATACAGAATTTGATGTTAACAGGTAGTTCCTTCTCTTGTTTCAAAATCGCTTCAACAGCCTTAACATGCAAGAACAGTTGTCCTTTATCGTCGGTTGCACCGCGGGCATACAATTTCCCGTCACGAATGGAAGGCTCAAAAGGAGGTGTCTCCCATAAATGCAGCGGATCAACCGGCTGCACGTCGTAGTGACCGTAGACCAGAACGGTAGGTTTTCCTTCTGCATGCAGATAATCTGCGGTAATCAAAGGATGACCTTTGGTTTCATGGATTTCTACATGCTCAAGACCCGCTTCTGTCAGTTTTGCTGCAAGCCATTCCGCTGCTTTATGGACATCACCTTTATGTTCAGATAAGGCAGAGATACTTGGAATGGATAACCATTCTTGTAACTCATTCAGATGTTGTTCACGATTGTCTTCAAAATAAGCCTTGTAATCAATACTCATAGTGTAAAGATCCTCCTCAAATAACGTCTTCAACGATTCCTTATTATTTTACACTCTTTTTCGAGGAATACGAAATATGAAGCGATTAAACGACAGAATAATCCATTTTTGCAGGATTAAGGATAAAACGGGGCGAAACAAATATATTAACCATTTCATTGTCATGTTAAACCTTATCGAACTTACATGCTCGTCTAGAACAAAAATACGTGTTTTTTTAAAATATAATGATGAATGCGACTTCGAGAAAATAGGCAGGTGAACTGAGCGATGATTCCTCTTCATCCAGCTCGTAAGAAGAAGTTAAAACCGTTTGGTTTTATAAAAGGAAGTCCACGCAAGGGACGTTTTTATCGTAAAAGTTTAATTACGATTCTGCTGATTGCAAGTATTCCAGGGCTCATTACAGGAATGACGATGTACTGGCTTGTTATCGGGCAGATGGAAAAAGAATTTAACAGGCTCCATCAGAATCAGATTACGAACCGAGCTGAGAATCTCGCCGACCAGTTCAGTTATATGGAACTCAGCTTATCTCATTGGGCGTTTGAACCCCGGTTTGGGGAAGAGCTGAAAGAAATGGATTATGTCTATCAGTTTACAGAGACAGTAGATATCATGAAAACACTATACGTACTGCAAGGTTCTAATCCACTTATTCAAAAAGTAGAGCTGTATTTAAATGAACCTCAGCCGATCTTGTTCAATCGTTCTTATAGCGAGCTGACCGATCTATCGCTGATTGATTCCTATAATGAGTATCTTAGAGATGGGAGCCATATTTACTGGACAGATCGAATTCCAGGACAGCCGCTGGCGGAGCGGGGAACAAAAAATGCTGGAGACAACTCAGCCCATTTGCTTCATACAGATCCAGGAGAAGCCTTAGTCTTGGTACATAAAATACCAGGGGGGAGTCTCAGCCCTTTCGGAGCCCTCATCGTTAAGCTGGATAACAAAAAAGTGACAAACCTGCTGAAAACGCTTACCCCTTATGATCAAGGTTCCACTTTTTTAATGGACCAAAAAGGAAATATACTCCTGTCCGGCGGAGACCATGAAGGCAGCTCCTCTAAACAATTAAATGAAGAAATTAGACAAAAGGTGGACCTGTCCCGAGACAAGGGTTCATTACTATATACGTTTGAAGGGATCACCTACTCTGTGTCCTATGGAAAAATGAATCGGATTGATTCGAACTGGTTCTATGTTTCAGCAGCGCCGATTACCGACATAACTGCCCCTTTGTTATCGGTGTCCAAAGGTATTGTACTGATGAGTACGGCCGGACTCCTGCTTGCGATTCTATTATCCTGGCTGGTATCTCGCCGCATCTATACACCAATTGAACGATTATTGGGATTGCTTTCTGCTGAATCTGCCGGTAACACGGGTAACAGCCCAGTTTTGCCTGCGGTTAACGTGGATGAATTCGAACTGCTTGAAGCACAGTGGAATGAACTTGTCATGGAGCGAAGTACCGTTCGAAAAAGGCTTGAACTTCAGATGCCGCAATTGCGGAATGGATATATCATGCAGCTCATTCAAGGACATCTGTCTGCCCATTCTGAAGAGGATCTACGGCAGAGACTAGAGGATCTTGGATTTCGGGTGCGGGATCAGCATTTTTTACTCGTAAGATTGCAACTTACAGGATACTCCAAGCTGAGCGGACGTTTTCTAGAACAGGATAAAGGCCTTGTTACTTTGACAGTAGTGAATATTATTGAGGAATTCGCAGAGCAGCGTTTTGAGCAAGCTTGTGTGCTGAATTTCCACGATCTGTCTGCTGCAATCCTTTTAACCGGTGAGGAAGAGAAACTAAAAGCATCTGTACTTGAGTGGTCCGAAGAACTCATGGTGGTCATTAACCAAATTATGAAAATGAATGTGACCATTATGGTGGGTAGACCTACGAGTTCAGTTCGTGATATACCCTCCCTATTTATGGAACTTGAGCAAGCAGAAGCATTCCATAGCATTGAAGAACTTAACCAGCTTCTGGATTTAGATCATTTGACATTCACACACGATATAGAACATTCGAGTTATCCGTTTCTTATTGAACGGGACCTGATTCATGCCATTCGAACGGGAAAAGAAGAAGAGGCAACAGATCTGCTCCGTGAGTTTCTAAAACAAGTCACACAGCGTCAATGTACGATTTATCAGCTGCAGCAGATGATGCTTCAACTGCTGGCAAGCATGCTGCACCTGATGCTGCAGTCCGGAATTCCTCCCTATGAACTATTTAGCGGCCGTAATTTGTATGATGAGCTTGCCCAGCTGAGGGAACCCGTGCAAATAGAGGCTTGGCTGAAATCGGAAGTGATGACTCCTTTTATTACCTTTATGGAACAAAGATCACATTCAGGGCTGAAACCCGCAGTTGAACGCACCATGGAACGCATCGATCAGCAGTATATGACGGATATATCGCTAGAAGCTTGTGCCGATCTGGAAGATATGACTCCTTATGCACTTAGTAAAGCTTTTAAACAAGTTGCAGGAATCAATTTTATTGATTATGTCACCTTTCGGCGTATGGACATGGCAAAACGTTTACTGCGAGAAACCGATTTGAAGATTAACGAAATCGCAGATCAGGTAGGTTATCAGCACAGCTACTTTAATCGGATTTTCAAGAAACAAGAAGGGTTGACCCCAGGGCAGTACCGTGAACAGTGGAACCGTTAATTCATTTTTTATAAGCAGCACAAAAAAAGAAATGAGTGCAAAAAAGTGATATACAAGACAAAATGCAAACGGAAAAGGATACAGAAATCTCTTGTTCCACCAGGCTTTTTGAGCGATTTCATCTATATACAAAAATGGTCAGTTGCCGGAAATGAACAGCGGTATGTAAAGTAAAGTCATTCCAATGTTAACGCTTACATAATATTCTGGTTTCTTTCGCCAAAGAAAGGAGATCGCTCATGAATCAACATTTGCCTGGTGGTTCACCGGATTCTACCGCATTACAGCCGTATACACCAAATAGAATGACCAAGGCTGAAGCGAAACAAAAAGCTAGAAAAAGATGGCTGGCTCAATTAAAACGAAACAAGTGGCTTTATGTTCTCTTAGCTCCTGGACTGCTTTATTTTCTTATCTTTAAATACGCACCGATGTGGGGGGTTATCATTGCATTTCAAGACTATCAACCCTTTCTTGGAATTCGTGACAGTCAGTGGGTAGGGTTTGATAATTTCACCACCTTCTTTCAGAATCCGGACTTCTTTAGGCTGCTCCGAAATACTTTGATTCTTGCTGTATATGATTTGATCTTCTTCTTTCCCGCACCGATTCTAGTCGCTTTACTTCTTAATGAAGTTACAAAATCGTGGTTTAAAAGAACCATTCAGACGCTGGTTTACGTACCTCACTTTGTATCCATGGTTATTATCGCAAGTATTACGTATGTGTTTCTGACACCAAATGGCGGTGTTCTGTACGAACTGATCGCTCAAGTCACGGGAAGGCCGGTTGATGTGCTGTCAAATCCAGATTCTTTTCGGCCTTTGATCATTATCCAAATGCTGTGGAAAGAGGTGGGATGGGGGACCATCATATTCCTGGCCGCACTTGCCGGGGTAGATATGGAACAATATGAAGCTGCTATTGTAGACGGGGCAGGACGGATGCGAAGAATATGGCATATTACCCTTCCTGCGATACGGAATACGATTATTATTTTGCTCATTCTTCGTCTCGGTAACTTTATGGACACCGGTTTTGAGCAAATTTACCTGATGACCAATTCCTTGAACCGTGAGGTAGCGGATGTATTTGATACTTATGTGTATCAAGTCGGTATTACACAGGGCGCTTTCAGCTACAGTACTGCGGTTGGATTATTTAAATCTCTAATCGGCATTGTCCTGATTCTTGGAGCGAACAAACTGGCCAAAAAATTTGGGCACTCCGGGATCTATTAGTCTGAAGGCTGGTTAGCTTGCACCGATTCTAAATTTTTTGTAGGGGGTCCGCAAGATGAACAAACGGTTTAATACCCCAGGCGGGCGTGTGTTTGATGCGTTCAACTACGTGTTCTTGGGACTGTTTGGACTTGTCACTGTACTGCCGTTTCTCTACATCATCGGGAATTCATTTGCCACAGAAGCAGAGATTACGGCCCGAAGTTTCTTTTTAATACCAAAGGAATTTTCGATGAGTGCGTATCAGTATATTTTCTCTTCCTCCACCATTTTTAGAAGTATTGGGAATTCCATTTTTATTACGGTTGCCGGAACTTTTGTCAATCTGTTGTTTACGCTGACGATGGCGTACCCCCTGTCTCGCAAAGACTTTTGGGGACGAAATGTTGTGATGAACTTAGTTATCTTCTCCATGTTATTTGGGGGAGGAATGATCCCGACTTATCTCGTCATTCGTGGACTCGGTCTGCTCGACAGCTACTGGGCTTTGATTCTACCAGGGGCGATTGGCGCGTTTAACTTGATTGTGGTCAAAAACTTTTTTCAAGAACTTCCTGCAGGACTAGAAGAGGCGGCTCGAATCGATGGATGTACGGATATTGGCGTGTTATGGCGAATTGTTCTTCCGTTATCCAAACCTGTTATTGCTACCTTCGCTTTATTTTACGCGGTAGGTCATTGGAACAACTTTTTCTCGGCCCTTTTATATCTAACAGACAGTGCGAAATGGCCGCTGCAGATCATGCTTAGACAGATTGTACTTCTATCGCAAGGTACGGTGGGAGACATGGCTAACCTGGATCAAAACTTTGTTCAGCCGCCTGAACAGGCCATTAAAATGGCGGTAATTGTGGTTGGTACCATCCCAATTTTAATCGTGTATCCGTTCTTGCAAAAGCATTTTGCAAAAGGGGTCCTGCTTGGTTCCATTAAGGGGTAACAAGAAACTAAACATATATGGGGGTATAGGTTCATGAAAAAAACCAAAAGTACGTTAGCGTATTCTGTAAAAATGGTAAGCACTGCGTTCTTGATTACTTCCTTGCTTGCCGCTTGTTCACCTGGGGGGAAAGAGAACACGGCTGAATCTGAAAGCCCGAATAGTCCAGAAACGAAAAAACAGATTAGTATTATGGTGCCAAACTTTGCAGCAGAGACGCCCGCAGATAACAACGCAGTTCTACAGAAACTTGAAGAACTTACGGATACCGATGTTGAGTTTCAGTGGGTGCCAAGCAGTTCTTATGATGATAAATTCAATATTACACTCGCATCAGGTAAACTTCCTAGTCTCATGGTCGTACTCGGCAAATCGCCAAGTTTTATCAATGCGGCCCGCAGTGGTGCGTTCTGGGAGCTCGGTCCTTATTTGAAAGATTATAAAAATCTATCCGGTGCGAATGAGATCATACTAAACAATGCCTCCATTGATGGAAAGACTTACGGTATATACCGTGCTCGGGCACTTGGAAGAAACGGGGTTACGATTCGGAAAGACTGGCTGGATAACCTGAAGCTAAAAGCACCGACCACGATTGAGGAGTTCTACAACGTCATGAAGGCGTTTACAGAGGATGATCCAGATGGCAATGGAAAAAAGGATACGTACGGGCTGATCGCAAGTCAGTTTAACGGACCATGGGACATCATGCAGGTATGGTTTGGTGCACCGAATGGCTGGGGAGAAGAGAACGGAAAGTTGATTCCAGCGCATCAGACACCTCAATATTTGGAAGCATTGAAATTCTTCCGCAAGTTATATAGCGAGGGCCTTATTAATAAAGATTTTGCTGTAATGGATCCTACCAAGATGTCCGATTTGATGGTCAACGGCAACGGTGGAGTCATGGTCGATGTAGCAGATAATGCGCAGCGAATTGAATCGAAAATATTGGAGAAGGATCCGAATCATACAGATGCTGTAGATGTTCTGCAAGCGATGGTAGGTCCTGAAGGACATCGTGATCTTCCCACTTCCGGATATGCCGGCATGATCGCTATTTCTAAAAGTGCGGTGAAAACAGAGGAAGAGCTGAAACAAGTGCTTACTTTCCTTGACCGTTTGAATGATGAGGAGCTGCAAATGCTGATGTCTTATGGACTCGAAGGCACTCATTATGAGAAAAAGGATGATTATATCGTTCCTACCACAGATAAATTGAAAATGAGGGACCTAAACGGAACCAATCAGATTTTGATGTTTATTCCGGAGACGCTGGGACTTACTGTAGAGCAGACAGAAATACGGAAAAAGGTAGCTGAAGTGCAAAAGGCAAACGAGTCCATCGTTATTCCTAACCCAGGTGAACCGCTGATCTCGGATGTCTATGCACAAAAAGGACCGCAGCTCGACAATATCATTAATGATGCTCGTACGAAGTTTATCGTCGGTCAGATTGATGAAAAAGGGTTGCAGGACGCTTTTGCCTTGTGGGAGAAAAACGGAGGTAAAGAGTACGTAGAAGAGATGAACAAACTGTATACCGAGCTGCAGAAATAAAAGACTTCAGGGAGGTTATCAGCATGTGGAATCGTAGGACATTTCAGAATCCAGGAAATGAATATCGTGCTCATCCTTTCTGGTTCTGGAATGGTGAGATGGATGATGAGCAGATCAGACACCAAATTTCGGAGATGGCAGCGCAGGGCGTAGGCGGATTTTTTATCTGTGCGAGACAGGGACTAACCGTCCCTTATCTCTCACGGGCTTGGTTTCATAAGGTACGGTTTGCTGTAAAGGAAGCGAAGTCAAAAGGCATGAAGGTTTGGCTTTATGACGAATATCCGTATCCAAGCGGTATGGCCGGCGGAGAAGTGACCCTTGAAATGCCGGAAGCAAAACAGCGTGCACTCCTACATCACACAGGCAGGGTGAGTCATGGCGATCATGTGTCATGGACCTTGCCATGGGCGGTAATCTTGTATGCAAAAGCTGTACCGGTTAATGCTGACGGGACACATCAGTGGGAACAAGCAATAGAACTTCGAAAACAGATCGGAAATATTCAGCTTCAGCAGGTATATCAGGAAACGGGACTTACTTCATATAATCGCAAGCGATTTTTCACTTATGAAACTGCGTTTCGTTTGGAATGGGATGTGCCTGAAGGAGAGTATGAAATCTTTATTTTCATGGAGCAGGAGATTGATGATTTTAAATATTACGGCAATTTTGTAGACCCTCTTAATGAGAAGGCAATGAAACGATTCATTGAACTGACACATGAGCGGTATCAAGAGGAACTTGGGGACGATTTCGGAACCGTAATTAAAGGGATGTTTACGGACGAAATTGCACCTCTTGGCCGAATCCCGTGGTCACCGCAGCTGCCGTCTTTTTTCAAAGAAAGAACAGGTTATGATCTCATTGAACAGCTTCCTGCCTTACTGCGAAGTGATGTACCCAAGGCAAAACAGACTCGGTATGACTATTATCAATCCGTCCATCTGCTGCTGCGAAAATCGGTTCATAAACAGGCACACGATTTCTGTGAACAGGCACATATTGAATATGCAGCCGAGGTTCCATCTCTGCGAATGACAACCCAGCTGTACAGTCATCTGCCAGGCGGTGACTCTGCACATGAAAAAACAGGCCGTTCGCTTGAATATATACTGCAGCGCTACGGACTAAATATGCGGGATAACCCGAAGATGGTTAGTTCACTAGCCCGGCAGCTCGGCAGACCGCGCAATATGATCGAATGCTTTCACAGCGTTGGCTGGTCCATGACCTTACAGGATGCAAAATGGATGATCGACCGAATGGCTGCCATGGGCACGAATTTTTATAATTTTCATGCTTTTTTTTACACAATCGGCGGGCTTGCAAAACATGATGCACCTCCGTCTCAATTTTTACAAAATCCCTATTGGCCTTATTTCCGTGAGCTCGGAGATTATGTAGGGCGCATCAGTTATCTGATGAGCGAAGGGAAAGCGGATATTCGAATTGCTTTGCTTGACCCAACCACTACGTTTTGGACGCTAATGGGGAATCCGCTGCATGGTTTTGCGTACGGCGGAGAAGAGGAAGAAGAAAAAGCACAGCTAGATCAGCTCAAGGAAGACTGGCTGATTCTATCGAATCTACTGCTTCGATATCGCCGTGACTATGATCATCTGGATCCAGAGCTGTTTGCTGAAGCACAGATTAGAGAGGGAAACATCGAGATCGGTGAAGCAACCTATGAGGTGTTGATTCTGCCCCCTATGCTGAATCTAGAGGCTGCTGCCTGGAATCAGCTTCAAGCTTTTGTCAGAGCAGGTGGAAAAGTCATTACGACCGGGTGCCTTCCAGTTGAGTCCGTCGAACCGGGATGTCCGGATGCCTTGGACTGGGAAGCACTTGGCAAAAAGGAGAATGTGTACTCTCTTCCTGTAGATGGAGCAATGGAGGCGAAAATTTCAGAGTATCTTCTGCTACAGCTCGATGAATGGCTGGATGATGCTGCCGTACTACAGGTAGATAATGACCCTCTGCACATCCTTCAGCAGTTCCGCATAATCTCAGCGCATGAGGCTGCTTTATTCCTGACGAATCAGGAAGGAGAAACCTTGCAAGGTAAGTTACAAATTGATAAGAAGGCACTGCTTAGCAGATTGGGTGTTAATGCGAAGAATGACAAGAATGAAGTAGCGGTACGATACTTGTCACTGCGTACAGGAGAAGTAAGTGAAGAATTGCCTGTTACCTTGTCTCATTGGGACAAGCAGGATTCAAACAATAAAAAATATGAACTAGAGGTTACGCTTGCTCCGTATGAATCAGTCATTTTCTTATTGGACGTTGTTCCGGTAAACGTGATGACGGATAGAGAACCGCAAATAGTACCCAGTCCATATCAAATCAAGCTTCCTGTAACAGGGAGGTGGACGGTAACACCAGAGCAGGATAATAAACTGCGTATCGGTGATTTTACATTAACGGTTACTGACTCGCTGGGGCAGGTACATATTCAGGATCTGAAAGTACAGGCGAAAACATTCATTGAGCAGATTACGAGTGAAGCGGGAAGCGGCCTGCCTCTCCAATTTGATCAAGTATTCGGTACACCAAAGAGAGCCAAAGTGGCTTATCCACTAGATGCTGTTTATAAATCTCAGTTCATATGTCATAGAAAAGAAGAGAACTGCTTATTATTTTTTGATGGGAGCGCCATCTCGGGGAATTACGTCATTGAAGTCAATCAGCACCGGCTGAGTGCTTCTGATTTCACTCCTGTCTGGATTACGGATTATACCAATATCGGGACGGAGATTGCTCCCTACCTTCAGGTAGGACTAAATGAGATTCGTGTTCGCGTGGAAGTGACCAAAGACGATGACGGTATCGTAGATCCGCTCATGTTATCTGGTGCATTCGGTGTTTACTACGAGGACGATAGGCCTGTACTGGCGGCCTTACCTGAGTCTATTTGCGCTCTGCTGCCAGAGCCAATGATAGGCTTCCCGCATTACGCTGGGACGACGAGTGTTAAACGGACATTTGAATGCAGCGAGGTAGAAGAGCAGGGCTCCGACCAGTTTGAACTATCTTTTACAGATTTTCGTTTGCAAGATGTTATTGAAGTGCTGGTGAATGGACAATCCCTGGGGATTCGCGCTTGGTCTCCTTACTGCTGGGCGGGCAGTACCTCCCTTCTTCGTGAAGGAGACAATGATCTAGAAGTCAAAGTTACCGGGACGCTGATTGGCCTGCTCGAAGGTACTTATTTTGATCAGGAGCAGCATGCTGCAGTCGATGTGAGAATAAAACAAAAGGAAGCACAGGTCACATCCCAAAGTACAAAAATAGGAACCTTAGGAGGTAACATAAAATGAGTAAAAAAACTTATGCGGTTGTAGGTACGGGAGGAAGAGCAGGATTTTTCTATACGGCACTGGCTGAGGATTACCGAGATCAGTCTGAACTTCTTGCATTCTGTGATACCAACCAGACACGTATGGATTATGCGAATCAAGTGCTGAGGGAAAAATGTGATTACCCTGAGGTGCCTACTTATAAAGACACTGAATTTGAGACTATGATTGAAAAACATAAGCCGGATACGATTATTGTTACAAG
The DNA here is from genome assembly GCF_030263935.1 of Paenibacillus polygoni. Taxonomy (NCBI): domain Bacteria; kingdom Bacillati; phylum Bacillota; class Bacilli; order Caryophanales; family Paenibacillaceae; genus Paenibacillus; species Paenibacillus polygoni. The sequence continues at coordinate 4,052,107 of NZ_CP127162.1, read as the reverse complement.
TATCGACCGAACGCATCACCGCTATATTATCCGAGCTCTCGAACTCGGCTGTGATGTCATTACAGAAAAGCCGATGACGGTTGACGAGGAGAAATGTCAGGAGATTCTTGATGCGGTAGAAAGAACCGGACGGAATGTTCGGGTGACGTTTAACTACAGATATGCACCGCATCATACGAAAGCTCGTGAGCTGATCATGAACGGAACGATAGGCGACGTTCATTCCGTGCATTTTGAGTGGCTGCTAAATACTCGTCATGGTGCAGATTATTTCCGCAGATGGCACCGTGACAAACGAAACAGCGGGGGACTGCTCGTACATAAATCAACACATCATTTTGACTTAGTTAATTTCTGGATCGGCTCTCAGCCTGAGACCGTTTTCGCATTTGGGGACTTACTCTTCTATGGTAAAGAGAATGCAGAGAATCGCGGAGAAAGCCATCCTTATCAGCGGGCAACCGGAAATGTTCATGCGAAAGATGATCCTTTTGCACTCCATCTAGATGAGAATGAATCACTCAAAGCCATGTATCTTGATGCCGAGCACGAAGATGGATATCAGCGGGACCAAAACGTTTTTGGAGACGGGATTAGTATTGAAGATACGATGGGTGTCCTTGTGAAATACAAAAACCGTGCAGTCCTTACGTATTCACTGAATGCGTATATGCCTTGGGAAGGATACCGTATTGCTTTTAACGGCAGTAAGGGACGGATTGAAATGAATATTGTTGAACAGTCCTATGTGAATGCAGGCGGAGACCGGGCAAACGAAGGGGCGCTGCAAGGACATAGTATTAAAGTATTTCCTATGTTTGATGCACCTTACCTGGTTGATGTAGAGGAAGGAGAAGGAGGACACGGCGGAGGCGACCCCGTTCTTCTAAATGATCTGTTTGGTGAACCGGTGCATGATCCATTTGACCGCGCAGCGAATCATGTGGATGGAGCACGTTCTATTTTGACAGGGATTGCTGCTAACAAAGCCATTCGTACTGGACTTCCTGTTCAGATTGATGATCTTGTGAAGTTCTACTAGAACATTCGCTGTCATGACGGACTCTATAAATTAAGAACAGAAGGGACTGGTCCTCATTCGATATTTTCATGCTAATGAAGCGATAGCGAGCCGTGTACCTGATTCCATACCAGAAGTGCTTGAGACCATTGCACAGCGATATATCGGGGATAATCCTAAGCATTCGTTTTTATTTCGCGCCTTTCAGAGAGACGGATTTAAGAGACTTTCGGATTATAGATATGAGATGTGCCTCTGTGAACGTCTGCCGGAAGCGACTACTGGAAGTTATGCATATGTATGGGGAAAGCTGTGGAGCGGGCAACCGCAGGAAACAAAACTGAATATGAGTCTAATCTGTTATAGTCCTGTGAAGATTTATGTGAACGGAGCCTTGTTTTTTACTTCGGATCTGCATCAGGAGCTATTTCCTGAAAGGCGTACCGCCCTGCAAATTCCCGTACAGTACGGCTGGAATGATGTCATTCTTCAGTTTGTGAAGACGGATGTCGGGTTTGGCGGTGCATTTGGTACAGGTTCATTCAAGAACTTTCCACTTCATTTTATCGTTCCAAGTCATGATCGGAATGGTATGGAAGGGTGGCTGTATTCGGAAGCATTTGAAGAGCCTCCGGCAGAGCTGCCTCGACAAGGAATGACCGAAGAAGAAACAGGACTTACCTGGTATCCTCGGCAGCACTGGAGTGATCTAGAGAACCATTCCGGAGTATTCGCAAGGCTCTATGGAACAGAGGAGCAGGCAGAAGCGTATGCCTGGACAACAATTGCCGTGAACAAACGGGGAGGCACCCCTCTCTTATTGAAGGGCAGACACGACGGACCGATTACGGTTTACTTAGATGGAGCGATAATCTATGAATCAAAGGCAGCCGAAGGGGAATTGATACTGCCAATTCAGCGCAGGTTCGGTGTTCATCATTTAATCATTAAGGGAGCTTGTCTTGATTCGTCGGTTTCCCGGTGGGGATTTCATCTGGAGGAGATCGAGCAGGAGAGCGGGGCAGCACTGATCTCACCTTATCCAGTAGCGGGCAGCCGCGATCCTTACTTATACCTAGGACCTTTTGAGCCGGGAACAAACTTGACCCCGGCTCAGGTTCAGGAAGTGCACCGTGTATTTGATGATGGCAAACGAGGCGTATACTATGAGCTGGATCAGCCGAGAACGACCATCCGGCCTTATCTTGAAAACACGCATTATGGCAAATGGAATTATCCTTTAGGGGTTACCTTACTCGGCCTTCTGCATACGGGAACAGAGCTTGGAAGAGAAGATTATATTCGCTACGGCGTAGATCATATTTCCCTCAGCACCACCTTTGATCAGTATGGGTTGTGGGACAGGGCCATGTATGGAGCGGCAGGGATTAATAATCAATTGTCAGCCATCGATAGTTTGGACGACTGCGGTTCTTTTGGTGCAACGATGATGGCTGCAATGGATCTAGCGGATATTCCTTATGGAAGAGAGACAGCAGACCGTATTGCTGCTTATATTACAGAGGAGCAAGAACGTTTGGAAGATGGGGCTTTCTTTCGCCAAAGAGGCAGTGGAGAGATGCGCCAGGAGACCATGTGGTGTGATGATTTGTATATGAGCACACCATTTCTGTCCCGTTACGCGCGGCTGACCGGGGATACCTCCTATCTAGAGGATGCGGTACAACAATTTCTGCTGTTCCGTAAATATCTCTATATTCCAAAACTGCAAGTCATGTCTCATGTATATGATTTTGTTAGAGGCAGCGCAACGGGAATCCCATGGGGAAGAGGAAATGGATGGGTGCTTTTTTCGCTCACTGAACTTCTGGAGATCCTTCCTGAGAATCATGCCAAGCGCACAGAACTAATGTCATTTTACAGAGATTTGTGCGAAGGTTATCTTCGTCTGCAAGGAGAAAATGGTCTATGGCATCAGGTACTAAACCGTCCTGACAGTTATGAAGAAAGCTCTTGCACGTCTATGTTTATCTATGCTTATGCTAAAGGGATTCGAAACGGCTGGCTAACCGCTCCTGCTCTATATATTGATGCGGTATTCCAAGGCTGGAGAGGACTGACTCGTATCGCGATTGACGCAAAAGGCAATATTTACGGTGTCTGCCGCGGCTCGGGGTATTCTTTTACAGCGGCTTATTATAAAGATGATTTAGGATGGAACCTGAATGATACTCATGGAATTGGAATCGTGCTTCTGGCAGGGGTAGAAACGCTGCGTTTACAAAATGAGCTTAAAAAAACAGAAGCAGCAGAAGCCGCAGTCGTTTCCCCTCGTTCTTCTTAAAGATGAATTCATAGATTCGTTCCCATGCTAAAAAAAGGTAAGAGGCTCATAGGGAGTCCCTTACCCTTTTTTGTATATATCCGTCCGCTAGCTTAGAAGAGTTCAAGCTGCTCGGGTTCTTCTTCCTGTCTTTGTTTCACGAGATCAGAAGCTAGAGGCTGAGGAGTCATGCCTAATAAGGTCATGAGCTGTTTTGCATTAGCCGCCGCATCTCCGCCGGAGTTGTTGTTAAAAACGATGCAGATTTCTTTGCTTTGACGAGCTAATTTATCCAGTTTCTGCTTCCAATCGGTAAGTTCCTCTTCGTTGTAGCGGTAAAGATATCTCACTTCCCGCCAGTTTGGTGCCCCGCTCTGATGCCAGCCAGCGGCATTCCTGCCATGAAAGCGAATGATGGACAGGTCATCGTCTGTGGCCGATAGGATCGTAGGGACAGAGCCTTGTCCCGCGTCCGGTTCATCGCAGATACTGTGAATCCAGCCTTCTCGGCGCATGAAAGCAAGTGTTTTATCCTGCATGTCACCTTCAAACCAGCTCCGATGACGAAACTCCAGTGCACAAGGAATTCCCTGCATACGTTCCTTGATCTCACGCAGTGTATTTACGTTGTCCCTCGTACAATCAAACCAAGGCGGAAACTGAAATAACACAGCTTTTAGTTTGCCGCATTCGATCATAGGTGTAAGAGATTCGTTGAAAGCAGCATACATACTTTCTGTGTCTGAAAAGTAAGGTTTGCCGCGAAGATGGCCTGTCATCCCTTGATACGCTTTGACAATAAATGAAAAATGTTCCGGTGTATCTTCCGTCCACTTTGCCATGCGCGCTGCCGGCTGAACAGCATAGAAGCTGCTGTCAACTTCCACAATGGGAAAATGAGCGCTGTATTCGGCCAGTTTATCTTTGGGTTTCGTGCCGGGCAGGTACAGATCATCATGGTCGCCCCAGCCCGTTAGACCAATATGGATCATTAAGGTGTACCTCCTCGCCTCATTTTTCTGGTAAACTTTCTTTGTTCGCACATTATATAGTAAGTTTTATAGAGGTTCAAATGAGACACCCCTTATCATTTTAATACGACTTTACCTATCGGTTTGAAACAGACTGTAATCATGATATTTGTTTTTATATCATTTTTTTATGTCATATATAGAAGAGGGAGGAATCCTATGAAACTGCCTGAATGGACATTCCACGAGGAAGAACAAATGACGCAGATTAAAATCTCCATGTCCGGCCCCTTACGATGGGTGAACAGTTATCTGTGGAGAGGGGAGACAGGTGTTGTGATTGTGGATCCTGGTCCGCGTAGCAATCAGACGGAAGAAGAATGGCGCGTTGTCTGGAATAACCTATCGATTTCGCCGCAGGAGATTACCGATATTATACTGACGCATCATCACCCAGACCATTACGGACTAGCCGGATGGATGCAGGAACAGACAGGTGCAAACGTATGGATGTCTCAAAGAGCACATCAGGAAGCGGAGTTTATGTGGGGAAAAAAGGCGGAGATTAATCACATTCTGCCCGTGTATTTTCGCAGCCATGGTATGACAGAGAAGTGGGCGGAGCAGCTGCTTCCTCACCTAGAAAGTTTTGATTCACAGGTCACTCCAGCGCCCATAGTCCATTATGTAGAAGAAGGCAATTTTGAAGTGGGCGGACGGAGATTCCGGGTCATTGAAACTTTCGGGCATGCACCGGGACATTTGTCATTCTACGAGGTGGACCGAGAACTGATCCTATGCGGAGATGCGGTCTTGCCGCAAATTTCCCCAAATATAAGCTTACTGCCTGGAAGTGACCCAGAGCCGCTGCTGCATTTTATGCAAGGGTTGGACCAGCTCGGAGCACTCTCTGTACGCAAAGCTTTTCCAGGTCATAGGCATCCGATGAAATCTTTTCGTGAGCGTGTAAGCTCGCTGAAGATCCACCACGAAGAACGGCTGAATGAGATGGAGAGAATGATTGGCGAACAGCCGCAGACTGCATTTGACGTTTGCATAGCCTTATTTGGAGAGAAATTTGGTATTCATCAAATGCGCTTTGCCATGGCAGAGACGCTAGCTCATCTGCAAGAACTTGTTCGTCAGGGGAGAGCGGATCTCATACAGATCGCAGAGCAGGGAAGCAAGCATTCGCAGTATGTTTATGTAATTAGTACGAAGGACAACCCTTAATTAGAGAATGGGGTTGTCCTTTTTTTATTCATGTTATCAATCTCATTTAGCGATAGATGACGGTTTATTTTTCAATTTCCATGATCTCTTCCATATCGTCTCTAACCGGGTATCCGCCGAGTTCTTCTTCCCGTTCCGCTTGTTTCCGGTGAGCAATCCGGCTGCTTGCTGAAGCAGCGACAGCACCTACAATATCGTCAAGGAAGGTGTGAATATGACCATCATTTTTATCATTTAATTTTTCTAAAATCCCCGGCTTTAATTTGTCGATGTATCCGTAATTGGTAAAACCAATACTGCCATATACGTTCACGATGGAAAATGCGAGCACCTCATCGACTCCGTAAAGACCTTCATCATGTTTAATCATATCCTGCAGCGGCGAGATAAGTTTGCCTTCTTCTGCAAGGATATCTAGCTGGATCCCTGTAATTACTGCATTTTGCACTTCGCGTTTCTTGAGCACTTGTTTCACGTTATGAATGCACTCTTCCATGGTGAGCTCAGGATAGTATTTTGATTGCAGCAGCATCACAAGTTCCGCAATCTCTTCTACTTTTACACCGCGTTTCTCCAGCCATTCATTCGTTGCTTCGGCTACCTTACGGCTGTTCAAGCTATAAGGCATGTTATCCAGTGTCATTGTCTTCACTCCTTTGTCAAAGCACAGTTTATCCCGTTTCTATAAAATTTAGTTATTTTTTAAACAAGGGCTCGTATACATAGTAGTACAATCTGTACAAAATTGTTAGGAGGACATCGATATGAGTCGTTTCCAGCGCAAGGTTAAAATGATATCTGCAGCGGGTCTGATTACGGTTCCTGTATTACTTACAGGATGCGGTATATTTCCATCTCAAACATCTGAGCCGATTGACGAGCCGCCTTCCATCATTGAATCTGCGATGATCAAGGCAGCCGAGGGTAAAGGAGGGATTCTTCAAACAGCCCAAGCTACGGTTTATTTGAAAGACCAGAATGGTCTCCTTGCTCCTGTTACTATGTCACTTCCTACGGTTGGGGATTTAACCTTTGCAGAGTCAGAACTTGCCGCACTTGTAACAGGAGGAGCTTACTCGGGGTATTTGCCGGAAGGATTTACAGGTGTGCTTCCCCAAGGAACAGAAATTAAGGATGTAAGTATTGATACAGATAACAAGCTGGCTGTTGTTGAATTCAACTCCAAATTTACAGAGTATAAGCCGGAAGAAGAACGTCAAATTCTTGAAGCACTCACTTGGACACTGACGGAAAATCCAGATGTACAGAGCGTACAGCTGTGGGTGGATGGGAAAAAACTGAACGAAATGCCAGTGAACGGAACACCGGTTGCACAGTCCTTAACACGAGGGATGGGGATCAATCTTGATCTTGGCGGTTCGCTGTCCACCAACTCAAGTCCTGTTACGGTATACTTTACCGACTCGACTCCGGACGGAGTAGAGTACTATGTACCTGTGACAAGGTTAATCGAACCGAGTAATGATCGCCTCAAATCAGCCCTGACTGAACTCATTAAAGGACCAGGAAGCGATGATCTGGATATGGTGCTGACAGCAGGCACACTTCTAGAATCGGTCGTAACTGGAGAAGATGGTATCGTGACCGTAGCTCTGCAGGATGATATTTTTGACGAAGGAGTTACGGTCCCAACCTCGCTCTTACAATCGGTTGTAATGACCGTAGCTGATAACTCAGGCAATCCGGATATCAAAGTAAAAATTACACTAAATGATCAGCAGACAGTAATGGGTGAAGATGAACAGAATTATGGGGAACCGGTCACGAAACCTGAGTATATTAATGAAATTCCGATTTAATGAATAATTCTTAACCTGTAAAGGTGCTTTTGATGGACCATTTTGGTAGAATAAAAAAGACGATTACAGGACGCTTAAGACGTAGGAGGCAGTAAAAGATGAGATCTAACGGACGCACCAGTGAACAGCTTAGGCCGATCACGATGACCGCAGGTACCAACAAATTCGCAGAAGGTTCCGTATTTATTGAGGTGGGGGACACCAAAGTAATTTGTACAGCAACTGTGGATGAAAAGGTACCGCATTTCATGAAGGGACAAGGCAAAGGCTGGGTGACAGCTGAATATTCCATGCTTCCTCGGGCAACACAAACCCGGAATCAGCGCGAGGCAGCTCGCGGCAAATTAACGGGACGTACCATGGAGATACAAAGGCTCATCGGACGCGCATTGCGGTCCGTAGTTGATTTGCAAGCACTTGGCGAGCGCACCATTACCCTTGATTGCGATGTAATCCAGGCAGATGGAGGAACACGTACAACTTCTATTACCGGTTCCTTTGTTGCCATGGCCATTGCGATTGACAAAATTGCTCAGCAGCATCGTTTGCCTGTATTCCCGATCACTGATTATCTTGCTTCGGTGAGTGTCGGTGTAGTTGGACAGGAAGCTATGCTTGATCTGAACTATGAGGAAGATTCCAAAGCGAAAGTAGATATGAATATCGTGATGACAGGCAGCGGAGAGTTTGTAGAGCTGCAAGGAACAGGCGAAGAGAGACCATTCAGCCGTAAGGAACTGGACGAATTACTCAGCCTTGGGGAACGCGGTGTGCTTGAGATGATTAAGCTGCAGAAAGAAACCTTGGGCCCGATTGCACTGAAGATCGGTTCACGCGGAATTGGGGAGGCTTGATTCTCCATGTTTCAGCTTGACAGCTCCATTGTTATTGTAGCTACGAAGAATAAAGGGAAAGTCCGTGAATTCTCTCATGCATTTGCTGCGCTTGGTATAGAAGTAAAGAGCATGTATGACTATCCGGATTTGCCTGATGTGGTGGAAGACGGAGAGACGTTTGCTGCTAATGCATTTAAAAAAGCAAAAACCGTAGGCGATGCGCTGCATCTGCCTGTACTCGCTGATGATTCGGGCTTATGCGTGGATCGATTAGACGGAGCACCGGGCGTATACTCTGCGAGATATGCCGGCGAAGATGCGAGTGATGCAGACAATAATGAGAAGCTGCTAAGTACACTTCTCTCTCTGCAGCTGGGTGAAGATACAGAGCAGCCTCTCCTTAGTCCTGCACGGTTTGTGTGTGCCTTAGTGCTATACGATCCTTCAACGGGAAACAAGGTGGAGTCATTCGGTTCAGTAGAAGGGTTTATCACATCAGAAGGTGCTGGACAAGGCGGCTTTGGATATGATCCGCTCTTTTATTTACCGGAGTATGACAAGACAATGGCTGAACTCAGCTTGGATGAGAAGCAAGCGATTAGTCACCGTGGAGCTGCTCTGCGCGAACTAATGGCAAAGTTAAAGTCTTAGTAACACGGATAAGTACACAAATACCTTCCTAGGATTATGATCCAGGGAAGAGAAGAGAGACCTGCCAGCGGCAGGTCTCTTTTATCATACATTTCTATTTTTCAATCAACGAATCGCGACTTTATAGGTTTTAAGCCAGAAGTTTACTTGCGTAAGATAGGCGAATAACTGAGGACCAGACATCAGCTGGCCAAACCATGGCAAGTTGGAAGACGCGTCTTTAGACGAGGCGAGTTCTTTAATTTTCTTCACATCAATAAGCGGCAGTATCGGTGAATTAGGATCGTCCAGCACATCTAGCATTTGCTGGCGTACCGCCGCCAAATAGTTTGGATTGTGGGTTTTAGGATATGGACTTTTTTTACGGTAGAGCACATCATCCGGCAGAATGCCTTCAAGTGCTTTACGCAGAATTCCTTTTTCACGATCCCCGGTCATCTTAATCTCCCAAGGAACATTAAATACATATTCAACCAGACGATGATCACAGTAAGGGACGCGTACTTCTAGACCCACTCCCATACTCATCCGATCTTTTCGATCGAGCAGCGTTGGCATAAAGCGGGTAATATTTAGATACGACATCACACGCATTTGAGCAGCTTTACTCGTTTCGCCTGCTAGAAGCGGCGTTTCTGCGACAGCATCGGAATAGCGATCATTTAAGTATTCAAGCGGACGAGTCCACTCGGCGATATCAGCTGATAAGAGACTTGCTCTCATTTTGGGCGCAACCGCCCAAGGGAAGGTGCCGGAGTTCAGCATGTCTTCACGATGGAACCACGGATAACCGCCAAATACTTCGTCTGCCGCTTCACCAGATATAGCAACCGTTGCTTTTTTCTTAATCTCCCGGCAAAACAAATAAAGCGAGGAATCCACATCCGTCATCCCCGGCAAATCTCTGGATAAAGTAGCTGCATTGAGTGCTTCCACAACTTCATCTGTATCAAATTCGATAAAATGATGGTTCGTTTTCAGTTCGTCAACCATTCGCTGAATAAAAGGGGCATCTGAATTAGGCTGAAAAGCGTGGGCTTTAAAATGTTTATCATTATCTACGTAATCGACCGAGAAGGTATCGATATTGCCTTGCCCTGTTCTTTTATAATAATGAACGGCAAGTGCAGAGAGCGCACTCGAATCGAGTCCACCTGATAACAAAGAGCCGAGCGGTACATCAGAAGCAAGCTGACGCTCAAGCGTATCTATAAGCAGGCGTCTAACTTCCGCGGCCGTTGCCTCCACATCATCTTCATGAGGTTTGCTTTCGAGCTTCCAGTAAGCGTAAGTACGGAGGCCATTTCTCGTGAAGAGAGCGGCATGACCTGCTCGAAGTTCTTTCATTGAGGAATATACACCATGACCTGGTGTTCTAGCAGGACCGATAATAAAGATTTCAGCAAGTCCTTCGGATCCAACTACGGCTTCCACAGCAGGGTGCAGCAGCAGGGCTTTTGGTTCTGATCCAAATACGAGTGTATCCCCTTGATGACTGTAGAAAAGTGGCTTCACGCCTAAACGATCCCTTGCCATAAAAATATGTTCACGTCCGCTGTCCCATATAACAAAAGCGAAAATACCATTAAACCGGTCTACACAACCGGGACCCCATTCTACATAACTCGCCAAAAGCACCTCTGTATCACAAGTGGTTTTGAATTGATGTCCACGCTGTTCTAATTCTTTTTTTAGCTCGGGCGCATTATAAAGCTCTCCATTGTATACAAGGGTATACTGTTTGTCACTATGATTCATAATCATGGGCTGGGCACCGTTCTCAGGGTCCATGACGCTCAGTCTTCGATGTCCAAAAGCGCACGGTCCAGAGATCCAGGTTCCTCCCGCATCAGGTCCTCGATTCGACATACTTTCAGTCATGCGAACAAGAAGTTCAGAGTCCTGCGTGAGATCATGATTCCACTGTATAAATCCAGTAATTCCGCACATGAGAGTTCATCCTTTCTGGTCGTTTCTTCCACAGAAGTTTGTCTTTTATGAGTGTAGAGCGGTCCTACCTTACATTTCTATTCTCACAGTAAAACAAATATATGCCGAATTCAGGCATAAAATGTCTGTCCTCATCCGAAACTATAAATGTGAATACGATGCATGAGGAGCGATGAAGATTGCAAAAGAGCCTGTATTTCGTGTCGGTAGGGGGACGATCCGTTCTAGCTGACCAAAGAGCTGCATCTTACGAGTGGATCATACAAGCAACGCCTGAACAGGCAGAAAATCTGCAAGGGTTGCTAAGTTTGATGCAGGAAAAAGAAGAAGAGGCCTTCCCCGGATATGTTTTTCCGTGGCCCGATACAGAAGAAGCCTCCGTTAATGTGTTATATGAAGAAGCACTTCAAAACGTGTATAACGAAATTTATCGGTTAGGAACGAATGAGACGCGAAGCCACTTGTCGCAATATGGTATCGTACGAGATTTCGTGAATAAACAAGACTTTCATGAATGAAAGGAGAAGGGGAATATGTATGTCATTCAGAATGCTAAGATAACAAAAGAACTGGAGCTAGATGGCCGATCTTGTGTAGAAGTTGAAGTCGAACCCGCCAGAATGGGAGATTCCTCCTTACTGTTATACATAACAGGCGGTGCAGATGGATCGCTCGAACTCCACAGAATCATAAGAAATCATCATGACCTTACACTGGACTGGTATAACGATAATGCGAATACTGCTTTTGAGGATGCGACGGAGATTGCATTTGAGAATCGGGTAGATGTATTGGCTGAGCAAGAAAAAGAGCAGTTCATGCAGTCTTTACTGAGTTATGGATCTATGAATCAGGATTTACAAAATCGACTTCTTAGCCATAAATAAGGCAAATCCTTTTTGTTTATGAAATGCAGCAATTACACATAATACTCCTGTAACCCGGGGAGGTGAACTGAAAGTGACTTCAAAGTACAAGAAAAGTAAGGGAAACCGTTATAAGGACAATAATGAGTTTGCTGAGGAAGTACTTGCGAAGAACAATCAACATGAAGTACATCGTAACCCGATGCGCTTCGGGAACAAATAACCCGGGCTGCAACAGACGCCTCCACTCTTTTCCTTTGGAAAGGGTGGAGGCTGTCTACTTAAAAAAGGGAAATTACATATACTACGTTTTTTCAGAAAAAACATAAGAAGAAAAGGTTGTTTGGGGTGATTTTGCTTTCCTTAACTCGGGTAAGAGTTTACGAGGGTAAAGTATTATTTCCCATAGACAAGCAGTGTACAGCTGCTGTCTGTATGATTTGATATCTATTTTGCATGAGGGACAGAAGGTGATGATATTGAGAAGACGAGACAAACGCAGTAGAGAAGAGGATCTTCAAGCCCTGACGATAAGCATTGAAGAAGCTATAAATACGGGGCGCATCAATCAGATGGCAAGTGAGCTTGAAGAGTGGGAACCATACGATCTTGCTGTTGTTTATGAAGAGATAAATGAGGTCTACCGTCCACAGTTTATGAATGCTCTTGAGATTGAAACATTGACAAGGATGCTGAGTGAACTTTCTCCTATGATTGAAGTAAGTGCACTGTACATACTTGGTAAAGAAAAGGCAGCACAAGTCCTCAATCGAATGGATAACGATGACCTTGCTGATTTATTAGGTGAGATCCCTGAAGAGATGAGAGAATATTTACTCTCTATAATGGAAGTAACGGAGAGAGAGACGGTCCGTGAGCTCATGAACTTTGGTCCAGAGACGGCCGGGGGCATCATGACGAACCGTTATGTATGGTTTTATGCGAAATATACGGTTCGCGAAGCGGTAGAGAAAGTAAAACATTTTGCAGATCTAACGAATGATATACAGGATCTATACGTGTTAAATGAAGAAAAAGAATTAATTGGACTGACAACATACCGAGATTTGGTACTAGCTCAGGCGACGGATCTGATTGAAGACTTGATGGGCGAAAATGTAGTCAAAGTTCCAGCAGATATGGACCAGGAGGAAGTAGCCCACTTATTTGAACAGTATGACCTCGTATCCATGCCGGTTGAAGATGTAAATGGAAAATTAATCGGGGTTGTTACTTTTGACGATGTCCTTGACGTATTACGGGCAGAAGCAAATGAAGATATTAACAAATTATCAGCGACCGATAAGACGATTGATTATAACACGCACCCATTGACCGCTGCCAAGCGCCGTCTGCCATGGCTCATTATGCTCTTGTTTCTTGGTTTGTTATCGGGCAGTATCATCAGTATATTTGAGGGGACGCTTAGTAAGGTAGTAGCTCTAACTTTCTTTATGCCAATGATTGCAGGGATGACAGGAAATACGGGGACACAGTCCTTAGCAGTGGTTATTCGGGGACTTGGCCCCCAAACGAAAATGAATCGGAAGACCATTTTTCGTCTGTTACGGCGTGAATTACTCGTAGGTATCATGATTGGGGTAATATGCGGTGTCAGTGTTGCACTTGTGGCTGGTTTCTGGCAGGCGAGTTTTGCACTCGGGGCTGTTATTGGATTCTCCCTTCTCCTAACGATTATTATTGGTACGATGGCGGGAACCGTCATTCCTATCATTTTGTACAAGTTGAAAATAGACCCTGCTGTAGCTTCAGGACCGCTGATCACTACACTGAATGACTTGTTCTCGTTATCTGTTTATTTTGGTACCGCTACTATATTTATTTCTTATTTAACCTGATGGAAGCAGACGAAAGCATGATGAATGGTACGGATTAAACTAGGTTAAATAAAAAAAGCAGTTGTTCCAAAGCTGTACTCTATTGTTAGATAGAAATAACAATAAGAGACAACTTACAGGGAATCAACTGCTTTCTAAATTACAACAAGGGATTAAGCATCATCGCGGAGCACCTTAATACCTTGAAAGACATTATAGATAAAAACAGCAACATAAATAATGAAGAAAAGGATCGCATAGCCGATAATAGACGTGGTATGGTTCGCGTTAAACATGAAGATTAACAGCGGAATCAGCGCAAGAAAAGGAAACACATGTGAGAATAATGCTTTTTTGGCATGTCCTCTAACATAATTATCTTGTGCTATAATCCATACAATGAGTGGAAGCAAAAATGGGGCGAAGAAAATACTGAAATAACTCAGAGATGACAATAGTTGTCGCATAAGCTACGAACGCTCCTTTGTTGTTTTGTTATATTTACATCATATTACCCTGGCATGCCCAGGATGATACTTAAAAAAATACTTTGACAAATAATGATTTTACGGTATAATAAATCTCGCACGTGAAAATTAACTACATAACTTGTCCCAGTAGCTCAGCTGGATAGAGCAACGGCCTTCTAAGCCGTCGGTCGGGGGTTCGAATCCCTCCTGGGACGTACAAAGAAAAGGCATCCGAAAGGATGTATTTTTTGTTTTGTTGCTCTTTTATAAAATCGATTGCTCATCTGATCAGAGGATTGTATTACCCGCTGGGGAGATATGAAATTGAATTGGGTATTAGACGATGTTGTGTGGAAATTACAGACAGACATAGGTCAGGGAGAGGTATGCTATGAAAAAATTTGCTGTGTGGTTGCCCTTCGTAGTTTTATTAGTGGTATTGTTAAACTATTTTGGACTAGATGAGTACAATATATTGCTTATGGGTGTTAGTCCTGTTGCTTGGTTCATTGAATTTGTACCTAACATGAATCATGTGCATCTTTCTTCTTTTGTTGTTTACATCGTTGCCGTTGTTTTCTGGTTGCTAATCGGTATGTTATTGGATCGTTTAATTATTGGCTTGAAGAAGAGATCAGTTCAGTAGGGCTGTGTCATACATGGGAGCTTACGTATACAAAAAAGAGAGACATCCGTTGAATGTCTCTCTTCAGACTGTAGACAAAGTAGCTTAAACTATTTTGCCTGCAGTCTTTTTTATTTTACAAAGTCCCAGGAGGGATACAGCCTTACAGGCTGATTGCGAAGTAAAGCTCCCGAAGAGAAGCTGCGACGCCCCCCTTGTAGGGGTTCTCATCCCCAGGACATAAAAAAAAGGCATCCAATAAAGGATGCCTTTCATATTTTACGTCCCAGGAGGGATACAGCCTTACAGGCTGACTGCGAAGTAAAGCTCCCGAAGAAAAAGCTGCGACGCCCCCCTTGTAGGGGTTCTCATCCCCAGGACATAAAAAAAAAGGCATCCAATAAAGGATGCCTTTCATATTTTACGTCCCAGGAGGGATTCGAACCCCCGACCGACGGCTTAGAAGGCCGTTGCTCTATCCAGCTGAGCTACTGGGACAAATTCAAGCGCGAAATAGAATATAACATATATAAATTATAAAATCAATAGTTATCGTAAAAATAAAATAAAAAGAATATAGAATTTTTAATATATCCTAATTATTTTATAAAATAGAGAGCTCTGTGTTTTTTCTATGTCACTTTCGGTTATTCTAGTATATTAGTGCTATACATAGTCTACGGGTTTCTATATAATCAACGAGTCGCTTTACGCTTCCGGGTAGAGAGGAGGTCATCTTAATTAAAGATACAAGTTCACAAACCACAGATAAAAATATTGTATTGTTTCCTAAGACACTAGACTTTTATCAAATTCAGCTCACCGTTATGCTGGAAAATGAACGCTATGCGGAAGCGATGAATTTGCTTGAATTTCTGCTTCAGTGCCAAGGACAAGATCAGAGAAACTATGAAGAATGGGCAGCGCTGCTTGAGTGGCTCAGGGCAGCCTTTCCTCAATATATAAGTGCTGATGACAATAATCCGGTTTCTGAAGAAGAGGATGACATTGAAAGTGAAGAGGATTTAGCACGCCAAAATGCGAAGAATAAGATGGCTGAAGACGGAGATTATGCGAATAAATTACTGCGCATTCTGAAGGATGAGCCGCTGAGTGAACAAACGATGCTTGCACTTGACCAGTTAGCATACGTAGATGTGCCGAGCGTTGATGATTCCCTTAAGGAATGGATTGAACATAGCAGATTACATCCATTACTCCAGTTCAGGGTGCTTCAAACCCTGCGGAAAAGAGGGGCTGACTTTCATGTTACTCTGCAAAGAGGAACAGAGAAGGTCGAAGTAGAAATAGAGACAGTACCTTTGACGCCAGAAGATTTCCCGCATGCTGTTCTTCGGATTCTAGAACGTGTCGCCGATCAGACAGAAGTTCATGAGCCGACGCTTTATTATTTCGCTCAGGAACTTTGGTCGCAATATATCATGGCCGTTTTTGGAACAAGTGATTACCGCTCTATGCTGGAGGGCGATGAATCCATGCTCGATATGTGGGCTGCTGCACTTCATGCAGCGGTGGCTGAGAGTTTGGGAGGTTCGCACAATGAAGAAGAGATTCGCACTTTGTATGGGATCACGAGCGAGGTTAGGTTCCGATTTGAGCAGGCGTATCGCTCAATTAAGCAATTTGTTTCAGGCGGACTGGGCACAAAATAGGTTATAAAACTTTTCCTGCTGTGTTTACAAGGGTTTACCCTTGAAATTGCATTTAATGTTGTTTATACTAAAATGGTTATTTTGTACGCGCTTGACAATGGTTAACACGTGAAATTTGGAGGGGAAAGCATAAATGAAAGCAACTTGGGAAAAAATAGAGAAGAACCTTGGGGTTCTTGAAGTTGAAGTAGAAGCAGATCGTGTAGCTGCTGCTCTCGACAAGGCTTTTAATAAAGTCGTTAAAAAAATAAATGTACCTGGATTCCGTAAAGGTAAAGTACCTCGTTCAATCTTCGAAGCACGTTTTGGTGTAGAGAGCTTGTACCAGGACGCTATTGACATCCTTCTTCCAGAAGTATACACGGAAGCTGTTGATCAAACAGAAATCTTCCCTGTAGAACAACCAGAAGTAGATGTTGATCAATTTGCTAAAGGTCAAACATTCAAGTTTAAAGCAAAAGTTGTAGTTAAACCTGAAGTTGAACTTGGCGAATACAAAGGTCTTGAAGTTCCTAAAGTAAGCACTGAAGTTTCTGAAGAAGAATTGACTGCTGAACTAGAGCGTCTGCAACAGCGTCATGCTGAACTGGTAGTCGTTGAAGAAGGACAAGCAGCATCTGGCGATGTTGTTGTTATCGACTACGAAGGTTCTGTTGACGGTGAACTTTTCGAAGGCGGATCTGCTGAGCGTCAATCTCTTGAACTTGGCTCTAACACATTCATTCCTGGTTTCGAAGATCAAGTCATTGGTCTTGGAACAGGCGACAGCAAAGACGTTGAAGTGACATTCCCTGAAGAGTACCATGCAGCTGAACTAGCTGGTAAAAAAGCGGTATTCAAAGTGAAAGTACACGAAATCAAACGTAAAGAACTTCCTGCTCTTGATGATGAGTTCGCTAAAGACGTTAGTGAATTCGACACACTTGATGAGTACAAAGAAGATCTGAAAAAACAACTTGCTTCCCGTAAAGAAGAAGAAGCAAAAGCTACTCAAGAAAATATCGTAGTTGAAAAAGCGGCTGAAAATGCTGAAGTTGAAATTCCACAAGGAATGATCAACAGCGAAGTTCGCAACATGATGCGTGACTTTGACAACCGTCTTCGTCAACAAGGTATGAACCTTGAAATGTTCATGAGCTTCTCTGGTCAAACAGAAGCAGATCTTCAAAACCAAATGAAAAACGATGCTGAAAAACGCGTTCGTAACAACCTGGTTCTTGAAGCAATCGGTAAACAAGAGAATCTTGAAGTAACAGAAGAAGATGTAAACGAAGAGCTGAACAACATGGCTGCTTCTTTCAAACGCTCTGTTGAAGAGATTCGTCAAATTCTTGAAAGCAATGGTTCTCTTGACAGCTTGAAAGAAGAAGTATTGCTTCGCAAAACAATCGACTTCCTATTGGCAAACAGCAAAGAGGTAGATGCTCCTGCTGAAGAAGCTAAAGAAGAAGCGGCTGAATAATCACTCACATATGAGCATGTAGTATAAATCCAGGACCAAACATGGGTATGGATTTATACGGAATGCGTATCATGTATATCAGATAAGGCACGTAATGTTTTTTACGTGCCTTATTTTTTCTAAGTAATATCCATTTTATAGCAATTTTTATTATTAGATGGATATTAATTAATATGCGTGATAATTTTTATATCCTTCCATATACTTAAGATATAGGTCTTTACTCTATATGCCGGAAGGCGCATTTGCACATACATAAAAAAAATGGTTAAATATGATCAAGCTTTCTTATTATTGGTTCATGTGAGAAAGCGGATCTATATGACATGAAACAGGGAACATGTTAAAATAAGATGTACTGTAATGATATTTACAGATTCTTATATTTTCCCTGACTTGTGCGGTAAAGATTCTATTATGGAAAAGAGGTTTACACATGAGTCTCGTACCTATGGTTGTTGAACAAACGAATCGCGGAGAACGTTCATACGATATTTACTCTAGACTGCTGAAAGATCGGATTATCTTTCTCAGCGGTGCAATAGATGATGATGTGGCGAATCTGGTAATCGCCCAGCTTCTTTTCCTGGCTGCAGAAGATCCAGAAAAAGATATCAGTTTATATATCAATTCACCTGGTGGTTCTGTTACAGCGGGGATGGGTATATATGATACGATGCAGTTTATCAAGCCAGACGTATCCACGATCTGCGTAGGTATGGCTGCCAGCATGGGTTCGCTGCTATTAACAGCGGGTGCTCCTGGTAAGCGATATGCACTTGAAAACAGCGAAGTTATGATACATCAACCGCTGGGCGGAGTCCAAGGTCAGGCATCCGATATTCAGATTCATGCTGACTGGATCATTAAGACTCGTCAGAAACTGAATCAGATTTACGTGGAGCGTACAGGTCAACCCCTTGATAAAATCGAGCGTGATACGGACCGTGACTATTTCATGAGTGCGGAAGAAGCTTTAGAGTACCGTATCATTGACCAAGTACTCACCAAACCGATTAATTCTTAAAGGGGTGGTTATATGTTTAAATTTAACGATGAGAAAGGGCAATTAAAATGTTCTTTCTGCGGTAAATCCCAGGAACAAGTCCGCAAGTTGGTAGCGGGACCAGGGGTGTATATATGTGATGAGTGTATCGAGCTTTGCGCGGAGATCGTGGAAGAAGAGCTCGGTCATGATGAAGAGATCGATCTGAAGGATATTCCGAAACCAAAAGAGATTCGGGATATTCTTGATCAATATGTCATTGGTCAAGATCAAGCGAAGAAATCATTGTCTGTAGCGGTATATAATCACTACAAACGGATTAATACGCAGAGCAAAGTGGACGACGTGGAAATGTCGAAAAGTAATATTTTGCTTCTAGGACCAACAGGTTCTGGTAAGACTCTACTTGCTCAAACAATGGCTAAAATCCTGAATGTACCGTTTGCTATTGCAGATGCTACGTCTTTGACGGAAGCAGGTTATGTGGGTGAAGACGTTGAGAATATCCTTCTCAAGTTGATCCAAGCTGCAGATTATGATGTAGAAAAAGCAGAACGCGGCATCATTTATATTGATGAAATTGATAAAGTGGCACGTAAATCAGAGAACCCATCGATTACACGTGACGTTTCTGGTGAAGGTGTGCAGCAAGCTCTCCTCAAAATTTTGGAGGGAACCGTTGCTTCTGTACCGCCGCAAGGTGGACGCAAGCATCCACACCAAGAGTTTATCCAGATCGATACAACGAATATTTTGTTCGTTTGCGGCGGTGCCTTTGATGGACTGGAGCAAATGATTAAACGCCGTATCGGTAAAAAAGTGATCGGATTTAACTCTGCAACAGAGCAAAAGGATCTGAAACCAGGCGAATATCTTGGCATGGTTCTTCCAGAAGATTTGCTCAAGTTCGGTTTGATTCCGGAATTTGTAGGACGTTTGCCGGTCATCTCTACTCTGGAGCCGCTTGATGAAGACACACTAGTTCGCATCCTGTCTGAGCCGAAGAACGCACTGGTTAAACAGTACACGAAAATGCTCGAACTCGATAATGTATCCCTTGAGTTTGAACCAGGCGCACTTGAGGCTATTGCCCGTGAAGCGATCAAACGGAATACAGGAGCTCGTGGACTTCGTGCCATTATCGAAGGCTTATTGCTTGATGTAATGTATGAAGTGCCATCTCGTGAAGATGTAACCAAATGCGTAATTACACAACAGGTTGTTGAAGAAAAAATAGCACCTGAATTACGTAGTGGAGACGAAAAAGATAAAAAACAGGAAGAAAGTGCGTGATCTTGGCTGATCCCACTTATCTAGTTTAAATAATTTAGTCATACTCCACTGGTACAGGGGCTTACTGGATATTCCAGTCCTCTTACTAGTGGAGATTTGACGTTATGGGGAGAGAAAGCCATCATGTTTCTGAGACAGGATACACGTCCCGTAAAAGTTGGAAATATTACCATCGGTGGAAGCAACGAAGTTATTATACAAAGTATGTGTACGACAAAAACCGCCGATGTAGAAGCAACCGTAGCTGAGATCTTGCGTCTGGAAGAAGCAGGTTGTCAGATCGTTCGTGTAACGGTAAATAATGACGAAGCAGCAGATGCAATCAAAGAAATTAAGAAACGGATTCATATTCCACTGGTAGCGGATATTCACTTTAACTACAAGCTGGCTTTGAAGGCGATAGAGAACGGGATTGATAAAGTTCGTATTAATCCAGGAAACATCGGTCGCCGTGAGAAGGTAGAAGCAGTGGTAGAAGCTTGCAAAGCAAAAGGCATCCCGATTCGTATTGGTGTTAATGCGGGTTCTCTAGAGAATCATTTGCTTGAAAAGTACGGATATCCAACAGCAGATGCGATGGTAGAAAGCGCACTTTATCACATTGGTATTCTTGAAGAGCTTGATTTTCACGATATTATCGTATCCCTGAAAGCATCTGACGTACCTATGGCGATTGAAGCTTATACCAAAGCGGCTCAGGTCATTCCTTATCCGCTTCATCTTGGGATTACAGAAGCCGGCACCTTGTTCTCGGGAACGATTAAAAGTTCTGCGGGGATGGGAGCACTTCTTTCACTCGGCATTGGTTCAACAATGCGTATTTCACTAAGTGCCGATCCCGTTGAAGAGATAAAAGTAGCAAGAGAACTGCTCAAAGCGTTTGGACTGATCTCGAATGCAGCTACGCTCATTTCTTGTCCGACTTGTGGACGTCTTGATATTGATCTATTCTCCATTGCCAACGAAGTGGAAGAGTATATCTCACAGATTAAAGTACCGATTAAAGTATCTGTACTCGGCTGTGCGGTCAATGGTCCAGGGGAAGCAAGAGAAGCAGATATCGGTATTGCCGGTGCTCGGGGCGAAGGATTGTTATTCCGTTATGGAGAGATGATTCGCAAAGTCCCTGAGGCTGAGATGGTCGATGAACTCAAAAAAGAAATTGATAAAATTGTGGTTGCCTATGAAGAAACAGGGGTTATCCCTGGCCGTAAGCACTAATCTATTATTATCTATATAAATGAAGTCAACTTTCCACCTGCGAAAGTTGGCTTTTTTTGTTTTTCTGTCCTATTTCATCCGTTTTTTACGTTTACCACAAAAGGAAAAGGCTATACTACCAAGTATCGAACTTTTTACGTGGCAAAAATAAGGGGAAGAAAGATTGAACAGGAGGACTTAAATATGGGAAATGAAATAACGATTATCATTATGTTGGTCAATTTATTTTTTGGAGTTGTGATTGGGTTATATTTTTGGAATATGCTGCGCTCGCAAAAGAGTAATCGAAGTGCGGTAGAAAAAGAATCTCGTAAAGAAATGGATAAACTACGGAAGCTGAGAGCTATTTCGCTGACAAAACCACTTGCCGAAAAGACACGACCTGCCAAACTTGAAGATATCGTGGGCCAAAAAGATGGTCTGCGTGCCATGAAGGCTGCTCTCTGCAGTGGCAATCCTCAGCATGTCATTGTTTACGGTCCGCCAGGAGTAGGGAAGACAGCGGCAGCCAGAGTCATTTTAGAGGAAGCAAAAAAGAACCCGGCCTCCCCTTTTAAGGCTGATGCCAAATTTACAGAGATTGATGCGACCACAGCGCGTTTTGATGAACGAGGAATTGCAGATCCTCTCATTGGATCCGTGCATGATCCGATATATCAAGGAGCGGGTGCAATGGGGGTAGCTGGGGTTCCTCAGCCGAAACCGGGTGCCGTTACCAAAGCGCATGGCGGAATTTTATTTGTGGATGAGATCGGTGAACTTCATACGATCCAGATGAACAAGCTGCTAAAAGTACTCGAGGATCGCAAAGTGATTTTGGAAAGTGCGTACTACAATTCCGAAGATACGCATACTCCTGCTTATATCCATGATATTTTCCAAAATGGATTGCCGGCAGATTTTCGTCTTGTAGGTGCAACGACTAGATCTCCTCATGAAATTCCGCCAGCACTGCGTTCTCGCTGTATGGAAATCTTTTTCCGTGCGCTGTTACCGGAAGAAATCGGACGAATTGCGGAAGATGCTATATCCAAAATCGGTTTCTCGGCGAATCCCGAAGCAGTAGAAGTTGTTAAAAAGTATGCGACAAATGGCCGGGAAGCAGTAAACATCGTACAGCTTGCCGCCGGACTTGCTTTGACGGAGAATCGGGATGAACTTGAGGCCTCTGATTTGGAATGGGTAGCCAGCAGCAGTCAAATTCAGCCAAGACCTGATCGTAAAGTGCCAAGTCGTCCTCAGATCGGCTTTGTTAACGGACTTGCTGTGTATGGTCCAAATATGGGGGCTCTGCTTGAAATCGAAGTTTCTGCTGTACCTGTAGGAAAGGGTAAAGGTACCTATAATATTACGGGTGTCGTAGAGGAAGAAGAGATTGGCGGTGGTTCAAGAACGCTGCGCCGCAAAAGTATGGCAAAAGGGTCTGTGGAGAATGTGCTAACGGTTCTTCGTGCGATGGGGTATTCACCATCTAATTTCGATCTTCATATTAATTTCCCCGGTGGGACACCGATTGATGGACCTTCCGCTGGGATTGCTATGGCGACGGCGATTGTCTCGGCTATTCGGGGAATTCCTGTAGACCATGAGCTGGCGATGACAGGAGAAATAAGTATACACGGAAAAGTGAAACCAATTGGCGGTGTTTTGGCTAAGGTGGAAGCCGCATTCCAGGCAGGAGTCAAAAAAGTAATCATTCCAGCTGAAAATTGGCAATCCATTTTTGATAACTTGGAAGGCTTACGTGTAATTCCGGTTGAGACAGCTGAAGAAGTATTCCAGCATGTGTTTGGAGATTCGGAAAAAACAGCAGTGGAAGAGATTGCTTCTCCGCATGCAGAACTTTTTCCGCCTTCCTCTCCCTCTGTTTTGCATGCGGACCACAATCGGAACGGTAAACTGAATAGTACCGAAAGCATGTAATGCTTGTCCCTTCATTGGTTTTTTATGTGAACATTTGATAAAATAATGAATGATAACAACTTGAGAGCCATTGGAGGTGTGAAAGCGATGGGACCGAGCAAAGCCAAAGGTCGTCGTTTTCCTTTACTGCCTTTGAGAGGACTTCTTGTTTACCCGAGTATGGTACTCCATCTCGATGTGGGCAGGGAGAAATCAGTTAAGGCTTTGGAAAAAGCGATGGTAGAAGAACATTTAATCCTCCTGTGCTCCCAATCTGAAGTAAATATTGAAGAACCTACAAGAGAAGATATCTTCCGGATCGGGACAGTGGCTAAGGTCAGACAGATGCTGAAGCTTCCGAATGGGACGATTCGGGTCCTTGTAGAAGGATTGGAACGTGCGGAGATTACCGAATACACAGACAATGTTGATTTTTATGAAGTGCTGGCAGTAGAACTTCCTGAAGAAGAGACTAACCATCCAGAGACGGATGCTCTAATGAGGACGGTACTGAATCAGTTTGAAAATTATATAAATCTGTCTAAAAAGATTACTCCGGAGACACTCGCAGCAGTATCTGATATTGAAGAACCTGGGCGTCTTGCGGATGTCATAACCAGTCATCTTTCACTTAAGATTAAGGATAAACAAGAAATTCTGGAGACGATTAACGTCAAGCAACGACTTGAGAAACTTCTCGATATTCTTAATAACGAGCGTGAAGTTCTGGAACTTGAACGTAAAATCAGCCAGCGTGTGAAAAAGCAGATGGAAAAAACGCAGAAGGAATATTATCTGCGCGAGCAAATGAAAGCAATTCAAAAGGAACTCGGAGAAAAAGAAGGCCGTGCAGGTGAAGTGGAAGAACTGCGAAACCAAGCAGCTGCACTTGATCTGCCCGAGAAGGTTCAAGAGAAGATTAACAAAGAAATCGATCGTCTTGAGAAAATGCCAGCCAGTTCTGCGGAAGGCGGCGTTATTCGAAACTACGTGGATTGGCTGCTCGCTTTGCCTTGGAGCCGGTCGACAGAAGATGATCTTGATATTCAGGCTGCCGAAGAAGTACTGGATGCCGATCATTATGGTCTAGAGAAACCGAAGGAGAGAGTGCTTGAATATTTGGCTGTTCAGAAGCTGGTTAAGCAGCTCAAAGGTCCAATTCTCTGTCTTGTAGGGCCTCCTGGGGTAGGGAAAACATCTCTGGCCCGTTCGATCGCGAAATCACTGGGACGAGAATTTGTACGTATCTCACTTGGCGGAGTTCGTGATGAGGCAGAAATTCGCGGTCATCGCCGTACTTACGTAGGTGCAATGCCGGGCAGAATCATTCAAGGTATGAAAACAGCCGGTTCACTAAACCCTGTCTTCTTACTAGATGAGATTGATAAAATGGCTTCTGACTTCCGCGGTGATCCGTCATCAGCACTTCTTGAAGTGCTAGATCCGGAACAGAATAACACGTTTAGTGATCATTTTGTGGAACTGCCTTTTGATTTGTCGAACGTCATGTTTGTGACAACTGCCAATACGGTACACAGTATCCCAAGACCTCTTCTTGATCGGATGGAACTCTTGAATATTCCGGGTTATACGGAACTTGAGAAACTGCAAATCGCGAATCGCTATTTGCTGCCAAAACAGATTCGAGAACATGGTCTTACGGAGCAGCAGCTTCAGGTTGGTGAAGACACACTGCTGAAAGTCATTCGTGAATATACGAGAGAATCCGGAGTACGGAACTTGGAACAGCAGATGGCATCCCTTTGCCGTAAAGCAGCCAAGAAAATTGTAACAGGATACGAAGGAAGCATTGTCATTACGCCGGAAGAGATTAAAGATTATCTGGGCCCAGGGAAATTTAGATATGGTGTAGCAGATCTTGAAGATCAGATCGGTACAGTGACAGGTCTTGCGTGGACTGAGGTTGGCGGTGAAACGTTGGTAATTGAAGTGACTGTTGTGCCGGGTACAGGCAAGTTAACCCTAACAGGGAAACTTGGAGACGTGATGAAAGAATCCGCACAAGCAGCATTCAGTTATACTCGTTCCAAAGCGATTGAACTTGGGATTGCACCAGACTTCCATGAGAAAAATGATATTCATATTCATATTCCGGAAGGTGCGATTCCGAAAGACGGCCCATCCGCTGGGATCACGATGGCAACTGCACTTATTTCAGCCCTTACGAATCGTCATGTGTCCAAACATGTAGCGATGACGGGTGAAATTACACTGCGGGGCCGAGTACTACCCATCGGGGGACTCAAGGAAAAATCACTGGCCGCTCACCGAGCTGGATATAAGAAAATTTTATTACCTAAGGACAACGAACGTGATTTAAGAGACATTCCGGACAGTGTTCGGGAAGATATCGAATTCATTCCTGTTGCTCATATGGACCAAGTACTGCAGCATGCTCTTGTAGAACAAGCAGGAGTGCATTAGAGAGGACAATTATCAACTATGAAAGTAACAAAATCAGAATTTATTATTAGTGCTGTAAGCCCCAGCCAATATCCTGAGGACGCCTTGCCGGAGATTGCTCTGGCAGGGCGTTCCAATGTGGGTAAATCATCGCTGATTAATCGGATGATTAATCGTAAAAACCTGGCACGAACGAGTTCCACACCAGGTAAAACACAGCAGCTTAATTATTATCGTATTAATGATCAACTTTATTTTGTTGACTTCCCGGGGTATGGGTATGCCAAAGTATCCAAAACACAGCGCGCCCTATTTGGGAAAATGATGGAGCAATATTTGCTCGAACGTAAAGAGCTTAAACTTGTGATGCAGATGATCGATATGCGGCATGCACCAACGAAGGACGATATTATGATGTATGACTGGCTCAAACACCATGGTCTTCCTGTTTGCATCGTGACTACCAAAATGGACAAGATTCCAAAAACAAAACGTGTGAAACATGCGAAAATTATAAAAGAAGCCCTTCAGATTCATCCAGATGATTCATTTGTATCTTTTTCTTCGGAAGAAGGTCTTGGCAGAGATGAACTATGGTCAGTTATTTCCCGCTATGCATTCTCTAAAGATCCATTCGGTGAGGAAGAAGAGCTGGATGAAGTAGAGGAAGGCCAGGAAACCTCAACTCACGAAGCGTGACAAGCCTAAAATGCAGGATGACAGAGTTAGCATGAACTTTTAATACAGGAAAGTGAGCATCTTCCCTATCAGCTGTAGAATATAAGCGTTTATCCCTTTTTTTACGGTTTTTGCGCAAGTTTTTATGGATTAGAGGATGAGCGAGTCGTTTAAAAGGTAGTGTATAATGAATTCAGGCATAAGCTTGTTACGAAATTTCCGGTGAATACACCGGCCTGATGAATCAGGGAAGAATTGGGGAGATTTTTATGGCTCAGCGGTTAGCCACAGAATATGTTAAAGCCACTTTGAAATTATCGGAAACTCAAATGAAACAGTTCTTGCAGATGGCAGAAGACGGCCAGGTCCATTCAAGAGTGAAAGTTCTCGGTAATGGGGGACAGGATATTGTACTAGTGAATCATGCAGGCGAGGAAGTTCATTTTCCATTTCATCATAGAGAAGGGTTTTATGTCTGTGAGTTATCTTGCCGCTTGGTAAATCTACACTTAGCTAATTTGGTGCGGAAGTTATTCCTCAGCTTCAAAGGAGAAGGGATTGTAAATCGGATCTATGCTGGGTTTACAATGTCTTATGTTTATTTCAAAGGATCTGTGCGAAAGATTGTTGAAGTAAGAGAAAATCAATCCCAAACGGTCTATCAATACAAAAACACACTCCAGGAGATGGAGGATGTATTCCAGATGAGAAAGATCGAGCAACAGATTACACAGGTGAAAAAAAGTGTGAACGGACTGCTTGATTTACGAAATGCAACTTGTAGTCAAGAAGAAATTTCGAAGATTGACGAGCAATTACGCACTCATACGGTTACTTTATTCGCTTTAGAAGCATAAGTATTTCATTAAGGAAATACGTTAGCATTTGATTATTTATTAACTCCTTACCCGGCTGTGGTATGGAGTTTTTTTTGTTTGTATATAAATAATGGATGAACGACCTCTCTGAATTGTAAAACCATACAAAAATCGGTGTATCAAACCGGAGTAAAACGATGTGTAAATACCGGTAAATTCCGACGATGAGAGCTGTGTGATCTATCTCCTAGCAGCGAATGTATTTATTTGTAGTACTTGTAAAATAACTATTGCAATTGCCTCAGTTAGATGTTATTTTTAATCTCGTTGAAAAGAAAATAGGAACCAGGATTCACTCAGGACATTGAATGTTGCGAGAGATTATTCCCTCGGGAAGTGAATGACGTAGGTCCTAGCGGATGAAATTTTTTCAAACATTTTATTCCTAGGAAGGGGGAACCGGAAGATGGAATATTCAACTTTCGGAAGACACGTTGCTGTTGATACTTGGGGAGTCGACTTTGATTTACTGAACAATGAGGAGTTTTTGCAAGCACAGTTGATTGATGCAGCTGAAGCTTGTGGTGCTACCGTATTGTCCGTACAATCAAAGCAGTTTAGACCTCAAGGAGCGACAGTACTTGTATTGCTGTCAGAGAGCCATCTCTCGATTCACACGTACCCTGAGAGAGGTTTTGCCGCAATTGATTGTTACACTTGTGGAGAAACGGTAGACCCGCAGTTAGCCATTGACTACCTGGTGTCCGTATTAAAACCAGAAAAAACGTACGCCAAAAGATTAGTTCGCGGTTTAGGTGAAATAAAGGTTGAAACGCCTGAAATGAATCAGATCGAACTTGTTTGATGGAAAGTTAATAATATGAATTAAACTGACAACCATGGATCATCCATGGTTGTTTTTATATTTGTAGATATTTTACATTTTTGGTATGCTTCATGGGATGAATAATCATAGTTTTGAGATTTTAACTTTAAAAAAGGTGTAGGCTGCCTGCGTTCCTGCATAAAGATAGGAAGAGCCGGCAAAATTAAGCGAGCGCTATGCCTCTAAGATGAGGATTTCATAAACATGTCATAAAAAGCACTTAGCCGGGCAAATACATATGTTATACTAAGTATTGTTTGCATTATGTACTCAGGATCATGTGCTGTTTACAGCGCATTGTGATATAGATCATTTACAAAATTAACAAAACGTAGAGGCAGGTGAACTTGCAATGCACATCGTCGCAGTTGGATTGAACTACCGCACAGCGCCTGTAGAAGTCAGGGAACGTTTTACGTTTGATGAGAAGGACTTATCCCTTGCACTCCAGCAGCTAAAAAAGACAAATAGTGTATTGGAAGGCGTCATTGTAGCTACATGCAACCGGACTGAAATGTATGTGGTAGTCGATCGTCTTCATATGTGCGGCTATTTTATTCGTAGTTTTATGGAGAAATGGTTTGGGATTTCTCGTGAAGAATTTACCCAGCATCTTTATATCTACGAAAATGAGCAGGCAATCCGTCATCTGTTTCGTGTGACAAGCGGGCTTGACTCTATGGTTATCGGAGAGACTCAAATTCTTGGGCAAGTTAAACAAGCTTTTTTATGTGCGCAGCAAGAGAAAGCAACAGGCACGTGGTTTAATGAACTATTTAAACATGCGATTACGGTTGGTAAAAGGGCACATTCTGAAACATCCATTGGGGAAGCTGCCGTCTCGGTGAGTTATGCGGCCGTAGAACTTGGCAAGCGAATTTTTGGTTCGTTTTCAAACAAAAAGGTCATGATTCTGGGTGCTGGGAAAATGAGCGAACTAACTGTGCAACATTTGTACGCAAATGGAGCGGAAGAGGTTATTGTCGCGAATCGGACCTTTCTGCGTGCTGAAGAATTGGCTAAGAAATTTCAAGGAACCGCTTGTACTATGGAACAGGCATTTTCTAGATTACATGAAGTTGACATTTTGATCAGTTCTACGGGTGCTAAAGACTTTGTTATTTCTGTGGATATGATAAAAGAAAGCATGAAGCGGAGAAAATCACGTCCGCTCTTTATGATTGACATTGCTGTTCCAAGAGACATTGATCCTGCGATCAGTGATTTGTCCAACGTTTACTTATATGATATTGATGACTTGGAAGGCGTAGTAGAGACGAATCTTGAAATGCGCCGTATGGAAGCCGCTAAAATTGACGCTTTCATTGAAGAGGAAATGATAACTTTCCAGCAGTGGCTTAAAACGCTGGGGGTACGTCCTGTCATTCGTGCCCTTCAAGAAAAAGCAAATACCGTTCACGAGGATACACTCGAAAGTTTGTTTAATAAGTTGCCGGAACTAGATGACAGACAGCGCAAAGTCATTCGGCGTCTTACCAAAAGTATGCTAAATCAAATAACTCATGAGCCGATTAACCAAATTAAAGAAATGGCTGCTGATAAAAAAGCAGACGATGCTTTATTAATGTTCACTAAGCTGTTTGGGCTCGAGGATGAGATCGATGACAAGAAACAGGACGTTGCTCTTTCACATGGGAACTTACAGCCTTCCATGGAAATGAACCATGGCGCTGCAAAGGAATCTTCGCGTCTAACTTATGTTCCTGTAAGTCTGTAAGGCAGGTGTAGAGCTAAGTGACGGTTCATGATACAATTCACAGTTTCATCATTTATATTTACGCTCTGAGCCTTCTGTTTTATTTCTCGGATTGTATTCGTCGTAATGCGAATGCAAAGCGGATAGGCACAGGGCTTCTTGTTATTGTATCGATAATGCAGCTTATGTATCTTGTGTTTTATACGGTGAATCAAGGTTATGTTCCAATCTACTCTATGTATGATTTTATTTTCTTGTTTTCTTTTTGTATCGTACTCATTTCATTCATATTAAGCCGGGGGCAGAGGTCTGAATATATTGTATTCCTTCTGAATGTAGTCAGTTTCAGTGCTTTGGTGCTGAGTGATTTTTGGCTCGTACCGAGTGAGGATAGGCTGCTCAACTGGCAGACCGTACATGGTATGCTGGTAATGCATATTGCACTTGCTAATCTTGGATTTGCGGCACTGACGGTAGCGGCAGTTTTTGCAATGACTTATCTCTTTTTACATTACAGACTGAAGCTTAAGCGATGGAATGATTCTATGAGACGTGTCCCAAGCCTTGAAATTCTGCAATTGTATATGAACAAAGCCAGTCTAATTGGTACACCTATTCTTGGCATATCTGTGATCCTTGCTATTTTGTCGATTGTTGCCGAGAAGCAGTGGCTTTATCTATTGGACCTAAAAGTACTCGCGACTATTATTGCACTATGTATCTATGTTGGTTATTTTGTATCCAAACGATATATTGATGCACCCCAGTATGTAATGGCAAGATGGATTTTGCTTGGATATGCTTTTGTTATTATCAGTTTTATGAGTAACGCTTGGTCTATGTTTCATCGCTGGACGGGAGAGTGAGGCATAAGCACATGGAGAATCACTATGTACCAGTTATGTTGAACTGCTCAGGGCGCAGATGCATTGTTATCGGCGGAGGTAAGGTAGCGGAGCGAAAGATAGAGGCTCTTGCAGGTTCAGGAGCACTGCTCACTATTATTAGCCCCGAAGTGACGGATCAAATTCTTCACATGGTTGACCGGGGTGAAGCCGAATGGCGTAAGAAGCCCTATCTCCAGGGAGACCTGGAAGGGGCTTTTCTTGTATATGCGGCTACGAGCAGCCCGGCAGTAAACGCACAAGTCATTGCGGAAGCAAAGCAGAGGAACATTCTTGTGAATAGTGCAGATGCACCGGGTACGGGAGATTTTATTACTCCTGGCACTGTACGCCGAGGCAAATTAACGATTGCGGTTTCTGCATCAGGTGCAAGCCCGGGGCTTGCAAAGCAAATTATTGAACAGCTGAGAACAGATTATGGGGATGAGTATCAGATTTACCTTGATTTTTTACAACAATTCCGAGAAGTCATTCAGTTTGAAGTCGAAGATCGGAGAGATAGAAAGCGCCTGCTTGATCGGGTACTTGAAATGGATATTTTAGTACAAATACGAGAAAAACGGTATCGTCCATGGTCACAGGAAGAAATGGTGAAGTGGATTACTGTCAATCGGGAGGAGTAACAAGATGCGTACAATTATCGTGGGAAGCAGACAAAGTGCGTTGGCATTGACACAGACAGGTCATGTCATCGAAGATTTGAAAAAGATATGTTCAGAGCATGGACTTGAATTTGATTTTGAGGTGAAGAAAATTGTCACCAAAGGAGATCAGATTCTAAATGTGACGCTGTCAAAAGTAGGCGGCAAAGGACTGTTTGTCAAAGAAATTGAACAGGCAATGATGAACAAAGAGATTGATATGGCGGTACATAGTATGAAAGATATGCCTTCTGTACTACCTGAATCCCTTACGACGGGAGCGATCCCGAAGCGAGAAGATCCAAGAGATGCTCTAATTTCTCGAAATGGAGCTTCGCTTGATGAACTTCCCCATGGAGCAAAAGTGGGTACCAGCAGTCTTCGCCGGTCTAGTCAGTTAAAGGCTTATCGACCTGATCTCAATGTAGAGTGGATCCGCGGGAATATTGATTCTCGTTTACGTAAACTCGAGACGGAAGGTTTTGAAGCGATTATTTTAGCGGCAGCGGGTCTCTCCCGTATGGGATGGAGTGATCGAATCACTTCCTATTTATCTCCTGAAACTTGTTTGCCAGCGGTTGGTCAAGGGGCGCTTGGCATTGAATGCCGCAAGGATGACGAGGAACTGCTTGCGCTTCTCTCTTTATATAATGATGAAATAACAGCCAAACCAGTTGCTGCTGAACGCGAGTTTTTACATGTACTGAACGGTGGGTGCCAGGTTCCTATTGGAGCTTATGCCACATGGGTTACTGGCAGCAATGCGGAAGATAAACAGATTGAACTCACGGGCATGGTAGGAACACCAGACGGGAACACCGTATTAAAACATACTTTAACAGGTGCTGATCCCAAACAGCTGGGTAAGGCTGTGGCCAGCCGATTAATTGAAATGGGCGCAGAGAAGATACTAGCAGATGTAAGGGGATGATCTCCATGACAGGAAAAGTTTATTTAGTAGGGGCAGGTCCGGGGAACGCAAAGCTCATTACTGTTAAGGGATGGGAATGTATTCAAAAGGCAGACGTTGTCGTATATGATCGACTAGCGAGCCCTAGACTGCTGCGAATTATGAAACCAGGGGCAGAAAAGATTTATGTAGGCAAAAAAACGAATCGTCATACAATGAAACAAGAGGATATCAACCAGCTTCTTGTGGATTTAGCTTTAGCAGGTAAAAAGGTCGTTCGTCTAAAAGGCGGGGACCCGACCATTTTTGGAAGAGTGGGAGAAGAAGCAGAGTTATTGAAGCAGAATAACGTGCCTTTTGAAATTGTACCAGGGGTAACTTCGGCAATCAGTGTACCTGCCTATGCGGGAATCCCGGTAACTCACCGAGATTACGCTTCTTCTATTTCCATTATTACAGGACATGAGAGCCCAGAAAAGATGAACCGAGCGATCCACTGGGATAAGGTGACGAATGCAACCGGAACACTTGTATTTATGATGGGTGTGGCGAATATTGGATACATTAGTAAGCAACTGATGAATCATGGCAGACCAAAGGATACACCTGTGGCTCTTATTCGCTGGGGAACTTGGGCAGAACAAGATACACTAATCGGAACGCTGGAGGATATTGAAGCCAAAGTCATAGAGAATAAATTCCTTCCGCCCGGTGTGATTGTGGTCGGCGATGTAGTTAAACAACGTGAACGGCTTAAATGGGTAGAATCGATGCCTTTATTCGGTAAAAGAATCTTGGTTACACGGGCTAGAACACAAGCAATTGATCTGGTAGATCGAATCGAAGAGCTTGGCGGAGAAGCTTATGAGCTGCCTGTGATTGAAACAGTGCCTCCCGCTTCAGCAGAAGCAAGAGATCAGATCATAAACGCACTCGCTTCTATGCCAGAATATGATTGGGTATTCTTTACGAGTGTTAACGGAGTAGAATATTTCTTTAAGCATCTTGAAGAGCAGGGCCTGGATATCCGGGCTTTATCAAAAGCTAGAATCGTAGCAATTGGACCTACTACAAGAGAAGTTTTACGAAGTAAAGGAATTGTAGCAGAAGAAGTGCAAGGGTCTTACCAGCAGGAAGGATTAATGGACACCTTTGGAGATGAACTTCTGCCAGGTCAGAAAGTTCTCCTGCCTTGTGGAAATCTTGCGCGCTCTTGGCTGCCAGATCGACTGCGTGAAAAAGGACTGGAAGTTACTGTAGCACATATTTATGAGACAGTGATTCCTGATGAATGGGATGATGATGTCATTCAGCTGCTGCAAAAAGGGAAAATATATGCGGTCACATTTACAAGCTCTTCTACCGTAACACACCTGCTTGCACTATTGAAGAAAATGGGTAATGACAATCCAGTAGAGCTTCTTAATAAAGTGCATGTCGTATGTATCGGTTCCGTTACTGCTCAGGAGGCACAAAAAGCGGGTCTTTCTGTAAGCATCATATCGGAGAAGGCAACGATGGGTAGTTTGACAGATGCTTTGTGCGAGCTAAAAGATAAATAATTAAGATGAATCAATTTCATAATCCCTTTAGTTGCTTTAATCAGGGGTATATATAGATCAAAATGGTTTTGTTTGTCTATATATAGTTACAAATTCATCATTTTAATGAGTTATGAAATTGATTCAGTTATATAAAGGGATACAGAAAGGGGAATATCAATTATGGGATTTCCAAATGTTAGACTTCGCCGCTTGCGCAGTACTGCCGCAATTCGCAGTATGGTGCGTGAAACACATCTTCATGTGAGTGATTTTATTCAACCGATTTATGTAACTTATGGAACGGGAGTCAAACAGGAGATCTCTTCCATGCCTGGTGTTTACCGCTTTTCTTTGGACACCTTAAAAGAAGAAGTACAAGAGATTGCTGAACTCGGCATTCCGGCTGTACTTTTGTTTGGAATTCCAGATACCAAAGATGCAGTAGGGTCATCTGCTTTTGCGGAAGACGGAATTGTTCAGGAAGCGACAAGATTGATCAAATCATGGTACCCAGACCTTCTGGTTGTTGCGGATACCTGCTTGTGTGAATTTACAGATCATGGACACTGCGGAATGGTTCATACTCATGAAAGAGACGGGCATGTACATGCACACGTTTTAAATGATGAATCGCTTGATCTACTTGTGAAAACGGCAGTATCCCAGGCAAAAGCAGGTGCGGATATTATTGCTCCTTCTAACATGATGGATGGATTTGTGGGTGCAATTCGCCAAGGTTTGGATGAAGCAGGGTATGAGAATATACCGATTATGTCCTACTCTGTAAAATACGCTTCCGGTTTCTACGGACCTTTCCGTGAAGCAGCTGACTCTGCTCCGCAGTATGGGGATCGCAAAGGATATCAGATGGATCCAGCAAATGCACGGGAAGCGCTTCGTGAAGCAGAAAGTGATGTTCTAGAAGGAGCAGATATGCTGATGGTAAAACCATCTCTTTCTTATCTAGACGTGATGCGTACCCTCAAAGATCAATTTGATCTGCCGATGGTCGCTTATAACGTAAGTGGTGAATATGCGATGGTGAAAGCAGCAGCAATGAACGGATGGATAGATGAGAAGTCAGTGGCTATGGAAATTTTGCTGAGCATGAAACGAGCAGGTGCGGATATGATCATCACTTACTATGGTAAAGATGCGGCTCGCTGGCTTTCAGAGAAATAAGAGCACGGCAAAGCAGAAGCTGGAAGTGACTACACAAAGAGGAGTGAAGGTAATGAGCAGCAATCAACGTCAGCCTCGTATGGAGGAACAGTCCAGAAAGGCTTTTGAAGAGGCAAAACAGTATATGCCGGGCGGGGTAAACAGTCCAGTTCGTGCATTTAAATCCGTTGGACTTACACCGATCTATGCCGATCACGGGATCGGATCAAGAATCTATGATATCGATGGAAATTCGTTCATTGATTATGTAGCTTCCTGGGGACCGCTTATTATGGGACATGCTCATCCAGAGGTCATCGCTGCAATTCAAGAGACAGCAGTAAAAGGGACAAGCTTTGGCGCACCTACCTTAATAGAGACAGAAATGGCCAAACTTGTTTGTGAACGTGTGCCATCTATTGATATTGTGCGAATGGTTAATTCAGGAACTGAAGCAACGATGAGTGCCATCCGCCTTGCTCGGGGGATAACGGGACGCAGTAAAATTTTGAAATTTGAAGGATCTTATCATGGACATGCAGACAGTTTGCTTATCAAAGCAGGTTCTGGAGTAGCAACGCTTGGTCTGCCGGATAGTCCAGGCGTTCCAGAAGGGGTTGCTGTAAATACAATCACTGTGCCTTATAACGATCTGGAATCCGTAGGGGTAGCCTTTGAGAAATTTGGAGAAGAGATC
Organism: Paenibacillus polygoni; assembly: GCF_030263935.1. Lineage (NCBI taxonomy): Bacteria > Bacillati > Bacillota > Bacilli > Caryophanales > Paenibacillaceae > Paenibacillus > Paenibacillus polygoni. Next base: position 4,016,604 of record NZ_CP127162.1, on the reverse strand, counting down.
GCAGCGGTGATCGTTGAACCGGTTGCAGGGAATATGGGTGTCGTTCCGCCTGTACCAGGATTCTTGGAAGGTCTTCGCCAAATAACAGAAGATTACGGAAGTCTTCTTATTTTTGATGAGGTCATGACTGGTTTCCGAGTAGGACTTAACAGTGCTCAAGGCAGATTTGGAGTAACACCAGATTTGACTTGCCTTGGTAAAGTGATTGGCGGCGGGCTGCCTGTTGGTGCTTATGGAGGTCGTCGTGATCTTATGGAGCAGATTGCACCTTCTGGACCGATCTATCAGGCAGGTACACTAAGCGGTAATCCGCTTGCTATGTCAGCAGGTCTGACTACGCTTCGTTTACTCAATCAAGAAGTCTATGATCGTTTGGAAATGCTAGGAGCGAAGCTGCAAGCTGGTTTCGAGAAAAATGCACGAGAGCTTGGTATCCCTATGACGATCAATCGGGTAGGCTCGATGGTATGTCCGTTCTTTACAGAGGAGCCTGTAACGAACTATGATATTGCAAAATCAAGTAATCTCGACATGTTCCGAGCTTATTTTGGACATCTGCTTCAGGAAGGAGTCAGCGTAGCACCGTCTCAATTTGAAGGAATGTTTATTTCGGGTGTGCATTCAAAGCAAGATATTGAAGATACAATTGAAGCAAATTATAATGCGCTGAGAAAACTATGATTACTTCAAAAAGAAGAGGAGAGTGGCTGGAGCTTACTCCAGGAAAGAAGGCACTCTCTGGCGAGAATCGGAATGAAGCTGCTGAAGCTTGGCTCTTACAGGAGCTTGGCATGCCGCCGAAACTTCTTCACGAATTGAAGCATAATCAAGGGATTAAAATTGCGGGGGACCGGCTGAGGCTGGCCCTTTTTCCGTCTGTACCTCTAGGGATCTCTCCGCGTTACATTCTGCTTGATATTTTATATGAGGATGACTTTTGTCTTGTTGTTCATAAACCGGCAGGTATGCCAGTCCATCCTGATGGGAATGAGCGGCATGATGGAATTATTACGCTGGATCATGCGGTTGCAGCCTACTATGAATCGGAAGGCCAAGAGATTGCAGTACGCCATATCCACCGGCTCGATGTAGATACATCGGGACCTGTGCTATATGCTAAGAATCGATACGCTGAATTAAAACTAAATTCGATGATGGAACGAAAAGCAATTGACCGTGCTTATGTGGCAATCGTCCACGGGGTCATTACTCAGGATGAAGAAGTGCTGCAATATCCGATTGGCAAAGATCGTCATCACAAGCAGAGAAGAAGAGTTTCGCCTACAGGACAACATGCGGTAACCCATATGAAGGTCTCTGAACGGTTAGAGGAGGCCACTCTTGTCCGTTTGAAGCTGGAGACAGGCAGAACCCACCAGATCAGAGTTCACCTAAGCCACATCGGTCATCCTTTATTCGGAGATACAATGTATGGGGGCAGAAGAGAAGGGATCCGCAGGCAAGCCCTGCACGGAGAGAGGCTTACGTTCCAGCATCCGTTTACAGGAGAGCTGCTCACCATTGAGGCGCCTTGGCCGGAAGATATGACGGAACTATATGAAGCGAGAAAAAAAGAGGAATAGGGCGAATACTCATAAAATGGTATGAGTCCTCTATTCGGTGCATATACATGTCAACGAGAAGAAACTTATTGCTGAACTCTCGTCACATGAGCGAAAGCCATGGTCTTTTTTCATGGTAACTATATGCCCGAAAGGAGGACTACAGCTATGTTAAACCCGCCCTACGGACTTCGGTTTGATATTTATGAGCGTGTGCAATTACCAGAACATGTTCCCGCGATTGCAGAACTTGAAGAGATTGAACTTTATCCTCGAATACAGGTGATTACAGATCAAGAGCACGCAGCTCTTCGGGGCCATTTGCTGTTGTCAGGTGTGTATGTTGGTGAGAATCAGGAACAGGAAGGTTTGCAGCACCTGATCCCGGTGGAGATTACGATTCCGCTTAGCCGGGTTGCCTCTGTGGAGGAGATCGCTGTTGAGATTGAGAATTTTGACGTTGACCTATTGTCAACAAGAAGCTTGAATATTACCGGGGTGTTGTCTCTCAGAGGAATTGAAGGGATTCAAACAGAGGAAAGTCCTGCCTGGAATTCGGACGAATTTACGGTAGTACACACGAATTCTGCTTCTGAACAGGGAAATAGCGAACCAAAAGAGGATAGTGAAAATAATTTGTATCTATACGATTCTGCCAGGGAAGATGGCGCAGTTTCCTTTGAGCAAGAACGCACAAGTGACACTTCTCCAGAACCGCCTAGATTTTATGCTCCTTATATAACACCGACTTCAGTTCATGATGAGGAGCAGGAGGAGCGAGACGTTTGGAATCTTCCTTATGAGACCCTTTCTGTCGATGATGGTACGGATCAGCAGGAAGATTCTATTATAGAAGAGCAGAGAATAGAGAACCAAGAGAACGGGGAGCTAAGAGAGACAAAAGATATCCAGGACGTGAAAGAAGATAATTCTGCGATTGAGCATTCTGATGCGCCAGAAGTTTGGCATTTTGAAACGCCTGTGGAGTCTGTTGAGGTTATAGGTCATCAAGAAGCAGGAACACCTATAGAAGAACCAGCAGCAGAACCTGCCGCGATCCAGCGAGACGATCAGGAGATTACCTGGGAGGATGAGGGCGTGCTGCTTACAGCAGATGTACCTCAGCCAGAGACAGAAGACGAGAAACCGGAGCTAAAGGTAGCCTTTGGCAGTAAAAAAGAGAGTGATGCACCTGCTGCTGATTCGTATGGAATTACCTCTCTTCTGCAAAAGAGCAAGAGAACGGAAGAAGTATTACAGTTAGAAGAGCAGATTCCAGTTGAAAAGCGGGAAGAAGAGCAGATAGAAGATGTACAGTGGAAGAACCTATTTCTTGGCGGTAGTTCTGAACAGACGCCATTTAAGAGGGTCAAGCTCTGTATAGTACAGCGGGAAGAAACCTTGGATACGATTGCAGATAGATATCAGCTAAGTACGCGTGAGTTACAGCTGTATAATCGTTTATCCGAGCAGTCCATTGAAGAGGGACAGGTGCTTTATATTCCGTAACAAATCGTAAAATGATGTGTTCTTGGACGTAACAACGACCAGGGACACTTTTTTTATTATCATGTTGGCGCTTCATGAAACTTAGCTAGAATCTTGCTCCAGTCTTTCCCTATACGGAAAATAGGTGCTCGCCTGTTGACGAATTTAGACTAGAAATGTATGATGTCTGTAGGATTGGGGATACAATGAATATAATTCATTGTGGTTCGTATAGATCTCTTGAATTACACATGGAACAACGAAGAACGGGAGTAGTAAGCAGTAAACCCTTCAGAGAGTGGAATCGATTGGTGTGAGATTCTGCAGGATACTTTACTGATCCGAAGTCACCCGGGAGTTGCCCTTTTGAATGCTTTCGTATGCTTTGTACATAGAGAGCACTAGAATGTGGCCGGCTGCAGCCGTTATACTGCCTAACAAAGTGTCATATCAAGCCCGCAAACTAAAGTTTGTGGTCATCATGTTTTGGTATGAAACAAAGGTGGTACCGCGAAAGAATGACCTTTCGTCCTTTGAGGATGAAGGGTCTTTTTGTTTTTTTTATCGTTACTTGCTACTGATGAAAAAATGAATTTTGATTTCTAAAATAACAGGAGGAATGTATATGTCTGAAGCAACAAATCAACCAAATCAGCCGAAACAGCCGAATCAGACGGAAATGCCAACAACGTATGATCCGCATGCTGCGGAGCAGAAGTGGTACCCGTATTGGATGGAGAACAATTTCTTTAAAGCAGGTCAGCGCAAGGATGCGCAGCCTTTTACCATTGTGATTCCACCGCCAAACGTAACGGGTATGCTTCATATCGGTCATGCGCTGGACTTTACCCTTCAGGATATTATTATCCGTGCGAAACGGATGCAAGGTTATGACGCGCTCTGGCTGCCTGGTTCTGACCATGCTGGTATCGCAACACAAACCAAAGTAGAACAGAAGCTAAGAGAAGACGGGATTACTCGTTATGATCTTGGACGTGAAAAGTTCCTCGAGAAGGTATGGGACTGGAAAGAAGAATATAACAATACAATCCGCTCTCAATGGGCAAAAATGGGCTTGTCTCTTGATTATTCCCGTGAGCGTTTTACGCTGGATGAAGGGTTATCGAAAGCCGTACGTGAAGTGTTTGTAAAACTGTATAATAAAGGTCTTATCTACCGCGGGAAACGTATCATTAACTGGGATCCGGCAGCACGTACTGCGTTATCTGATATTGAAGTTGAATATAAAGAAGTACAAGGCCACTTGTACCATCTGAAATATGATTTAAAAGACGGCAGCGGCTCTATTACCGTTGCAACGACAAGACCAGAAACCATGCTTGGTGATACGGCTGTTGCGGTTCATCCCGAAGATGACCGTTACAAAGATATGATTGGCAAAGTATTAGTACTGCCGATTATTGGCCGTGAAATTCCTGTTATTGCAGACGAATATGTAGAAAAAGAGTTTGGTAGCGGAGCGGTAAAAATTACGCCTGCGCACGATCCAAATGACTTCGAAGTTGGTCTGCGTCACGACCTGCCGCAAATCACGGTTATGGATGAGACAGGTACTATGAATGAGGAAGCTGGTAAATATAAAGGGCTTGACCGCAGTGAGTGCCGTAAGCAGATCGTTGCTGACCTTAAGGAACTGGGTGTACTTATTAATATTGAAGACCATGTACATCAAGTGGGTCATAGTGAGCGTTCAGGTGCTGTTGTAGAGCCTTATCTGTCTACACAGTGGTTTGTTGCGATGCAGCCGCTTGCGGAAAAAGCGATTGAAGCTCAGAAGAACGGAAAAGGGGTAAACTTTGTTCCCGATCGTTTTGAGAGAACGTATCTTCACTGGATTGAAAATATTCGCGACTGGTGTATTTCTCGTCAGCTCTGGTGGGGACACCGTATTCCAGCGTGGTACTGTAATGCTTGCGGAGAGCTTCATGTTAGTCAGGAAGACCTCACGACTTGTACCAAATGCGGCTCTCAAGATCTTCGTCAAGATGAAGATGTACTTGATACTTGGTTCAGTTCGGCGTTATGGCCGTTCTCTACGCTCGGCTGGCCTGAAGATACAGAGGATTTGAAACGCTACTATCCAACTTCTGTTCTTGTAACTGGCTACGATATTATCTACTTCTGGGTAGCTCGTATGATCTTTACAGCACTTGAATTTACGGATGAAATTCCGTTTAAAGACGTATTGATGCACGGACTTGTACGTGATGCTGATGGCCGCAAAATGTCGAAGTCTCTTGGTAACGGGGTAGATCCGCTTGAAGTAATTGAGAAATATGGTGCTGATGCAATGCGCTATATGATTTCAACAGGCAGCACACCAGGACAAGATCTTCGTTTCCGCTGGGAACGTGTAGAACAAGCACGTAACTTTGCGAATAAGATTTGGAATGCTTCCCGTTTTGCACTCATGAATCTTGAAGGCATTAAATATGAGGATATTGACATTACAGGTGAACTATCCACGGCTGATCGCTGGATTCTGCATCGCCTAAATGAAACAGCAAGAGAAGTAACTCGTCTTATGGACGCTTATGAATTTGGAGAAACCGGACGTGCGCTGTATAACTTCATATGGGATGATCTGTGTGACTGGTACATCGAATTCTCCAAATTGACGCTATACGGTGAAGATGAGCAGGCAAAACGGAAGACACAGTCGGTACTTGCTTATGTACTGGATCATACAATGCGTCTTATCCATCCGTTCATGCCGTTTATTTCAGAGGAAATCTGGCAGCATTTGCCGCATGATGGAGAGACGATTACGCTTGCAGCATGGCCTGAATTCACCGAAGAACTTGTTAACGATCAGGCTGTAGCTGAGATGAATATGCTGATGGATCTCATTCGCGCCGTTCGTAATGTTCGTGCAGAAGTGAATGTGCCGATGAGTAAGAAGATCGAAATGAACGTAAATGCAAGTAATGCAGAAGCGCTGCAGATCATCGATAACAACCTTGTTTATGTTAGCAGATTCTGTAATACGTCCGATCTGACTACAGGCATCTCTCTGCCTACGCCGGAAAAAGCGATGACAGCAATTGTTTCAGGTGCTGAAATTTATTTCCCGCTCGCAGGACTTATTGATATTGACCAGGAGATTGCTCGTCTTGAGAAAGAACGCGAGAATTTAGATAAAGAAGTGCTTCGTATTGAGAAAAAACTCGGTAATGAAGGCTTTGTATCCAAAGCACCAGCAAAAGTTATTGAGGAAGAGCGTGCAAAACTTGCAGATTATTCGGATAAACGCAGTAAAGTTATTGCTCGTATTGCGGAATTACAAAGCTAATTAAACTGGTTATTATTTTCGCAGTATCCCTTAAAGAAAAGTCTCACAAATATCGCAATCGGAGGGTGAAGAAAATGTCTGAAAATACTGGAGCTGCTTGTGCAGCTCCTTTACAAACCTACAATGATGCAGTAGCTTGGATTAACAATCTTATTCCTTTTGGAATAAGACCGGGACTATCCCGCATTGAATTGTTATTATCAAAGCTGGGCGACCCGCATAAACATCTGAAATTCATTCATGTCGCGGGAACGAACGGAAAAGGATCCACTTGTGCCTTTCTAACTTCTACCCTTAGACAGGGCGGGTATGATGTAGGGACATTTACTTCTCCGTATATCACCAAGTTTACAAACCGATTTCAGTATAATGAAGAAGACATCCCGGAAGATACATTGCTTAAGCTGGCTAACAAACTGAAGCCTTTTGTGGAAGAAGTAGCTGCTACAGAATTTGGATCTCCAACGATGTTTGAGGTTGCGACAGCGCTCGCAATTCTGTATTATGCGGAGGTATGCTATCCCGATGTGGTAGTATGGGAGACTGGGCTTGGGGGAAGGCTTGATGTAACAAATGTCGTGACTCCTGTCATTTCGGTGATTACGAATATTGGTTTTGACCATACCGATATTCTTGGAGATACGATTGAACAAATTACATCTGAAAAGGCAGGGATTATTAAACCCGGCGTCCCTGTTGTTACTACGGTTGAACAGCCGGAAGCAATTCGGATCATTCGTGAAACTTGTGCTCAGAAAAAATCAACCCTGTATGTTGCAGGTGAACAGTTTACTTATGAGCAACTTGAGGTTAATAAGAATGGTCAAAGATTCCATTATAATGGACCGTTTCGTGAACTTGATGTGGAGCTGACTATGCAGGGCAAGCACCAAAGTGCTAATGCTGCATGTGCTCTAATGACACTTGAAGTGCTGCGCCAGTACATGGCGTTCTATATGGAAGAGGAAGATTTGAAAAAAGGATTTCAAAGGACATTTTGGGCCGGACGTTTTGAGAAAGTGTCCGATCATCCACTTCTTATTTTGGATGGGGCACACAATCCGGAAGGTGCAGAAACACTTGCCAGAACGATCAAGGATTTGTATGCAGATCGGAAATTAATTTTAATGATGGGCATGCTTGAGAATAAGCATCACAAATCATATTTAGAGCATATACTGCCACTAGTGGATACGCTTATCCTGACTGAGCCTGATTTCCGACGTAAAATGGATGCGGCACAGTTAAAAAATATGGTAGAAGAGCTTCGTCCATCCTTTGCCAAACCAAACCTTGACATCATTGTAGAACCTTCATGGAAAAATGCACTGAGCTTACTTAAGTTACGGACGGAAGCGGACGATCTGGGGATTGTGTCCGGCACATTGTATTTAATTGCAGATGTTCGGGCCAGTCTTTTGCATCAAACCGATTCTGAAAAAGGTTGGTGAAAACTTGTTGAATACTACGGAACATGTACATTTTATCGGTATCGGCGGCTATGGGATGAGCGCCATTGCAAGAGTTATGTTAGAAATGGGTTATAAGGTAACTGGTTCGGATGTGGCATCCCAGGAGCTAACTGAAAAGCTCGCCGCAAAAGGAGCAAAAGTATATATCGGCCATACGGCAGAACAGGTACACGGTGCAGATCTAGTTGTTTATTCAACGGCTGCAACTGCGGACAATGTGGAACGAGTGGAAGCGGAACAATTAAAAATTCCGGTTCTTCACCGTGCACAAATGTTGGCGCGTTTACTTAACGAGCGTAAGGGAGTTGCCGTTGCGGGAGCACACGGTAAGACAACAACTTCCTCGATGATCGCGCTTGTTATGGAAGAATGTGAAACAGATCCTACTTACATCATCGGCGGGGAGATCATGAATCTCGGAACGAATGCTAAGGCAGGAAAAGGCGATTGTGTCGTTGCTGAAGCGGACGAGAGCGATGGTTCATTCTTGCATTATCATCCTTGGATTGGGATTGTAACGAATCTGGAAGCCGATCATCTTGAAAATTACAATAATGATTTTAATGAGCTGAAAAATGCGTATGTGAAGTTTTTAAATCAGGTGAAACCTGAAGGCTGTGCGATTGTTTGTGCAGATGATGAGAACATTCAAAGTATTATGCCTCAGCTCAAATCTAACATTATTACGTATGCAATTGATGCAGAAGCAGATTATACAGCAACCGATCTTACGTTAGGTGATCGTCATATTTCATTTACGATGAATCATCGCGGAGCTCCGCTTGGTAAAGTAGAACTTTCTGTACCTGGTAAACATAATGTAAGCAATGCGATGGCAACGATCATTACTTGTCTAGAAGCAGGTATACCTTTTGAATCCATCGTGAAAGCGATCGTGAAGTTTAGCGGGGCAAAACGCAGATTCCAGGTGCTTGGCGAAGCACGCGATATTCTGATTATTGATGATTATGCTCATCATCCTACAGAGATTGAAGCTACAATCAGCGCGGCAAAAGCAACAGGAAAACGGATTATTGCTGTATTCCAGCCGCAGCGTTATACTCGTACCTTCTTCTTGCTAGATGCTTTCAGTCGTGCTTTTGCTGAAGCAGATGAAGTCATTATTACAGACATTTTCTCTCCTGCCGGGGAGAAGCAAATTGAAGGGGTTCATTCCTCTAAGCTAGTTGAGCTTATTAAGCAAAATAGTAATCCAAATGCAATCTACTTCCCAACAAAAGAGGATGTAGTTAAAGATTTGGAAAACCGATTAAACCCAGGTGACCTCGTGCTGACTATGGGCGCAGGCGATATTTGGAAAGCTGGCTATGAGCTGGCTAAAGGTTTGAAATAGAAGGCCAGACAAGAACAATCATAAAAAGCATCATTTCTGCGATAGCAGAGATGGTGCTTTTTATGCATATATAACCTTTTTCTCACATATAGCTGATAAAAAGGACAAGGGAGGGGCTTGCACCGTGAATAAGGCGAGAATGACATTTCGTTTTGGAGAGGAGTCTCAGAAGACTGCTCATCAGCTTTCCAATCACATAGTAGAAAAAAAAGAGACTCCTCGTACGAATCAGAAGATCGCTTTGGAAACTGATACTACTCCCATCTCGCTGGACCCAGGGAGCGTCCCTCCACTTGAAACTCATCATCAGTTAGATGAGGGAAATGATCGGACTGGTTACCGTGGTGAACAGCATCATTTAAGGTATCATTCCGAAGAGCAGAAACAGGATAAAGAAGATACCTATTATGGAAATCCCATATACGATGATTGGGGGGAACCTTTTGGTCCCTATGTCGGTTCTTCCATGATCGAGAAAAGCACGCTTCCCGAGAGTTCTTCTGTCAGGGAAAATAATCGAGATCCTTATGATGACCTGCCTACGCCGCACTACCCGGAGGTAACCGCCAAATCATATGCTGTTCATCACCGGAAGTCCCCAGGAGGTTGGAAAGTATTTGGTTCGGTAACAGCTGCGATTATGACGGGCGTTCTGTTCGGATTTGTTGCCATGTCTCTGCTGGACTCGGGAACAGATGCAACCTCTCAGACCGTAAAGGGACCTGCCGGAACAGAGCTTGTCTCTTCTGCTGAAAATACACAGACGCAATCACTAGGAACGGACACTTTGAACCTTGCCAGCACCGCTGTATCCATACCTGCAGCGACCTATTTTATGCTTCAATATGGCGTGTTCAGTACAACAGAAGGTGCGAGTCAGGCAAAACATGAACTAACTAAGGCAGGGATTGCAGCGGGAAGTGACCCGCTAGATGAATCAAGAGTGTATGCAGGAGTATCTTCCAACCGGGAAGAAGCAAAACTAGTAAGCAATCAGCTGAAGACAGAGGGAGTAGAGCTGTACGTAAGAGAGATTTCTTTGCCTGCGGTTTCAGATGTTGTATTCATAGGGAATGCAGATGAAGTCAGTCCTTTTTTTGAAAATAGCAGGATACTCACAGACATGCTTGCTTCCTTATCGATAACTCATATTGGCGAGCAAGTTCAAACCGCTGTACCAAAGGACAAATTAAGCGAGATCTCCGATTTACATCACCGATTTACGAGCAGTGTTGGAACAATTCATGCAGGACTCTCTGAGAACGGAAAGCAGATAGAGAGGAAGATGGAATCCTCCATGAGCACTGCCATCAGTGCATTATCTGAATATAATAAAAACCCTAATAAAGAGCATATGTGGAAGGTGCAGTCTGCTGTAATGGATTATATCCTGCAGGAAAAACAGCTGCTAGAGGTAATGAAACAAACATAAGGTGACCCTTTGGTCCGGCCGGGAAATGGAAATACTTCCCCAGGCCGGATTTGTATTTGTACTTACGCGTTGCTTCCCGTATAATAATGTAGGTGTCAAAATATGGCGAGGGAAGAGTACAATGAAAAAAAATTTCGGCATGTTGTTACTGTTTCTGCTCTTGGGTTGGTTAATAGGAGCCTTCATATCCAAGGGTCTAGAGCAATTCAAGGCTCTTTCTATTCTAACGAATACGACGACAATCAGTTGGTCGCCCAAAGCAAATTTCGACATTATTAGTTATAACCTAAACATTCAATTGAAAATGAGCCTGCTTAGTCTGCTGGGTATGGTATCAGCAATTTGGCTCTATCGCAAATTGTAATCCGGTATGTTCACTTTGATCATGCCTTAGCAGTTTTAAGTCAGTACAAAAAACGATTAAAACAGAAATGCTTATCGCATTATCGGTGAAGTAAGGAGTTATCCCTTTGAAAAAGCAGCAGAACCATCGAATCATTCTAGCCTCAACATCTCCACGTCGACGCGAACTCATTGCTTCTCTTAGATTACCTTTTGAAGTAGTTCCAAGTCATGCAGATGAGGATACACCAGGAGACTATACACCTGAACAAGTCGTTGAAGAATTAGCGCTTCGCAAGGCAAAGGCGGTTTATGATTCCTACGAATTAAGTCTCGAGGGTGCAATAGTCGTTGGGAGCGACACCATTGTCGTAATGGACGGAATGATACTTGGTAAACCGAAGGATGAGGAAGACGCTTTTCGAATGCTAGGTATGCTGCAGAACCGTACTCATGAGGTGTACTCCGGAGTGGCCTGCATATCGGGAGATACAGGGCGGATCATCGTAGACCATCGTAAGACTAAAGTGAAGATGAAAGCGCAGACGGATGAAGGAATACGTGCCTACATTGCAACCAAAGAACCATTTGATAAGGCAGGGTCCTATGCAATTCAAGGCATTGGTTCCATCCTGGTTGAATCGATTGAAGGTTGTTATTTTAACGTTGTAGGTTTGCCATTGTCCTTGCTAAGCGAACAGCTTGCGGAGCTTGGTATGCATGTGCTTGCCATAGATGAAACGTAAAATTAGATGTTTTTTAGATTCAATTAGATCTTAAAGATTCAAATGATGGGGAAGTTCTAGGTTTGTTTTTGAAAAGAGGGAAAAGATGAGTTCGCCAGGGTACATGTTGCGCGACATCCCCCAAGAACAGCGCCCGAGAGAACGCATGCTTCATCATGGGGCGGGTGCACTTAGTCATGCGGAACTACTAGCTATCTTACTAAGGACAGGAACGAAGCAGGAATCTGCTATACATGTTGCTCAGCGAATTCTGAGTGAGGCAGGCAGCCTGCGTAGTCTTGTTGATTTTAGTATCGAGGAATTGGTACGAATTAAAGGCGTCGGTCCTGCCAAAGCGGTTCAGCTCAAGGCGGGAATTGAACTAGGACAAAGACTGTCTCAATCAAAGTTGCCTAGCAGTCCAACCATACGAAGTCCAAGAGATGCAGCAGATTTATTGATGGAACAGCTTCGGTATTTGCAGAAAGAGCATTTTGTATGTCTGTTTCTGAACACCAAAAACCATGTTATAGCTCAGGAAACACTCTCGATGGGCAGTCTCAATGCTGCTATTGTTCATCCAAGAGAAGTATTTCGTGCAGCGATCAAATGCAGCAGCGCATCTCTGATTTGTGCACATAACCATCCCAGCGGAGATCCTACTCCAAGTCCGGAAGATATCAAGCTCACAAAGCGTCTTCTTGAGGCAGGAGATATTGTAGGAATTGAGGTCTTGGATCACGTTGTGATCGGTGATGGAAAATTTGTAAGTTTGAAGGAACAAGGGTTCATATAATATAATGTGGTACGTTAACGGTTTATAAGCGGAATAACAGAATACATACCTTGTGTTCTGATCTAGCTATTTATTGAATCGGATCATAAAGTTGCAGTTGCTCATGAAACAAGCAACGTTAATAATGCAGGGAAAAGAAAGGGAGATTACAGCATGTTAGGTGGCTTTACAAAAGATTTGGGAATTGACTTGGGAACGGCGAATACGCTCGTTTATGTCCGCGGAAAAGGAATTGTCGTAAGAGAACCATCCGTAGTAGCTATACGTACAGATACACAAGTCATTGAGGCAGTCGGAGAATCTGCCAAGAAGATGATTGGTCGTACACCAGGAAATATCCGTGCGATTAGACCAATGAAAGATGGCGTTATTGCTGATTTTGATACAACAGCTACAATGATTAAATACTTTATTCGCCAAGCACAAAAACAGCGTTCGTTCTTCCATCGTCATCCGAATGTAATGGTATGTGTACCTTCCGGTATTACTGCTGTTGAACAGCGCGCAGTAGAAGATGCAACAAAACAAGCAGGTGCACGTGAAGCTTACACTATTGAAGAGCCATTCGCAGCTGCGATTGGTGCTGATCTCCCGGTATGGGAGCCAACAGGCAGCATGGTTGTTGATATCGGTGGAGGTACAACGGAAGTTGCAGTTATCTCTCTTGGAGGTATTGTTACAAGTCGTTCTGTACGTGTTGCAGGGGATGAGATGGATGAGTCGATCATCCAATACATCAAGCGTCAGTATAATCTGATGATTGGTGAACGTACATCAGAACAGCTCAAAATGGAAGTTGGTTCAGCTCTTCCGCTGGATGAAGTTGAGACAATGGAGATTCGTGGTCGTGACCTTGTTACTGGACTGCCTAAGACGATTACCATTACATCTGATGAAATCAGCGAAGCTTTGGCAGACACAGTAGGCTCTATTGTAGAAGCAGTGAAAGTTACACTTGAGAAATGTCCGCCAGAACTCGCAGCCGATATCATGGATCGCGGTATTGTTCTAACAGGTGGAGGTGCGCTTCTTCGTAATCTGGACAAGCTTCTTGCTGGTGAAACAGGCATGCCTGTGATTGTAGCTGAGAATCCTCTGGATTGTGTAGCGATTGGTACAGGTAAAGCACTGGATAATATTCATTTATTTAAATCAAGAAGTAAACGCTAAGCCGCGATAGTTTATACTTTCAGCCCGCTGGCTGCATCCGCCGCGAGCTGAGCCGGTATGGCTGTAGGTGTTGGTGCAATATGGCATCATGCACCATTCATTTTTTATGTTGATGCTACTGTTGGGATCGCAAGAAAGTAGAGAACAGGCCTTTGGCCTCGCTACACTTGCTTTCCCTTTTTAAGTATCAGACATGATAACGAAATAGGGATGTAAGAGGGTGTTATAACTGTTTAAATGGCTTGGCAACAAAAGATTGTTTATTTTACTTGTTGGTATCATTATTTTTATAGCTTTAATGGGTTTCACTGTGGGGTCAAGAGCAGGACTTTCCTTGCCTGAGAAATTCACCAAAGATATGGTTGGATTTGTACAGCAAGTTTTTTATAAACCTGCCTCTTATGTTTCCGGATTTTTTGAGGATATAGCCAACCTGAAGAGACTTCAGGAAGAAAACGAAGAGTTAAAAACAGCAGTTGCACAGTATAAACAGGATTCTGTTAGATACGGTAATCTCGCCGAGACGAATCAAAGGCTTCAGGAAGATTTGAAGTTCACTGAAGAACAGAAGAATAGACATAACTATACACTTCGGACTGCACAAGTCATCAGTGTAAATTCGGATCCTAACAACCGTGTACTGAACATTGACATCGGTGAGAATGCAGGAATTAAGGAAGGAATGGCAGTAACCTCCCTTGATGGACTGGTAGGTACAATTAGTCATGTAAGTAACTTTACTGCGACCGTCACTCTTCTTACCGCACTCGATCCAAGCTCAAGTGATGCAAATGCGATTGCAGCTACCGTCGTAGGCAAAGAGAATAATACATTTGGTATGATTGAGAAATATGATCCGAAAACTGGGTACCTGCAAATGACCAAAATTTCGGAAAGTTCCAACATTAAAGTGAACGATATTATTATGTCTTCTGGAATCATTGAAGGTTTTCCGAAATATATGATTATTGGTGAAGTTAAAGATATAGAAGTAAGTGAATATGGCTTGGCCCAAGTTGCCTATATTAAGCCAGCAGCAAACTTCACTGACTGGAAGGAAGTATTTGTTGTTATTCCTCCGGAGGTTACTCCATAATGGCAGGCCGGAAGCAGGTACTCATCATTCTGTTGTTCCTCCTCTTTGTGCTGGAAGGTACGGTCATGCCATGGATTATTCCGGATGCATTGCTGCCTCGGATCGGTTATAACTTAGTGTATATTGCGATCTTGTTTGTGACCGTGTACTATCACAGACATACGGCATTAGTCCTTGGTATTATTTTCGGGTTGCTGCATGATGTTGTTTTTTATGGACACATGATTGGCCCGTATTCTTTTTCCATGGGACTGGCCGCGTATTTACTAGGTCTTATTTTTAAATCTCAGCGAACGACGATGCCTGTTATGATGATGGTTGTCATTTTAGGCAGTTTATTGTTCGATACGATTTTGTTCTTTATATACAAACTCTTTCAGCTTAATCATGTTTCCTATGACTGGGCACTTGTAGAATACATGATACCTACGGTATTTATTCATTTTATATTTGCTCTTATTATCTATGTACCTTTGCGTAAACAGCTGGATAAGCTGTCTCGACATAGATCACTAAGTAAAGATAAGACGTAATGTTTTTGCATTTTGCAGGGAAAAGAAGGAACTGCTGCGCTTCGGCACGAATGTTTGAGATGGGAGGGACAGGCTTATGACAGTAAAATCGAATCATGTGATGATTAAAGGCATCAAGGATGGCCTGGTTTTTCTGATGGATGACGAGTGTGATTTAGAAGAGCTACTAAGTGAATTACGATATAAACTGGAACACAGCCATCAAAATATATTGTCTGGTCCCATTATTCATGTCGATGTCAAATTAGGTTCGCGTGTCGTAACTGAAGATCAGAAAGATGCCATTCTTCAAATTTTGAAAAAGAAAGGTAATCTGCTGATCCGTTCCATTGAGTCTCCGGATGCTAAGAATGACCATAACGATGCAAAAGCGATTACGACCATCACTGGGATTATTCGGTCGGGTCAAGTTTTACATCATGAGGGTAACCTTCTATTACTTGGAGACGTTAATCCAGGCGGGACCGTCAGCTGTACAGGTCACATATTTATTATGGGTGCGCTGCGCGGGATGGCTCATGCTGGAAGCGCCGGTGATGAAGAAGCAATCATTAGTGCCGCGCATTTTGCTCCGACTCAACTGCGAATTGCAGAGGTTATCAGCCGTCCTCCGGATGAATGGGAGAAGCGTGAAGCGGGAATGGAGTTTGCTTACTTGCAGAACGGACAAATGCAGATCGACAAGACGAGTAATATCGTTCGTTTGCACCGTGATTTTAACGCGTTTAAAGGGGTGTAGCATACATGGGAGAGGCGATTGTTGTCACTTCAGGGAAAGGCGGCGTTGGAAAAACAACGTCTTCCGCCAACATAGGCACCGCTCTTGCCTTACTGGGCAAGAAGGTATGTCTGGTAGATACAGATATCGGACTTCGCAACCTAGATGTTGTTATGGGCCTTGAAAATCGGATTATATATGATCTGGTAGATGTGGCTGAGGGCCGGTGTAGATTAGGACAAGCATTAGTCAAAGATAAGCGCTTTGATGAACTATATATGCTTCCTGCTGCACAGACCAAAGATAAAAATTCGATATCCCCCGACCAGGTAAAAGATATCGTGTTAGAACTGAAAAAAGATTTTGAATATGTCATTATCGATTGCCCGGCTGGAATTGAGCAAGGATTCAAAAATGCGATTGCAGGAGCAGATCAGGCGATTGTTGTAACCACTCCTGAGAATGCGGCTGTACGTGATGCGGATAGAGTGATCGGTCTGCTTGAAAGTTCGCATGTGAAATCTCCTAAACTTGTGGTCAATCGAATTCGTAATAATATGGTCAAATCAGGCGATATGCTAGATATTGATAGTATTCTTCAAGTGTTAAACATTGACCTTATTGGAATTGTTCCTGATGATGAACTTGTGATTAGAGCAGCTAACTCAGGTGAACCAACGGTTATGAATCCTGATTCGCAGGCAGCTATGGCGTATCGTAACATAGCAAGACGGATTCTTGGTGATACGGTTCCGCTTATGATGCTTGAACAGAAAAAAGGTGTGTTTACACGCTTTAAGAAATTTTTCGGGATGGGTTAATAGCGGGTCGGCTCAAAAGAAACGGCCAAACTTATGTTTGCATGTTTCTGATTATGTTTAATATATCTGCTTATGTTGTTCATCTTCGTGAGTACTTAAATATTGTGCTGTATTTACGGGATGGGTCTATTTTTGATCGTTCTCGTATTTTTGTCGGCACTGAGATAAATGATATAAAAGCGATGGTTTGCGAATGATTAAAAGGCATTGGAGCTTAAAAGCTCTAGTGCCTTTTTTTGATATAAAAAGAAGGCTTGTTCATATTCATCTGTTCCAGCTCATAAAATCAAATAGTGGAAGTATACCTCACTAGGAGGACTGAATATGGATATCAAACAAAATATAAAAGAACGAAGAAAAGAACGCATTAGGGAGCTTCTTGAATCCGAGACAAGCCATCCGGAAAAGAATTTACTGGGGTTTGAATTAACAGGACAAGGATTGCAGCAGAAACAGCAGCCTTTTGAACAGCCGGCTGAGCGGCTTTTCCCATATGAGCGAATAGATCAAACAGATCAAACAGAGGAAGAACGGGACCCGGAAATTCTATGGAAACAGGGATATCGAGGCTGGGGTGAACTGCCTGAAGAAAGTCCTCCCGTCCGTTCTGGTGGATTTAGGAGAGGTTTTGTAAGGAGGCTTGCTGTCAGTGTGATATTATTTGGAGCAGTCATGGGAGCATTCAAGTGGGATGTTTCTTTTCTACAGCCAGCCAAACTGTTTATTGCTGATAGTCTCCACCGCGAGATGGATTTTTCTTCAGCTGCAGTATGGTATACAGAACACTTTGGAGGCGCTCCTTCTTTTCTTCCGATCTTTCAAAATGATGATCCATCCCCGCTAAAAGTTTCTGCCTCGCGCAAATATATGGCCCCGATACAGGGAACCATTGCGCAGCCGTTTGCGATTACGATGAAGGGGATTGAGATTGTACCCGATTCGAATGGGGGAGGAATTCAGCAAGTACAAAGTATGGATGCAGGACGGGTTATTGAAGTCAGTAACAGTCCCGAGGCGGGAACTACGATCGTCATTCAGCACACAGCAACACTTACTGGTATTTATGGTCGTCTGGAAGAAACCAAGTTAACCGTGGGTTCTTGGGTCGAAGAGGGAGATCTCATAGGTCAAATCCCGGCAAGTACTTCGAAGCAGGATCAAACTTTCTATTTTGCACTGAAAGAAGGAGACACCTATATTGATCCGACGGAAGTGATATCATTTGATTAATGTGATGGGTGTTCAGCTGTCCATGCATCCGGTATTCGTTCTCCTAATGATGCTGTCTGTTGCCACGGGACAGTTTATTGAACTCATCACTTTATTTGTGATTGTGTTTATTCATGAATTAGGACATGCATCAGCAGCAGCACTTCTCGGTATTCAGGTAAGATCTATCCAGATGCTGCCGTTTGGCGGTGTTGCTGTCATTGAGGACAGAGGTGATTTAACAGCGGCAAAAGAAATCCTCATTTCACTAGCCGGACCTCTTCAGAATGTAATTATGATGGGAGCAGCAGTTGGAATGCTCAGCCTACACTGGTGGGATGGAGAGTTTTTGATTTATTTTATTCAGGCGAATGCGATCATTGCCTTGTTTAATCTTCTCCCTATTCTTCCGCTTGACGGAGGGAAAATCGCTCAGGCTTTGATCAGTTTATTTCTTCCTTATTACAAAACACTCGTTATTACTTACAGGCTCAGCATTGTCGCTAGTGTCGTCATGATTATTATCTCGTTGTCCCCGCTTATTATGAAGGAGTCAGGTAAAATAGAATTAAATATCCTGCTGATGGGATGCTTTTTACTCTATTCGGGGATCGAAGATTATCGCAATATTCCTTACCGATTTGTTCGGTTTTTAGTTAATAGAGATAAGTTATTTGCTTATCATTTATCCTCTGCTAGTCTTGCACAGCCAATAATTTCGATACCTGCGAAACCTTTAGATACAATCTTGCGTTTATTTAAGAGAGAGAAATATCATATGATCTATGTCATGAATGCTAGGGGCAAGATCATAGGTATTTTGCCGGAACAGCGCATTATTGAGTCATATTTCGAGAAAAAGGGGTAATTTACAAAATAAGTGAACGTTCAGTCGCTATTATTTTCCTTTTTTAAAAGTCTCTAGAGGTGAAGCCATGAAACAAATGATTGTACAATGCCAACCGAACATAACGCAAATGGCACTTTTGGAGAGAGGCAAGGTAGTTGAGTACGCAGCAGAACGGACAGGGGAACGTGGATTACTCGGGTCTTTTTTTAAAGGACGGGTGGTCAATGTATTACCAGGTATGCAAGCTGCCTTTGTGGATATTGGCCAGAAAAAAAACGCCTTTCTATACATTGATGATGTATTACACCCGCATTTGGATAAGCAGCCCGAGGTCAAACCTTCGATTACGGAACTACTTCATGTTGGTCAGGAGATCATCGTGCAGGTCTTCAAAGAACCCGTAGGAGGCAAGGGAGCCAGGGTAACGACACATTATGCACTCCCTGGGCGCTACATTGTATACATGCCGCTCGCTGGATACGTCGCTGTTTCCAAAAGAATTGCTAAAGAAAGTGAACGAAACCGGTTAAAGATCATGAGTGAAAAGTGCAGAACAGAAAAAGAAGGCATGATCATTCGCACCGTATCAGAATCAGAAAGTTTGGAATCCATTGATGGAGATTTGATTCAGCTCCGTAAACAATGGGAAAGGATTCAGTTCAAAGCAGAGACATGCAGCGCTCCGCGTTTGCTTCATCGGGACTTAAGTATTGTGCAGCGATTTATACGTGACAGCTATACAGAAGGCGGCGATGAATTTGTCATCGACGATGAGCAAAGAGCTAAAGAGGCTGCAGCATATTTTTTGGAAATGGTATATAGTGAAATTCCGAAAATTCATGTCTATCAAGGAAATCAAACTGTGTTTGAAGCTTACGGTGTTCAAGAACAGCTGGAGAAAGATTTTAAGCGGAAAGTTTGGCTTGGCGGTGGAGGGTATGTAGTTATCGATCATACGGAAGCTCTCACCGTAATTGATGTCAATACAGGAAAGTATATTGGCGGACGAAATCTTGAGGAGACAGTAACCGCAACAAACCTCCAAGCCGCAGCGGAGATCGCTAGGCTTATTCGTCTTCGAGATATCGGTGGAATTATCATTATTGATTTTATTGATATGGAGAAGGAAGAGAACCGTAGCAGGGTCTTACGGACTCTTGAGGTAGAAATTAAGAAAGATCGAACAAAATCCGTAGTCATTGGATGGACAAGACTTGGGTTACTTGAGTTAACACGCAAAAAAGTAAGAGAAGAAAGTACACTTTTTATCGACTAGAAGGTTTAGAGAAATTATTGATTTTTCTAATTGGATCTGTTATAATCACAAAGTATGTGTTTAGTATTCATTGCTGCACATGCTGCAACCGCTCCGATCAGGTTGAAGTACTACACTCCGTATGGACGTGCAGTCACCTGGATTAGGCGAGTCTGAGACATGAGGAGGTGCAAGCAAATGTACGCAATTATTGAAACTGGTGGTAAACAATACAAAGTTCAAGAAGGCGATGTTCTTTTCATCGAGAAATTGAACGCAGCTGATGGTGAAACTGTAACGTTTGACCGTGTTTTGGCTGTTTCCAGTGAAAATGGTTTGACTGCAGGTACTCCGGTAGTAGCCGGCGCAACTGTAACAGCGACTGTTGAAAAACATGGCAAAGGTCAAAAGGTTGTTATCTACAAATACAAACCTAAAAAGAACTACCGTGTAAAACAAGGTCATCGTCAACCTTACACTAAAGTAACAATCGGCAAAATCCAAGCGTAAGAAGGTGGAACAGTGATTACTGTACACATTTTTCGTCTTAGTGATGGCAGTATTCGTGGTTTTTCAGTGAAAGGCCATGCGAATTATGCAAAAGCCGGTGAAGATATTGTATGTGCGGGTGTATCTGCCGTAACCGTGGGTGCCGTGAATTCAATTGAGGCCCTTACAGGTGTTCAACTTGATGCGGAAATGGAGCATGGTTTTCTTAGTGCTTATCTTCCTTCCGGAATTCAAGACAATATCTATCCTCAGGTACAGCTGCTGCTTGAATCACTTGTGGTAATGCTGAATTCAATTGTCGATTCATACGGTGAGTATATTCAGATAAAGCAGCATAATAACTAAAGAAGGAGGTAGACTACAATGTTAAAATTGGATCTTCAGTTATTCGCATCCAAAAAAGGGGTAGGTTCCACAAAGAACGGTCGTGATTCCCACTCTAAACGTCTTGGTGTTAAACGTGCAGACGGTCAAACAGTTAGTGGTGGCAGCATCCTTGTTCGTCAACGTGGAACGAAAATTCACCCAGGTACGAACGTAGGTATCGGTAAAGATGATACTTTGTTTGCGAAAGTGGAAGGCGTTGTTAAATTTGAACGTTTGGGCCGCGATCGTAAAAAAGTGAGCGTCTACCCTGTTGATGTTGCTCCTGTAGCAGCTGCAGTAGAAGCGTAATAAGGCATTTAAGCCTAAGGAGCCTTCGGCATGTTTGCCGAAGGCTTTTTTTATACCGTGTTACTGTCTGATAACATTGTGTGTGATATACTGCCTGTATAGCCTGAAGACAGGCTGACTAGATTCGAAGAACGGGGAGAAGTTATGAATTCCTGGAAAAAAGTTCCCTATGCGGCCATAACCTCAATTCTAATTCCGTTAGTAGTGGTAATCATCTCGAAGAGTTTGATTTCATGTTTGTTGCTTAGCATATGGATCACTCTTGTCTTTGTATTCATATGTAAAAGGATGGACAAGCAACTTGAGGAACAGCGCAGGCATATTACACAGAGGATGGAGAATGCTGCCATAGCAACATTAAACCATCACAGACATGACTGGATGAATGATCTGCAAGTATTGTATGGATATATTCGTTTAGGTAAAGCTGATAAATCGATACAAGTTGTGGAAAGAATAAAAGAGAGAACAACGGAAGAAAGTAAAATCTCCAAACTCGGCATATCTTCTCTTGTTTTTTATTTGCAATCGTACAGAACGAGTGGCAGCTCCCTAGAGCTTCATATTGAAGTTGAAGAAGGCTTGCGACTAGACACCTTGATTTCTCCCGAGGACGGTGAGATATTGACAGGGGCGATTGCAGATACGGTCAGAGCTTATCAATTCAGTAGCCGATCGTCTTGGGGAGAGATCCGCAAGCTGATGATACTTTTTCATCAGGATCAAGGTGATATCATCGTGCGTTTTGAAGGAGAGAAGGTATCGCCTGAGACCGAAGCGTGGAGTAATTTGTTTACCATAAAGCAAGGAATTAAAGTAAAAGTCAAAGCGGAACAGGCAGCGGAAGAGCATGCATTATTCCAGTTTCGTGTGACTTGCGGTATATGAGGAAGGAGCAGTTATGTTTGTAGATAAAGCGAAGATATATGTAAAAGGCGGCGACGGAGGAGACGGTCTTGTCTCTTTTAGACGTGAGAAGTATGTACCAGAGGGTGGACCTGCAGGCGGCGATGGAGGAAGAGGCGGCAGCGTTATTTTCCGAGTTGATGAAGGTCTTAGAACACTCATGGACTTTCGTTATCAGCGCCACTTCAAAGCAAAACGCGGTGAAAAAGGTCGTAACAAAAGTCAGCACGGTGCCAATGCAGAGGATATGATTGTTCGAATTCCTCCAGGTACGGTTGTGACGGATGAAGATACCGGGGAAATACTCGCAGATCTGACGCGCCATGGTCAGCAAGTTGTCATTGCTCGCGGGGGCCGCGGAGGAAGAGGAAATATCCGTTTTGCAACGCCTAAAAATCCGGCTCCAGAACTTGCGGAGAATGGGGAAGAGGGCGAAGAGCGTTATATTGTTCTTGAGATGAAAGTAATGGCCGATGTAGGGCTGGTAGGATTTCCGAGCGTAGGTAAATCCACGTTGCTGTCCGTTGTTTCTGGAGCAAAACCCAAAATCGGAGCCTATCATTTTACCACCATTACGCCGAATTTAGGTGTGGTTGAAGTAGGAGAAGGACGAAGCTTCGTTATGGCAGATTTGCCTGGTCTCATTGAAGGAGCGAGTGAAGGAGTTGGCCTGGGTCACGAATTTTTAAGACATGTCGAGCGGACTCGCGTCATTATTCATGTCGTGGATATGAGTGGATCGGAAGGAAGAGATCCTTTTGAAGATTGGGTTAAAATTAATGATGAGCTGCGTCAATATAATGAAAAACTGATGTCCAGACCGCAAATTGTTGCAGCTAACAAGATGGACATGCCTGAATCGGAAGAGAACCTGGCTGCCTTTACGAAAAAAGTCAAAGAAGTTCGTCCAGACATAGAGATCTTACCAATCTCATCCTTAACAAGACAAGGAATTAAAGAACTTCTCTATAAAGCAGCAGATCTGCTCGATTCCATTCCAGAAGAACTGGTTGTGGAAGAAGTTGCTGAAGTGAATGAGCGTAAAGTCTACAAACTTGAAAAAGCGGAAGATGAAGGGTTTACCATTGTCCGTGAAAATGAGATGTTTGTTGTACACAGTGCGAAGATTGAGCGTATGATGAAACGAATGCAGCTGAATTCACATGAGGCCATTATGAAGTTGGCTCGTACTCTCCGTTACATGGGTGTAGATGATGAGCTTCGTAAACGTGGTGCGAAAGATGGTACGATTGTTCGTATTGCTGATTTTGAATTTGAGTTTGTTGAGAGCAGCAGTTACTTTTAAAACAGCGCAAAAAAGACATAATAAAGCGGATATCCTAATAGTGGGTATCCGCTTTTTTTACTATCTTCCTTCCCTCTGTCTATTGCCCTTTTCGTTACTATCCTATATAATGTCCACTATATGAATACAATAGTCTTTGAGGAGAGGACGTTTTGAAAGAGCGTTACTACTTAGTTAGGGAAGATATTTTACCAGAAGCTGTCGTAAAGACCATGCAAGTGAAGCAGCTGCTTGCGACAGGTGAAGTGAAAACAGTGCATGAGGCAGCGGAGCGGGTAGGCCTTAGCCGAAGTGCATTTTACAAATATAAGGATGGAATTCATCTCGTTAATCAGCTAGAGAAAGAAAGGATTGTCACCATTTCTATTGACTTGGAGCATGAATCAGGTATGCTTTCTCAAGTACTGTCTTTAGTGGCAGCATGTGGAGGGAATGTACTTACAATACATCAAAGTCTTCCGCTTCAAGGGAGGGCGAATGTAGTAATCTCTGTGGAAATCTCACATATAACCGAAGAAATCGGCGAAATGTTGGACCAACTTGAAAATTTGCATGGAGTGAAACGTACAAGACTAATTGGCCAGGGTTAGAGGAGAAACACTAAATCGTACATTAGGGGATGAATGATATGAAACCAATTAAAGTAGGTTTGCTTGGTTTGGGGACTGTAGGAACTGGTGTGGTTCGCATCGTGGAAGGGAATCAGGAGGATCTTAGCAGTCAGGTTGGATCACCGATTGTGATCGAGAAGATTGCTGTAAAAAATACAGAAAAAGCCCGTAATATCAATGTTGATTCCGATAAATTAACAGAAGATCCCTGGGAAGTGATTCGTCATCCGGATATTGATGTCATAGTGGAAGTCATGGGCGGAGTGGATCAGACGAAAGAGTATATTTTAGAAGCCCTTGAGCGAGGAAAACATATTGTAACTGCCAATAAGGATCTTATGGCACTTTATGGTTCGGAAATCTTAGCCAAAGCAGCAGAAAAACGCTGTGACGTATATTACGAGGCTAGTGTGGCCGGCGGGATTCCTATCATCCGTACGTTAATTGAAGGATTCTCCTCTGATCGTATTACTAAAATTATGGGAATCGTGAACGGAACAACCAATTACATTTTGACAAAAATGAGCCAAGAAGGCGTTTCTTATGAGGAAGTTTTAAAAGAAGCACAGGAACTTGGATATGCAGAAGCAGATCCGACTTCTGATGTAGAAGGGCTTGATGCAGCACGTAAGATGGCAATTCTGGCTACACTAGGGTTCCATACGAATGTGGAACTTCGCGACGTATCTGTCAGCGGAATCTCTTCTGTTACAAAAGAGGATATCAGTTATGCAAGGCGTCTCGGTTATGAAATGAAGCTGCTAGGTATTGCAGAGCGTCAAGACGACCAAATCACAATTAGTGTTCAACCGACTATGGTAAAGAAAAAGCATCCGATTGCTTCAGTCAATGGAGTGTTCAATGCCGTTTACGTGCATGGAGAAGCGGTTGGAGAGACAATGTTTTACGGAGCGGGAGCAGGAGAGATGCCTACAGCTACTTCTGTTGTAGCTGACCTTGTATCCGTTATTCGTAACGTGAAGCTTGGTGTCAGCGGACTGAAAGCAATTGCTCCTTACAAAGAGAAGAGACTAATTAGCGATGAAGAAATTAAGTATAAATATTTCCTTTTGCTTCATGTGGATGATAAGGCAGGCGTTCTCGCTCAGATCACTCAAATATTTGCGGAATACAACGTGAGTCTTGCATCGGTCGTACAACAGCCAAACGAATTTAATCCGGATGCAGAGATTATTATCGTGACACATGATGCAAGTAAAGCCAACATGGAGAAAGTGCGTAAGCATTTTGAATCGCTTGATGTAATTCGTAAAGTAAAGAGCGTGTACCGCGTAGAAGGCTGAACTCATTAACGGATGACTTGGAGGGGAAGTACGAATTATGAACAACATCGTAAGAGTGAAGGTCCCGGCCAGCACAGCGAATTTAGGACCCGGTTTTGATTCTTTGGGAATGGCACTCACCTTGTATTCCTATATAGAGATGCAGCAAGCGGAAGAGACTTGCATCGTTTTGCATGGTGAACACCTGGACGGAATTCCAACGGATAAATCAAACCTAATCTATAAAGTAGCACAGCGTGTATTTGAAGAAGCAGGAGTGGAAATTCCCGAACTTTCTATATCTATGTATTCTGAGGTCCCGCTTACACGCGGGCTTGGGAGCAGTGCTTCTGCTATTATCGGTGCCCTTGTAGCTGCAAACGAACTTATTGGCTCTCCTTTATCAAAGGATCGATTATTTACGTTAGCTACGCAAATAGAGAAACATCCCGACAATGTCGGTGCCTCGCTATTTGGTGGTTTTGTTGCTACAGCTTGGGATGGGGATAATGCTCATTATGTGAAGATTGATCCTCCAAAAGAATTAGAAATTCTAGCAGTGATTCCGCATTTTCAGTTATCAACAAGCAAAGCGCGTGAAGCATTACCCAAAGTTCTTTCCCTTCAGGATGCGGTCTATAACATTAGCAGATCTTCTCTTTTAGTTGGAGCGGTGGCAGCTGGGCGCTATGATTTGCTCGCTGCTGCAATGAGAGATAGGCTCCATCAGCCTTATCGTGCAGAACTTGTACCTGGGATGGCGGAAATTTTGGAACAAGCTCCTCTGAGGGGGGCGCTTGGAGCATCGCTTAGTGGAGCGGGGCCTACTGTGCTTGCGCTTGTGCATAGAGAGGAAGATCAGAAGCATGAACTCGAGAATTATATGCTGCAAACGATGAAATCACATGGCCTTGAGGCAGATACCCTATGGCTCCAACCGGATCATAGCGGAGTGCAAATAATAACAAAAATGCACACAGACTCATTTTTGGACATGTTAAAAGGGGAAGTTAAAGCATGAAACGAGTTGCACTATTGCCAGAAGGTACAGTATCCCATGAAGCGCTCGATTTTTTGTTTAGGGGCGAGTCCTATAAAGGTATTCATTACAAGTTAATCTCCGATGTATTTCGATCCACAGACCGAGGGGATAGTAATTACAGTGTTATTCCAGTGGAGAATACAATAGATGGTTCCGTAAGTCTACATATGGATTGGTTAATACATGAAGTGGATATTCCCATGCAATGTGAGTGGGTATATCCTTCTATACAGAATTTGATCGGGGATCAATCCGAATTTCTGAATGACAGAGATGAGATTGATTTCACACGTATTCAGAAAATTATGTCTCATCCCGTAGCAATCCCGCAGTGTCTGCAGTTTATCCGTACCTATGCACCTCAAGCAGAACTTGAGAGCGTCGGAAGTACGGCGGAAGCAGCGGAGATTGTGAAGAAAAATCCGGGAAAAGGCTGGGCGGCCATTGCTACACGTCTTGCAGCGCAAAAACATGGTCTTGATCTGATGGCTGAGCGGGTCACAGATCATGATAATAACTATACCCGGTTTGTGCTGATTGGGCGTGAACCTATCCGGTTAGATAGAGAAGCCGATCATATGAAGACCAGTATTTTAGTTACTCCTCCAGAGGATTTCGCAGGGGCGCTTCATCAGGTCTTATCCGCCTTTGCTTGGCGCAAATTAAATTTATCACGGATCGAATCCAGACCTACGAAAAAAAGATTGGGTAATTATCATTTTTATATTGATGTACTGGAATCAGTCGATTCTGCGTTGCTTCCAGCTGCATTTGCGGAAATCGAGGCGCTTGGTTGCCAAGTGCGTGTACTTGGCTCCTATCCTTGCTACATATACAAGGAAGAATAATTCTGGAGATAGCTGCTTATTGCATCTCATAAAAAACTCAAGAATATGTAATTGTGTTACATAGCCGCCTTAAACCTCATTTAGCAACCTATCTCTCAAGAGAGATTTTTGCTGAATGAGGTTTTTTTTGCGAGAAGTGATGTCAATGTCAAAAGTCCTGCATAGGATGAGAGTAACGAAAGAAAGGGCGAATGTCATGCCTGAAGATTGTAAGGAGGTTATGAACCCGTGAGAATACACATTGTAAAAGAAGGAGATACCCTGTATTTCTTGTCCAAGAAATATAATGTGTCGCTTGAAAAAATCATTAGTGCAAACCCAGAGATTGCAAATCCTAATCAATTAACCGTTGGTATGAAGGTGAAAATCCCTTCTGCCCCCGTCGCGACGCAACCGGGCGGATCGATTTTGCATCAGCACAAGGTAGTTCAAGGAGATTCATTATGGAAGCTTTCTAAAGCCTGGGGCGTTTCGCTTCAAGATATGATTGCTGCAAATCCGCAGTTAAAGAATCCGAATGCACTGATTGTCGGAGAAACGGTGTTTATTCCATCTGGATCTAGCAGTACACCGAAAGTTATAACAACAGAAATTTTGCAAGAGGGAACTTCGGGTACACCAGCAACCGTTATCCAGGGGCATGCAGGGAAAAAGAATACCGCTCCTATGCCCAACTATCCGCAGCTTCCAGAGCTACCAGAGATGCCGGAAATGCCTGTGCTCCCAAAAGCTGAAATAACAAAGCCGAAGCCTCCGAAAGCAGAGATCCCTAAACCAAAACCGATTCCGCCAAAAGAGGAAATGACAAAACCGATACCAAAACCAGAACTACCCAAAGAAGAAGTCAAAAAACCAATTCTTGAACCTATTCCTAAACCAGAAGTAAAACCAATAGCTCCTCCACCTTCTAAGCCGCTGCCTCTACCCGTACCTAAACCAGAGATGATCAAACCTGCACCACTGCCTGTTCCGATACCTGTTCCAATACCGCCATTGAAAAAACCAGAGTACGAACCTAAGAAAGAAGAGTATTATTCAAAAAAAGAGGATTGCAAGAGTGAGTACATGAATCCTTATCAATACCCAGCATATGATAAAGGAATGTACGGGGGAAATGCAGGGTACCAGGGATATCAAAACCCGTATCAACAACCTCTGGAATATGGATATGTAAATGATAAAAAGCAAGATTATCCTCAGCCGCTGCCGTATAACCAGTTCCCGCAGAGTGTTCAGAACACACCTTATCAGTCAGGGAAAGGTGGAGAAGTAGGTCAGCAACCACATACCACTTATGAACAGGGTGGTTACATTGTAAATTATGCTCTTGTTGACGTTCCTTCTTATGGAGGAGATTGCGGATGCGGTCATACTAAACCATTACCATATAGTTATATGCAAGCAGAAGCGGACTGGAAAGCGGCAACAGCCCAAAATGCTCAGCCTATGCTGCATCCACAAGCCTACGGTCACAACCCGCAGTACACAAATTATTTCAGACCAACTGAATATGGAGTTCAGCCGCCCTATTATAATCCTAATTATCAAAACGATTATGGGCAGACATCTTTCCAAGCAGAGACGATTCAAACTAGTGGACAGAATAGTGCTGAGTTGCCACAGGAACCGATTGTTGATTTAAACGGACTTAATCAGCTCCCTATATTAGAAGAAGAGAAGGCGATCCAGAAAAGTAAAGCAGTTACCAAATCTAATAAAGTGAAAAAAGCAGCGGTATCTTCAAATAAGCGAAATAAAGCGCCAAGCAATAATAATCAAGCATCAAG